>DATFFZ010000066.1:0-2954 GCA_035249845.1 Gemmatimonadaceae bacterium
GCCGGGGACGACGTAGGGATGGGGAAGGGGGATGAGCGAGGAGCGCGTGTCGGGTGGGTCGGCGGGGCGGGTGAGCGCGGGCCAGAGCGCTCTGATGTGCTCCTCCATGCCGCGCGACGTGTCGGCGCGGACGCCGGTGCCTGCGTCGTCAGGCAGCACGAAATGGCGCTCCACGAACGCGGCCAGCGAGAAGCTCGGGCGGCCGCGCTCGGCGGCGTAGCGTTGGACGATCTCCCGGGCCTCCGAGCGGGGGCGCGCGTCGACGAACGTCTTCGAGTCGCGGAAGACGCTGGCGGTCTGGACGTCGTGGAAGAGCGCGCCGAGATCCGTCGCCGGCCGGTACGCCGCCGATACCGAATGGAGCGCGGCCGGCGCGTCGGTGCGAGGCGCCGCCGGAGCGCAGGCGAGCATCGCGGCGCCGGGGACCCAGAGGGCGAGAGCGCATGCTCGGCGATTCACCGCCGCCGCCCGCGGAGCTTCTCCCGAAGGAGGAGTGTTCCCGGCGCGGTCTCGGCGCCGCGGCCGTTGCGATAGACGAGCTCGCTCTGCTCGAGCTTCCGTCCGCAGGCGCCGCAGTGGGCCACCGCGGCGGTCGGCTTGCCGCAGCGGGTGTGGATGACGTCGGTGGGCGGACCGGCGCCCCCTGCCTCCCACCGGTCGCCCCACGCCACGAGGGCGAGGAGAATGGGGACGGCGTCTCGACCCTTGTCCGTCAGGTGATACTCGTACCGCTTCGGGTGCGCGCCGTAGCGGCGTCGCTCGATGACGCCATCCTTCGTGAGCCGGCGGAGCCGGTCGGCCAGGATGTTGGTGGAGACGCCGAGGTCGCGCTGCATCTCGTCGAAGTGGGTGAAGCCCAGGAGGAGATCGCGGAGGATGAGAGGCGTCCAGGGCTCGCCCAGGATGTCGATGGCGCGTGCGATGGAGCAGTTCATGCGGCCGAAATCGGTGCGCGGCATGGGATGCATGCTACAGGGTAGCTTGCGGCACGCAAGTCATGGGCATAAGGTTGCGTGAAGCAAGCCACCCGCGTCGCCGCCACTCTCACCCGGAAGACAGCCATGATCACGCGCTCGGGCGGACCCGACACCATCGTCCTCATCCACGGATTCTGGGTCACCCCTCGAAGCTGGGAGCACTGGATCACGCACTACGAGCAGCGCGGCTATCGCGTTCTGGCGCCGGCGTATCCGGGATTCGAGGTGGAAGTGGAGGCGCTCAATGCCGACCCGTCGCCCATTCGCGCGCTCACCGTTCCGCGCATCCTCGAGCACCTGGTGACCGTGGTGAAGGGACTCGACCGCCCTCCCATCCTGATGGGCCACTCGGCGGGTGGAGTGTTCGTCCAGCTGCTGCTCGACCGGGGCTACGGCGCCGTCGGCGTGGCGATGAACTCGGCGCCCACCGAAGGCGTGCTCACGGCGCCGCTGTCGCAGCTCAAATCGACGTTTCCGGTGTTGAAGAACCCGGCCAACCGCGACCGAGCCGTTGGCTTCACTCACGACCAGTGGCACTACGCCTTCACCAACACCTTCACCGAGGCGGAGTCGCGCGCGCTGTACACGCGCTATCACATCCCTGCCTCCGGGAGGGTCTTCTGGGGGAGCGTGCTCGCCAACTTCCAGCCGGGGCATCAGGACACCTACGTGAACTATCGCAACGATGCGCGCGCTCCCTTGCTGTTCATCTCCGGAGCCAAGGACAACCTGATGCCGCCATCGGTGCAACGCGCGAACGCCGGCCAGTACAAGTCGAACACGATCACCGAGGTGAAGGTTTTCGACGGGCGGGCGCACCTGCTCCCGGCGCAGCAAGGGTGGGAGGAGGTGGCCGATTACGCGCTGGAGTGGGCGGCGGCGCACGCGCGATCCGCTTGACCGTGATTCGTATCACTCACATTGGCGGTCCCACCACGCTGCTGGAGATCGGCGGGTGGCGCCTCCTCACCGACCCGACTTTCGACGCGCCGGGGCGGACATACCACTTCGGGTGGGGCACGACATCGCGCAAGGTGGAGGGGCCTGCCGTGGCTGTCGACGTCATCGCGCCGCTCGATGCCGTCCTCCTCACGCACGATCAGCACGCCGACAACCTCGACGCCGCGGGTCGCGCGCTGCTCCCCTCGGTTGGAACCGTGGTCACCACCACGGCAGCGGCGGCGCGACTCGGCCGCAACGCGCGCGGGCTCGCCCCGTGGAGCACGACCACTCTCGAGATGGCGGGCCGTCCCGCGATCGAGGTCACGGCCACGCCATGCCGTCACGGTCCCCCGGGCACGAAGCGGCTCTCGGGAGAGGTGATCGGCTTCTCCCTCCGATGGGATGGTCAGCGGCACGGCGTGCTCTGGATCTCGGGTGACACGGTGCTGTTCGACGGTGTGCGCGAGGTCGCTCGGCGACTGCACGTCGGGACCGCGCTGCTTCACCTCGGCGGTGTCCGCTTCTCTGTGACCGGCCCCCTTCGCTACACTATGACGGCGGAGGACGCGGTGGAGCTCTGTCGCCTCATGGCGCCGCGCGTGATCGTTCCGATTCACTACGAGGGGTGGTCGCACTTTCGAGAGCGTCGAGCCGCCATCGATCGCGCCTTCGCGCAGGCACCGGACGAGATTCAGCGGAGCGTGCGCTTTCTCCCGCTGGGAAGTGCGATGGAGCTGGTGACGTAGCCGGCGCTCGCCCAACAGCCGCGATCAGGACGTCACCGGATGACGACCGCTTCCGTCCGCGAGGGCGGACCCCAGCGCGGCGGCATCCTGGCCGACGATGATGTGTACCACGCCGTCGGGAAGGCGCCAAACGCCGGTGGCTCCCCCGCGCTCCAGCGCCTTCTCGTCGACGATTCCGGAGTCGCGCAGCTCGGCACGGAGCCGGGTAAGGGCGCAGGCCTCGATACGGGCGATGTTGCTCTCGCCACCGAGCGCCGCTGCTATCGCGGCCGCTCGTTCACGATGGGCG
>DATFFZ010000067.1:0-12510 GCA_035249845.1 Gemmatimonadaceae bacterium
TTCTCCGCCACGAGCCAGCCGAGCATCGCGGCGGAAGCCGCGAGGCTGGTGTTGATCAGCGCGTGACCGGCGATCGAACCGGCGCCACCGGCCGAGCCGGCGTTGAAGCCGAACCAGCCGAACCACAGGATGCCGGTGCCCAGGAGGGTGAACGGAAGCGAGTGTGGCGCCATCGCTTCGCCGGGCCACCCTCTCCGTTTGCCCAGCACCATGATCAGGGCCAGGGCGGCGATGCCGGCATTGATGTGCACCACCGTGCCGCCGGCGAAGTCGAGCGCCCCTCGATCGAACAGCCAGCCTTCGGGGCTGAAGACCCAGTGGGCGACCGGTCCGTACACGAAAAGGAGCCAGAGAGCGACGAAGACCGCCCAGGCCGCGAACTTCATCCGGTCGGCCACCGCTCCGGTGACCAGGGCCGGGGTGATGATGGCGAACATGAGCTGAAACGCGACGAAGAGGAGTGGCGGGATGGTGAGGGCCAGGCCGGGGATGTTTTCCGCCGCCGCCTCCACATCGGCGATGCCGAGATCCTGCAGTCCCACGAAGTCGAACCCGCCGAGGAGTCCCCCGCCGATGTCCTCCCCGAAGGCCAGGCTGAACACCACCAACGCCCAGAGCACGCTGACGATCCCCATGCAGAAGAAGTTCTGCATCAGCATCCCGAGCACGTTCTTCGACCGGACCATGCCTCCGTAGAAGAAGGCGAGACCCGGTGTCATGAACAGGACCAACGCCGCCGACGCCAGCACCCAAGCGGTATTTCCGCTATCCATCCCGTCTCCTTTGTTGGACCCCGACGGGAGTGGAACGTACTGACCGAATGTTTCGTGTCTCGCTACAAAGAATGAACAGTATGTTTCGTCACCGTCATCGACGCAGGGCACCGAGCAGTTGGTGGGAGGACACTACGTTGGCGCCCATCGCCGCCGCCCCGTCGGCGACCCGCCGGTCGCTCGAGGCCACGACAACGGGCCGGGTGGGATCGATGTCGGCGACGCGGGCCAGCACCACGTCGTCGGCCTCCACGTCGGGCGGCGAGAAGCTGACCTTCACCACGCGGGAGGTGCTGGGCACCACCGCCGGCCACACCGGCTCGGCACCGTCGAAGACCACCGCCACGTCGGCGCCTGTCCGGGCGGCCAGCTCGGTGAGGGCATCGACCAACCGCCGCCGCTGCTCGGCGATGGTGAGGTCGGGCCAGCCCCGCTGGGAGACGTTGTAGCCGTCGACCAGGACGGACATCCCCGGCACCCGGAAGAGGTGGTCGGCGGCCTCCACCGTGTCGTCGATCACGCCGGGGGGCAGGCCGACGGGGATCCTCCGGGGCGGACGGGGTGGGCGCTCGGCCGGTGCGGGAGGCGGTGCGGGCGTCGCGGGAGCGGGGGCGGGGGCGGGGGCGGCACCATGGCGAGCGGTGGAGTCTCGGCGCGTCCGATGGAAACGCTGCTCACCCAGCGCGCGCTGACCTTCCTCGAGTCCGGACCGGCCGACGCGGTCCCGCTCATCGAGTACGTCTGCCAGATGCCGGGCGCGCCGCCCCGCGTCGCGGAGCAGATGGCGGCGGCGCTCTTCGCCGACCACCCTCGCATCGCGCGCGACGGCGCGGGTCGATGGCTGTTGTCGGCCGAGCGAGCGCTGATCGTGCCTCCCCTGGTCATGGGGGCCGATTTGCGCGCGGCCGAGGATCCGGACTCGCTCTCGCGTCTCTCGTACGTGGTGGTGGACGTCGAGACCACCGGCGGCCGGCCGTGGCTCGACGACCGGATCACCGAGGTGGCGGCGCTGGTCGTGCGGGACGGGCGGGTGGTCGAGCGCTTCGAGACGCTGGTGAACCCGCAGCGCTCCATTCCGCCGATGATCACCAGGCTGACCAACATCAGCTGGGAGATGGTCCGGCACGCGCCGACGTTTCGCGAGATCTGCGATCGGCTGGTGGCGGTGCTGGAGGGGCACGTTTTCGTGGCCCACAACGCGATGTTCGACTGGAGATTTCTCTCCGCCGAAGTCACCCGGGCCAGCGGGCGCCGGTTGCAGGGGAGGCGGTTGTGCACCGTGCGGCTGGCGCGGCGCGTTCTGCCGCAGCTGCGCAGCCGGCGCCTCGACTCGCTGGCGTACCATTACGGGGTGGAGATCCACGGGCGCCACCGCGCCGGCGGCGACGCCACGGCCACCGCTCAGATCTTCATCAAGCTCATGAGCGAGGTGCGCGCGCATTCATGCGAGCGTTGGGGCGACCTCCAGGCGCTTCTCACCACCAGCGCGCGCAGGGGGCGCCGCCGGCGGCGAAAGAGCGCGCTCCCGGGTCCAGTCGACAAGGACACCACCGCGTGATCGAGGGTCGGCCGCTGGTCGAGACCCGGCAGGTCGGCCCCTGGCGCGTCCATGCCATCCACGCCGGCGCCCTCATGCTCGACGGTGGCGCGATGTTCGGCGTGGTGCCCAAGGTGCTCTGGCAGCGGCGCATCCCGCCTGACGAGCGCAATCGCATCCCGATGGTGATGCGCTGCCTCCTGGTGGAGCACGACATCGGGCTGGTGCTCATCGACAGCGGGGCGGGGAACAAGGAGGACGCCAAGTTCCTCGACATCTACGGCATCGAGAACGCCGCTGCCGATGGTCGGACGCTGCTGGAGGAGGGCATCCGTGCCGCCGGCCACTCCGTGGAGGACGTGGCGCTGGTGATCAACACGCATCTCCACTTCGACCACGCCGGCGGGAACATGTGCGTCGACGCCGGCGGCGCACTCCGCCCCGCCTTTCCTCGCGCGCGCTTCGTGGTCCAGCGCGGGGAATATCGCTTCGCAACGCACACCAACGAGCGCACGGCGGGGAGCTACTTCCCTCGGAACTACGTGCCCCTTCACGAGCAGGGGCTGCTCGACCTGGTAGAGGGGGACCGTGAGATCGTGAAGGGGATCCGTGTCATCACCTCCCCCGGGCACGTGCCCCATCACCAGAGCGTGCTGGTGGGCGCCGGCGGGCAGCATCTCCTCTTTCTCGCCGACCTCGTTCCCACGTCGGCGCACCTTCCCCTTCCGTGGATCATGGGCTACGACGTCGAGCCGCTGGTGACGCTGGAGAGCAAGCGGCGGATCCTGAGGCAGGCGGTGGAGGAGGGGTGGGAGGTGATGTTCGAGCACGACGCCTCGGTCGCGTGGGGGCCGATATCCTGGGACGGCAGGGTGCACTCGCTGGCGGCGAGTAACCGGTTAAACACAGCGAAGTAACCGGTTCTCCACAGCCCGGCAACCATCGCGACGCGCCCGCGTAACCGCTTCTCAACGACAACGCAGCAAAGGATTTGCGATGGCCAGCAACGCCAACGACCATCTGCCGCTCGCGGGCACTGTCGCCTTGGTGGCGGGAGCCACCCGCGGTGCCGGGCGCGGGATCGCGGTGGAGCTCGGCGCCGCCGGCGCCACCGTGTACGTCACCGGCCGGACGACGCGCGATCGGCGCTCGGAGTACGACCGCGCCGAGACGATCGAGGAGACCGCCGAGCTGGTGAGCGCGGCCGGTGGTGACGGGATCGCCGTGCCCACCGACCATCTCGAGCACGCGCAGGTCGAGGCGCTGGTCGCTCGCATCGGCCACCACCACGGGCGCCTCGACGTGCTCGTCAACGACATCTGGGGTGGCGAGCACCTGATCGAGTGGAACGTCCCGGTGTGGGAGCATTCCCTGGAGAAGGGGCTCCGCATGCTGCGGCTGGCCGTGGAGACGCACCTCGTCACCAACCATTACGCGCTTCCGCTCCTGGTGGCGCGCCCGGGCGGTCTGGTGGTGGAGGTGACCGACGGCACCGCCGAGTACAACGCGGCGCACTATCGGAACTCGACGTTCTACGATCTGGCCAAGACCTCGATCACGCGGCTGGCCTGGGCGCTGTCGCACGAGCTGGCGCCGCACGGCGCTACCGCCGTCTCGCTCACCCCCGGCTGGCTTCGCTCGGAGATGATGCTGGAGGCGTTTCGCGTCACCGAGGCCACGTGGCGCGACGCGATCGCGATCCAGCCGCACTTCGTCATCTCGGAGTCGCCGCGCTTCGTCGGTCGCGCGGTGGTGGCGCTGGCCGCCGACCGGGAGCGATCGCGCTGGAACGGGCAATCGCTCTCCAGCGGCCAGCTGGCGGCCGCGTACGGCTTCACCGACGTGGATGGGTCGCGTCCCGATTGCTGGCGCTACCTGGTGGAGGTGCAGGACCCCGGTCGTCCCGCCGACGCCGCCGGCTACCGCTGAGCGCCGGTCGTATCGACCTCATGTTCGTGCGCGACCCGGCGCCAGGGCACGGGCCACCAGACCCTGCGGGAGGGATTGACCACGCATCCCGGAGCGCCTAACTTTTGTAAGTACAATCAGCTAAGCAGGGCGGCGCGTCCGCCCTCACCCTCCGGCCTCGACGCTCGCGCGTCACGAGTGCTGTAGGAGTTCTCTGATCCAGACAAGATGCCCGCTGCGCGCGGGGCTTGGTCGTGCATCGCGGACTCCGAATGTGGGTCCGCGATTTTCGTTTTCTACCTCGGGGGAGCACTGGCAATCCAGACAGACGCCACGAAGCGCATTCGCGTGAATCGACAGATTCGCATCAGTCCGCTGCGCGTGATCGCGCCGGATGGATCACAGATGGGGATTCTGGACCTCGAAGCGGCGCTCGCTGCCGCCGAGGCGCAGGGGTTGGATCTGGTCGAGGTCGCGCCGATGGCTCGCCCGCCGGTCGTCCGCATCATGGACTACGGCAAGTTCAAGTTCGAGCAGGCCAAGATGGCACGGCAGGCGAAGAAGAAGCAGCACGTGATTCACCTCAAGGAGGTGAAGTATCGTCCGGGGATCGACGACCACGATTTCGCGACCAAGACGCGACACGCGCGCCGCTTCCTCGATGAAGGGAACAAGGTGAAGGTCACCATGATGTTTCGTGGCCGGCAGGTCGCGCACCCGGAGCTGGGCAGGGAGGTGCTCGATCGCGTGGCGGCCGAGCTCGCCGACATCGGCAAGATCGAAACCGACGCGAAGCTCGAAGGGAAGAACATGACGATGATCATCGCGCCGAAATAGGCGAGGTTCGATATGAAGATGAAGACTCACAAGGGAGCGGCGAAGCGCTTCAAGGTGACCGGCAAGGGGAAAGTGAAGCGCTACAAGGCGTACAAGAGCCACATCCTCACCAAGAAATCGTCCAAGCGAAAGCGCAACCTGCGCCGCCCGTCGCTCATTGCGACCAGCGGTGACGAGAAGCGCATGAAGCGCCTGCTTCAAGCGTAAGGGGAGACTCCAATGCCACGCGTCAAGTCCAACGTCGCGCGCCTCAAGCGCAAGAAGCAGATCATGAAGGCGGCTCGCGGAGCGTACGGCGCCCGCAGCAAGCTGTGGAAGGCCGCCAAGGAGAACGTCGAGCGCGGCTGGCGCTACGCCTATCGTGACCGCAAGAACAAGAAGCGCGACTTCCGTCGCCTCTGGATCATGCGCATCAACGCCGCGGCCCGCCTCAACGACATGAGCTACTCGGTGTTCATGAGCGGGCTCAAGAAGGCGGGGATCGAAGTCGACCGGAAGATCCTGGCCGACCTCGCGGTCCACGACCCCGCCGCCTTCACGCTCCTGGCGGAGAAAGCGCGCTCGGCTCTCGACGCCGCGTAACACACTCGGCCAGCATCGGGAAAGCATCGGGACTCGATGCTTTCCCGATGACCGTCCAATGACCCTGAACGATTTCCTCGCCTCGGTGAGCGCGCTCGAGGAGTCCGGTCGAGAGCGGGCGCGGAGCGCGTCGTCGCTCGATGACCTCAGGGACGTGCGCACCGCGCTCCTCGGTAGAAAGAGCGGACGGCTCACCGAGCTCATGAAGCAGCTCCCGACGCTCGACGCGAATGCGCGGCGGGAAGCGGGGGCGGTGGTGAATCGCGTGAAAACGGCGCTCGAAGCCGTGCTCGAGGAAGCCGAGCGCGAGCTCGCGCGCGCCGCGCCGCCGGCGCCCGCGCGCGACCTCACCATGCCCGCGCGTCGGATCTGGCGAGGAGGGAAGCACCCCGTCACCCTCGTCATCGAAGAGATCGAAGCGATCTTCCGCGAGATCGGCTTCACCGTGGCCACCGGACCGGAGGCGGAGAGCGAGTGGTACAACTTCACGTCGCTCAACTTCCCGCCGGACCATCCGGCCATGGACCTGCACGACACGCTCTACCTCTCCGACGACGTCGTCCTCCGCACGCACACGTCGCCGGTGCAGGTGCGCACCCTCCAGCGCTACGCGCCGCCGATCCGCATCCTCGCTCCGGGTAACGTCTATCGCCGCGATTTCTTCGACGCCTCGCACGCGCCGATGTTCGCGCAGATCGAAGGGCTGGCCATCGACGAAGGGATCACCTTCGTCGACTACAAGGCCACGCTCACCCACTTTGCCAACCGCTTCTTCGGGAAGACGCGCACGCGCTTCCGCCCCAGCTACTTCCCCTTCACCGAGCCGTCGGCCGAGATGGACGTCGAGTGCCGCCTCTGCGGCGGCACCGGCTGCGCCAGCTGCAAGGGAACGGGCTGGATGGAAATACTCGGCTCCGGCATGGTGCATCCGGCCGTGCTCGAGGCCGCCGGGCTGGACGGCGAGCGCTATTCGGGTTGGGCATTCGGGATGGGACCGGCGCGCATCGCCATGCTCCGGTACGGCATCCCGGACATTCGGTTGCTCTACGACTCGGACGTGCGCTTCCTCTCGCAGTTCGTTGAATGAACGCTTCATACGAGTGGCTCAAAGCGCTTGTGCCCTTTGAGCTTGGCCCGGCTCAGCTCAGGGATCTCATCACATCGCGCACGGTCACCGTGGACGAGATCGTCCCCCTCCGGTCCGACCTGCGAGACGTGGTCGTCGGCCTGGTGGTGGACGCCGAGCATCATCCCAACGCAGATCACCTGTGGGTGACGAGGGTGGACGCCGGCACGGGTGAGCTCCTCGACGTCGTCTGCGGCGCGCCCAACGTGCGCGCGGGGAAACGGTACCCCTTCGCACCGGCCGGCTCCACGCTTCCCGGCGGCCTCAAGCTCGAGAAGCGGAAGATCCGCGGCGCCATCTCGAATGGGATGCTCTGCTCCGCGCGCGAGCTCGGGTTGAGCGATGAGCACCAGGGAATTCTCCAGCTCGACACCGACGCCCCGCCCGGCACTCCCTTCCTGGACGCGATGCCGGTGGGCGACACTCGCCTGGTGATCGACGTTCCACCCATCCGCCCCGATCTCCTGTCGCACCTCGGCCTCGCCCGCGAGATCGCCGCCGCCATCGGTCTTCGCGCCACGCTCCCAGCGCTCGACGGGAGCGACGGCGTCGTGGTCCCGCCCCCCAGGCGCGAAGCCTCGCGCGCCAGAGCCGGCGACATCGAGCTGCGCCTCGAAGATCCGGACGGCTCGCCGCGCTACATGGCCGTCGCGATCGAGGGCGTGCGCGTCGCCCCCAGCCCCGACTGGCTGGCTCAGCGGCTCACCGCCGTCGGCGGCAGGCCCATCAACAACATCGTGGACATCACCAACTACCTCCTCCACGAGCTGGGCCAACCCATGCACGCCTTCGACGCCGACAAGCTCGGCAAGTCGGCCATCGTCGTCAGGCGCGCGCATCCCGGCGAGCGCGTCACCACGCTCGATGGCGTGGAGCGCAGGCTCGAGCCGTGGATGACCGTCATCGCCGATGGCGAACGGGCGCAGGCGGTGGCGGGCGTCATGGGCGGCGGCGACAGCGAGGTGAGCGAGACCACCACCAACGTCGTGCTCGAGGTCGCGCACTTCGATCCATCTTCCGTGCGCAAGACCCGCCGCGCGCTCGGACTCTCCACCGACGCCAGCTATCGCTTCGAGCGCGGCACCGACCCGCAGCTTCCGCCGCTGGCGCTCGAGCGCGCGGTGCGGTTCATCGTCACGCTGGCCGGCGGCTCCGTGGCAGGGGAGCCGGTGGACCTCTACCCGTCGCCGCGGCTGCGCCGCGAGGTGGATGTGCGACCCGATCGCGCCTCCGCGCTCCTCGGCGAGCGGGTGACGCCGGACGAGATCCGACGGCTGCTGGAGGCGGTCGGCTTCGAGCTCCGCGACACGCATCATCCCGGCAGCCTCCACTTCGTGGTCCCGTCCTGGCGCCGCGACGTGACGCGCGAGGTGGATCTGGTGGAGGAGATCGCGCGTCTCCGTGGCTACGAGACCTTTCCCGATGAGCTGCGCCCCTTCCGTCCGGGCCGAGTTCCCGATTCGCCTGACGCGCTCCTCTCGCGCCGCGTGCGCGAGCTGCTCGTGCGGCGCGGTCTGCTGGAGACGCGCGCCATGCCCTTCGTGAAGGGTGCCGCGGAGGGATTCGTTCGCGTCGCCAATCCGCTCTCCGAGAACGAGGCGTATCTGCGGCGCGAGCTGCTCGACACGCTCGCCCGTCGCGCCGAGTACAACCTGTCGCACATGCAGCGCGACGTTCGTCTCTTCGAGATCGGCGCCGCCTTCGCCCCGCGCGCGGGGGGCGGGGCCATGCCTGACGAGGAGCTGCGCGTGGCGGCGGTCATCATGGGCCATCGCAACCCGCCGCACTGGAGCGACAGCGCCACTCCCGACTTCGACGAGTGGGATGCCAAGGGGCTGGGCGAGGCCATCGCCAAGTCGCTGGCCGCCCGCGGCTCCGAGCTCCGCCCCGCATCGAATGGCGATCTGTGGAACGTCATCATCGATGGCGAGGAGCGCGGCGTCGTTCGGCGGCTCGCGCTCGACGCGCCCCCCTGGGCCGCTCCCGCCTTCGGCGTCGAGATCGTGCTCGCGCGCATGGACTCCACGCCGGTCGCGCCGCCGGGGAGCAATGCGCATGGCACCGTGGATGCGGCTCCGCACCCGTCCGAGCAGGCACACCGGTATCGACCGCTGCCGGTCACGCCGGCGTCGGAGTTCGACATCGCCCTCCTCGTGCCCAACGACATGCCCGCGGCGCGGGTCGAGCGCGTCATCCGTGAGGGTGGCGGCGAGCTCCTCGAGCGCGTGCTGCTCTTCGACGAGTACCGTGGCGAAGGTGTCCCCGAGGGATTCCGGAGCCTCGCCTGGCGGTTGACGTTCCGGCACCCGGAGCGCACTCTACGCGACAAGGAGATCGCCGGTCGGCGCGAGAAGCTGCTTCGCACCCTCGAAGGAGAGCTCGGTGTCAAACAGCGAACGGCCTGAAGCACGCCCTGACGTCGCGGCGTTCAAGGAGCTGGAGAAGCTGATCCACGTACTCGGCAGCGAGATGGCCGGGTGGCGTCGCCGCGCGCAGCTCGCCGAGACCCGTCTCAAGGAAGGGGGACGCGACGTCCCGCACTCCGGCTCCGGCTCCTCGCGCGAGGCCGAGCTCAAGAAGGAGAACGCCGACCTCAGGCGCCGCCTGAACGCGGCCAAGACCCGCACGCAGCAGCTTCTCGATCGCGTCCGCTTCCTCCGCCAACAGCACGAGATGGAGCTCGACCGATGAGCGAGAAGAAAACGTCGGTCAAGGTGACGATTCTCGGGGAGGAGTACGGGATCCGCAGCGACGCCACCCCCGAGCACACCAGGGCGGTTGCGTCGTACGTGGACGAGGCCATCCGTCGGGTGATGAGCGGAGGGAACGTCGTCGAGTCTCAGAAGGCCGCCATCCTGGCCGCGCTCCAGATCACCGACGAGCTGTTCGCGGCGCGGAGCGCGCGGGGTGACATGGCGGGGATCATCGAGTCGCTGACCGAGGAGGTCAGGCGGTGGCTTCCACCCAGCAAGAGAGGGGGAGCGGGCGCTACGCCACCTTCGAGTAACGGTTGAGCAACGCGCCAGCGTTGCCTTTTTTTTAGGTTAGACGTACTTTCCAGACAGGTACCCATCGAAGCCGTAGCGTCAAGCGCTCGTTGTAGTTAGCGCTCCCGATCCACGCCCTTCGCCGGCGTTCGTCCGGATGCGCGCTCGCGAGCAGAGTGACGACGGCCTCGCGTGTGGTTCTCCCACGACTCCGCGGCGTGACGCGTCGCGTTGGAGCATAGATATCAATGGACCAGACCGCGATTCTCGCCGCGCTTGGCGCGCTCGTCGTCGTTGCCGCCGCGGCGTTTTTCTTTATCGGACGCTCGGTGGGACGAAGCGCCGAGCGGCGCGCCTATCAGGCCGCCAAGTCCGGTGCCGAAGAGACCGCGAAACGGATCGTGGACGAGGCGAAGCGGGAGGCCGAGACCCTTCGCAAGTCCGCCGTGGTCGCCGGAAAGGAAGAGACGATCAAGCTCCGCGAGCAGTGGGAGGCGGAGGCCGGCAAGCGCCGCGAGGAGCTCGATCGGGCCGAGCGCCGGACGCAGGAGCGCGAGGGGAATCTCGACCGCAAGTTCGACATCCTCGAGCAGCGCGACAAGGAGCTCGGCCGGCGCAGCAGCGAGCTCGGGCGCAAGGAGAAGTCGGTCGACGAGCGGGAGAACGAGCTGGAGCGCCTCCTCACCGAGGAACGGCGCCGCCTGGAGCAGCTGGCGGGGATGTCGGCGGTTGACGCCAAGGCCGAGCTGATCCACCGGCTCGAGGAGGAGGCGCACGCCGAGGCGGCCAACCGCCTGCGCGAGATCCGCGAGAGCGCGCGCCGCAACGCCGAGCGGGAGGCAAAGAAGATCGTCGCCCTCGCCGTGCAGCGCGTGGCGGCCGAGCACACCGCCGAGATAACCGTGTCTTCGGTGGCACTGCCCAACGACGAGATGAAGGGGCGCATCATCGGACGCGAGGGGCGGAACATTCGCGCCTTCGAGCTGGCCACCGGTGTCGACGTCATCATCGACGACACGCCCGACACCGTCGTCGTCTCCTGCTTCGATCCCATCCGGCGCGAGACCGCGCGGCTGGCGCTCTCCAAGCTCGTCACCGACGGTCGCATCCATCCGGGTCGGATCGAGGAGGTGGTCGCCAAGTCGCGCCGCGAGGTCGACACCGCCATCCAGGAGATGGGGGAGCAGGCGGCCTACGAGTCGGGGGTGCACGGCCTGCACCAGGAGCTGATCCGCCTGGTGGGACGCATGCATTACCGCACCAGCTACGGCCAGAACATCCTCCAGCACTCCAAGGAGGTTGCCTGGCTGGCTGGAATGATGGCGTCCGAGCTGGGGCTCGATCCTACCATGGCGCGCCGCGGCGCGCTGCTGCACGACGTGGGGAAGGTGCTCACCCACGACCACGAGGGGACGCACGTGCAGCTCGGCGTGGAAGTCGCCACCAAATACGGCGAGCACCCCCTGGTGGTGAACTGCATCGCGGCGCACCATGATGACGTGCCGCACGAGAGCGAGATCTCGGTGCTGGTGCAGGCCGCCGACGCCATCTCCGGCTCGCGTCCCGGGGCGCGCCGCGAGGCCTTCGAGACGTACGTGAAGCGGCTCGAGGGGTTGGAAAAGATCGCGTCGAGCTACGTGGGCGTGGAGAAGGTGTTCGCCATTCAGGCGGGTCGCGAGGTGCGCGTGATCGTGAATCCCGACGGCGTGGACGACGTGCGCATGACGGCGCTCTCCGAGGAGATCGCCAGGCGCATCGAAGGGGAGCTCCAGTATCCGGGGCAGATCAAGGTGGTGGTGATTCGGGAGACACGGGCGGTGGACTTTGCCCGCTGAGCTGATCGACGGCGTCGCCATCGCCCGCGACATCAGAGCCGAGGTGTCGCGCGAGGCGGCGGAGCTGATCGAGCAGGGGACGCGCCCGGGGCTGGCGGTGGTGCTCGTCGGCGACGATCCGGCCAGCGCGGTGTACGTGCGCAGCAAGGGGAAGGCATCGGAAGAGGCGGGGATGCACAGCGTCACCATCCGCCTGCCGGCCGCCACCAGTCAGGCGGAGCTGCTGGAGCAGGTGCTGGCGCTCAACGCCGATCCCGCCATTCACGGGATTCTGGTGCAGATGCCGCTCCCCAAGCACATCGATCCCGATCTGATCGTCCGCACCGTCGATCCGGCCAAGGACGTCGACGGATTCCATCCGGTGAACGTGGGCAAGCTGCTCATCGGCGAGACCGACGGCTTCGCGCCCTGCACCCCCGCCGGCGTGCAGGAGATGCTCACCCGCAGCGGCGTCAGCACCAAGGGTGCCGAGTGCGTGATCGTGGGACGCAGCAACATCGTGGGGAAGCCGATGGCGGCGCTCATGATCCAGAACCGTCCCGGCGCCAACGCCACGGTCACCGTCTGCCACAGTGCCACGCGCGATCTCGCCGAGCACACGCGGCGCGCCGACGTGCTCATCGTCGCCGCCGGGCGGGCCAGCATGGTGACGCGCGACATGGTGCGACCGGGCGCGGTGGTGATCGACGTCGGCATCAACCGGGTGGACGACGCCACCACCAAGTCCGGCTACCGGCTGGTGGGGGACGTGGACTTCGAGGGGGTGCGGCAGGTCGCCTCGCGCATCACGCCGGTGCCCGGCGGGGTGGGTCCGATGACGATCGCCATGCTCCTCAAGAACACGGTGCGTGCCGCTCGTCAGGCAGCGAGCGCCAGGGGCGCCGCGCGGACGGCGGTCGCGGCCCGATGACCGCCGGCGGCACCA
>DATFFZ010000068.1:0-5736 GCA_035249845.1 Gemmatimonadaceae bacterium
CAACGTCCCGCAGGACGTCTACCACTTCACGAACTACCGGCGCGCGATCGCGTCGGCGTTCCGGTTCGATCCGTCGGAGCCGTCATCGCTCCTCTACCGCAAGACGAGCGACGGCTACGAGCTGGTGGGCGCGATGTACACGGCGCCGAAGAGCGCGTCGCTCGAGCAGCTGGACGAGCGCGTCCCGCTGAGCGTCGCCCAGTGGCACGCCCACACCAACATCTGCACCCCCCGCCGCGCCGAGCTGCACCGGTGGCGCGAGACGCGTGGCGGCAAACCCCTCTTCGGCCCTCGTGGCGCCATCACCACGCGCGCCAAGTGTGATGCCGAGCGTGGAAGGTTCTTTCCGCAGCTGTTCGGGTGGATGGTGCACGTCAGCTCGGACGGCGAATGGGGGCATGCTGAAGGGGAGGGGGCATCGCATGTGGAGCATCAGGGTGATGAGAGTGACGAGAGTGGAGTGACGGTGATGAGAGTGAGGAGAGTGGAGTGAGTGACCGGAGCCAGGGTGAAGGGCATGACATGCGTGATGGGACCATCACCCCATTTCATGCTCTTTACCCTGGTCGTTGTCACTCACTCCACTCTCGTCACTCCCGTCACTTCCCGTTCACTCACTCCACTCTCGTCACCCCTGTCACTGACTCTCCAGCCGCCACTGTGCCTTCCTCGCCGACAATTTCTCGAGCGCGACTGAGCGCGATCTTGAACGCTATCTGCCCCACGACCGTGTTGATCGCGATCACGGCGAGGAGGAGCGTCCGCATCTCCTCGCCGCGCGTGGGGTAGGCGTTGGCGATCACGGCCACGAGGCCGAGCGCGACGCCGGCCTGGGAGATGAGGCCCATCCACACGTAGCGCTGCTCGTCGTCGCCGGCGCCCGACCAGCGGGCGCCTACCGTCGCGCCGGCCCAGATCGCGGCGGCGCGCACCAGCACCACGACCAGCGCCAGCATCCACATCGCGGCCAGGTTGTCGAGGTCGATGCTCGCGCCGGCAAGGGCGAAGAACACCACGAAGAACGGCGCCGCCGAGCGCTCCATGGCGTGCAGCAGCTCGCGTCCACGGCCGCCGGAGAAGTTCTCGGTCACGAACCCGGCCACCAGCAGCGTGAGCAGCGTCTCCACGTGTGCCAGCCGGGCGATCTCGGCGCCGAAGAAGGCGATCACGATGGCGAACATCAGGAGCTCGCGCTGCACGAAGCGCAGGTAGAGCGCGATCGCGGCGCCCAGCGCGGCACCGACGAGCACCGATCCGCCGATCTCCCACGCCAGCGTTCCCGCCGACAGCCCCTCCCCCGCGCCGGGTGCCGGCACCATCGCCCGCGCCAGCGCCATCGCACCGCTGAAGAGCAGCACGACCACGACGTCGGCCACGAGCACCACGCCCAACGTGGTGCGGGCCACCGGCCCGCGCGCTCCGGTCTCGCTGAGGAGCGCCATGGTGACCGCCGGCGAGTGCACGATGGCCACCGCGGCGAAGAGGGCGGCCAGCGCCAGCACCTCCGTCATCATCGCGTCGCCGGTGAAGAACGGCACGTAGCGGCGCAGCACCACCAGCGCGGTCACGATGAGCACGAACGACAGGAGCAGCTCCGTGCCGAGGATGGTGAGGATCGCGCGGGCACGCTCCTTGAGCTCGCTCCAGCGCAGCTCGGCGCCGGCCAGGAAGGCGATGAGCGCGATCGCCAGCCGCTCCACCGGACGCAGCTCCTCGATCACCGGCTGCGGCACGACGTTCAGCATCCACGGCCCGAAGAGGATCCCGGCGAACAGGTAGCCCGTGATCATCGGCAGCTTGAGGACCTTGGCCAGCTCGCCCATGGTGTATGCGGCCAGGACCAGGAAGCCGAACACCAGCAGCGATTCCGACTGCGCGCCATGACGCGCTACCTCGAGGGGGATGATGAGCTGCATCCCCGCGAAGAGGAGGATGAGGATGGTGACGCGCCTCACTGGCCCTCCTCGCGCGCCGCCGTGGCCGCCGCTTCAACGGTACCCACCGTCGCGCTCTCGGTCGTCTCCGTACGTGCCGCATCGCCGCCACCTACCAGCGGCGACAGCACCGAACGGGTGAAGCGCGCCGACGCGACGTCGGTGAGCAGCACGCTGGCGACGGCGGCGGTGAAGACGATGTTGCGCAGCGGTGCTGCCTCCAGCTGGAGGTAGTTGAGCGCCAGGGCGAGGGCGAGTCCGCCCTGGCCGAGCAGCGCGCGTCCCCAGTGCGGTCCCACGGCGGGAAGGGCACCGTTCACTCGCGCGCCCAGCCGCGCGCCGTAGATCTTTGCCACCACGCGCGCCACGAGGAAGAGAATCACCGGCGCGATCCACCACGGGCTGATGCTCGGCTGCCACGATGCGCCGGCGAACACCAGGATCACGAAGTAGAACGGCCGCTCGGCGTGCGCGAGCGTGATATTGATCTCGTCGCGATTGCGCGAGGTGTTGACGAGCATCATCCCCACGATCATCGACGTGAACAGCGGCGAGAGGTGCAGGTAGGCCGCGGCGCCGCTGGTCAGGATGACGGCGCCGGCGAGGGCGACGAAGAGCCGATCGATGTGCGTCTCGTCGCCGAGAAAGAGGTGGAAGAGCGCGCCGCCGATGACGCCGATGCCGATGCTGATCACCGCCCACTCGGTGGGAGTGATGGCGATGCCTGACGCGCCCTCCACCGGGCGCCGGATGGCGAGCAGCAGCCCGAAGGCGGCGACGCCCACCAGCGCATCGATCGCTGTCGCGAGCTGCAGCTGCCGCACCATCGGTCCGCGGGTCCCGAGCCGGCGAGCCACCATCTCGATCCCTGCCGGCGCCGAGACGGCGGCGATGGCGCCTAACGCGATGGCCGGGGGGACAGACTGCTCGAGCGGCAGCCGGAACGCGTGATAGAGGAGCGTCCACAGGAGCCCGGCGACCACGCCGAGCGTCAGCAGCGCCTCGAAGAAGGCGAGGCGATACATGAGGCCGGGGATGCGCACGAGCCCTGGGAGATAGAACTGCATACCGACGATCGTGCCGATCCAGCCGAGGGCGAGGGTGGTGAGCGGTGCGAAGCCTTCGATGACCTGGGTGGAGAGGACGCCGGAAACGTGCGGACCAAGCAGCAGCCCGAGCAGCAGGTACTCGGCGCCGGACACGATGAGGAAGCGGCGCGCGAGCCAGTCGAAGGCGACGTGGGCCGCCAGATAGGCCACCGCGACGGCGAGGACGAGAACGAGGGCCGCGCTCATGCCGGTGATTACGGTGAGACGGGAGGCAGGGCAAGGGCGGTATGCCGGACGCGGGACGCGGGGACGCGGGACGCGGAGACGCGGGACGCGGAGACGCGGGACGCGAACAGTGGAGCCCTCGGCTCGGCCACCTAGCGATGGACTAACGGTAGTAATTTCTAGTGATTCAGTAGGAGCTAACGGGAGTGAGAGCGTAAGGGTGTGCCCCTTTCCGCTCTTACCTCTTACCTCCTACTGAATTACTGGGAATCACTACCGTTAGTCCGTCGCTAGGTGGCCCTATAGAGGGCCTCCAGCTCCATCTAGTCCGTTGCTCGGTGGCCCGACTGAGGGCTCCGCCTGCTCGTCCCAGGTCCCGCCGTACCCCCCTCGCCCCTCACGCCTCGTGCCTCTATCTTGTCGGGCGCTGGCCCCCGACAGCCCGGGCGCAGCATGCGGCGTCACCGGAGGTGGAATTCCGCGGGGGGCCTGCGTCGCGCCTCACAACTTTGGTTCAGCCATCGCACTCGGCGTAGCGGTCGAGGGCGGTGGTGTCGTCGCGCCTGTGGGGCGCGCCAGCGAGGACGCGAATGGATGTATCCGACAATCAGCCCGGGGCTCGCGCCGCTGACCGCGCCGAGCGGAAGGACGAGTGGTGCGAGCCCGAGCTCATCGATCTGCCACCGCTCACCGATGTCACGCTGCTGTCGCCCATCGGGTGCCACGTCGATCCAGTGACGGGCGAGATCGTCTGCAGCCGTGTTCCCGGTCGTCCCGTGCCGCCGATGATCCCGTGATGCGCGTCAACCCCAGCAACTCGTTAGGCATGAAAGCCCATCGTCAGGCAGTCCCGTCCGAGAGGAAGATGACGGGTGTGACTCGTCAGGCAGATCGCCCGGCCGGCGGCCGCCCGCGTTGGCGCTGGCTCGCGAAGCTGAGCGGCGTGCTCGTGAGCGCCGCGTGCTCCGACGCGACGGCTCCGATGGAGCGAGAGGATTCACCGGTGCCCGGTACGATCGTCGGCGCGCTGGCGTGCACGGCGAACCCGGTGAGCGGCACGGTGCGCTGCGACCCCGACCGTTCGAGCCTCGCCGCGCGCCGACACGGGCTGGCGGCGATGCCGGTGATCGTCGGTGGCCAAGGACAGTTCGTGAACGTGCTGCCCAGTAACGGACAACGGGTGGGGACGACGTTCAGCTTCGAGATGGACATCCAGAACCTTCTGGCCCAGGCCATGGGGACCCCAGACGGGACCACGCTGACCGGGATACAGGTGTTCTTCCAGTCGGGCCCAACGAACAACGTGACACTCGACAACGCCGACGGAATAGACACGTTCACCGCCGCAAATCAGCCGTACTTTGACTACAACCAGATTCTCGATCGCGGCGAGACCACCCTGGGTACGCGCATCTGGACCTTTGGCGGTATCAACCCGACCGCTCCCCAGTCGTTCGACTTCGGCATCCTCATCCAGGCCGAGCTGTCCAATACGATCCTCGACGCGCAGTACTGCGGCACACACCCGCTGCAGAAGTTGGACGTACACTACCCGGACGAAGAGGAGTATCCTCCGCCCCGTCCGGTCATCGTCTACATACACGGTGGTGCCTGGACGGAGATCACTGCGGACAAGTCGGGGGGCGAGCACGAGCACTTCACGCAGGCCAAGAACGAGCTGCTGAGCCGGGGCTACGTGTTCGCGTCGATCAACTATCGACTCTCACCACCGGGCGGAAACACCACCTTTCCGACCCACATCGAGGATGCGAAGTGCGCCGTTCGCCACCTGCGGTTCGATGCCTTGAGGTACCGTATCGATCCGGATCGCATCGGCACGTGGGGACATAGCGCCGGTGCACATCTCGCAGCCCTGCTCGGTACCGCGCCCGAGGCGACGTTCCCGGTTGCCGAATTCGCCGGCACCTCGAGCAGCGTCCAGGCCGTCGTGACGCAAGCCGCGATCACCGATCTCACCCATCCCGAGGAGCTGCTCTGTCTCCTCCACTCGGATCCCGATTGCCTGCTCGTTTCCATGGATGCCGCGTTTCCGGGCTTCCGGAGCGGGAACGACGAGCTTGCGGAAGAGGCCAGCCCCGTCACGTATGCGCCGGGTACGCATCCGCCATTTCTGGTGCTTCATGGTGACAGCGATGAGTACGTAAGGTCGGCGCAGGCTACGCGACTATTCGACGCCCTGGGCGGGTTCGCGAACGGACACAATATCTGGGTCGTTCCGGGGGCATTCCACTCGTTCTCGGGGATCGATCAGGACACTCGCGACCTGATCGTCAACGAGATCGCGGGCTTCTTCGACGCGCACCTCGGCAACTGAGCTCGTGCGGCGCCTGCCCTTCGTGCTGGCGGCGATCGCTGCCCTGGCGAGGGGGAGTCATGCGAGCGCGCCGAACTCGTTAGGCGGCAGCGCGGCTCGGGACAGCGTCCTCGACGCCCAGTACTGCCCGGGACACGCCAAGCGGCGGCTGGACGTCTTCTTCCCGCACGACTCCTTCGCTTCGCCGCGACCC
>DATFFZ010000069.1:0-3845 GCA_035249845.1 Gemmatimonadaceae bacterium
GTCTGGACGGCGGTTCCGCTCGCGTTCTACGCGTTGCTCGCTCTGGTGCTCGGCGTCGGATGCACCGCCGCCGTGGTCGCCCCCATGCTCTCGCTGACGAGCCCGCTGGTGGCCGTGCTCATGGCCACGCTGGCGGTGAGCACGATACGCCGTCCGCTGCTGGCGTCGGCCGAGCGCGGGCTGGCGCTGCCCCCGGGCGCCGACGAGCGGGTGAGAGAGACGTTGCGCGCGCTTCCGCCGGGACCGGCCCGGTCGCTCCTCACCGACGTGGTGCGCATGTCGGAGTCGGTGCTGGCGTCGTTGCCGCCGGGTGGTGAGCGGGAGCGCGACGATGTGCTGCAGCTCCTGGCCGCCTGCTGCGAGGCCGCCGGCGACCTGTCGCGGCTCGACCTCAGCCTCGGCGTGCTGGAGGCGCAGCGGGAGCGGGCGGGGCGATCCGAGCGCTGGCACGACGCGCTTGCGCGCTGCGCCCGATCGCGCGACCGTCTGGTGCAGCGGATGTTGGACGCGATCACCGTGTTGAGCGACGCCGGCGCGCAGGCGGCCGGTCGTCGCGGCGCGGACCGGCGGCTGACGGAGATGACCGAGGAGCTGGCCCGCACCGCGCGCGCCGAGTCGGAGGCGGCGCGGGAGGTGGAGGAGCTCCTCGGCGCCGCTCGCTCGAGCTGACACCACCCGGAGGAACGAGATGACCGCCACCGCCGCTCCGCGACGGGAGCTTCGCACGCGTCAGGCACGCTGGGCGGGGGCGCTGGCGCGCTGGTTGGGGGCGCGCGGCGTGCGGCCGAACGCCGTGTCGGTGACGTCGGTGCTCTTCGCGCTGCTGGCCGGTGCAGCGCTCTGGATGGCGGGGTCGAGCGAGTGGCGGAGCGCGCCGTTGTACGTGATGGCGGCGGCGGGGATCCAGCTCCGGCTGCTGTGCAACATGCTCGACGGGATGCTGGCGGTGGAAGGGGGGATGAAGAGCGCGTTGGGGGACATCTACAACGATCTCCCCGATCGGATCGCCGACGCGGTCATTCTCATCGGCGCGGGGTACGCGGTGCATGACAGCTCGTGGGGCGTGACGCTGGGGTGGGCGGCGGCGCTGCTGGCGGTGATGACCGCGTACGTGCGGGTGCTGGGCGGCTCGTTAGGCGCGACGCAACGCTTTCTGGGGCCGATGGCCAAGCAGCACCGGATGTTCGTGCTCACGGTCGCCTGCCTCCTGGCGGCGCTGGAGCGCACGGCCGGCTGGCCCGCGCGGGCGGTGTGGTGGGCGCTGGCGATCATCGTCGCCGGCTCCCTGGTGACGACCGCTCGCCGCGTCGTGCGGATCGCGCGCGAGCTCACGGCCACGGCGCGGTGATCGCCCGGCTCCTGGTGGGGCTCGCCAGGATCGTGAGCGGTACGCGGACGACGTGGGTGCGTCCGCTGGACGGGGAGCGTCAGCGCGTCTTCTTCGCCAATCACACCAGCCACCTCGATTTCATCCTTCAGTGGGCGGCGCTCCCGCCCAGGGTGCGGGCGACGGCGCGCCCGGTGGCCGGGCGCGACTACTGGGAGCGTGGACGTCTGCGCCGATATCTGGCCGCGAAGGTGTTCAACGCCGTGCTCATCGACCGCCCCAGCGCGGCGCGCGGAGCGGGCGAGACGCCGCGCGACCGGGAACAGACCGTGGCGGCGGCGCGCGACGGGATCGAGCGGATGGTGCAGGCGATGGGCGAGCGCTGGTCGCTCATCGTCTTTCCGGAAGGGACGCGGGGTAGCGGAGCCGAGGTGTCGCCGTTCAAGAGCGGGCTCTATCACCTCTGTCGTCGCCTGCCGTCGGTGGAGCTGGTGCCGGTGTATCTGGAGAACCTGAACCGGATCCTACCCAAGGGGGAATCGGTGCCCGTGCCGATGATGTGCCGAGTGGTGTTCGGCGAGCCGATGCGGCTGGAGAGCGGCGAGGGGAAGGAAGCGTTTCTGGCGCGCGCCCGGGAGGCGGTGGTGCGGCTCGGCGCGGTGGGTGCGTCGTGAGCGCGATCGGCGACCTGCTGCCGGACGATCCGGCGCTGCTCTGGTTGTTGGGCGGCGTGATGGGGCTGCTGGTGGTGGGGACGGTGGCGGGGGTGATCCTCGCGCGAGTGGTGACGAGCGAGGGCGGGCGCGCCACGGTGGCCAACCTGAACGCGCGGGTGCGCGCCTGGTGGGCGATGGTGGTGGTGTTCGGCATCGCGGTGATGACGGGCGGGATCGGGTCGATCGTGCTCTTCTCGCTGATCTCGTTCCTGGCGCTCCGCGAGTTCGTCACCCTGGCGCCGACGCGTCCCGGAGACCACCGGGCGCTCTTCTGGGGCTTCTTCGTCTTCCTGCCGCTCCAGTACGTGCTCATCGCCGTTCAGTGGTACGGGCTGTTCAGCATCCTGATCCCGGTGTACGCCTTCGTGTTCGTGGCCATCCGGAGCGTGGTGTCGGGGGACACCGAGCACTTCCTCTCGCGCACGGCGACGATCCACTGGGGTCTCATGGTGTGCGTGTACTGCGTGAGCTACGCGCCGGCGCTCCTCACGCTGGACATCCCGGGGTACGAGCGGGAGAACGCCAAGCTCCTGTTCTTCCTGGTGCTGGTGGTGCAGCTGAGCGACGTGCTGCAGTACGTGTGGGGCAAATTGTTAGGCAGGCGCCCCATCGCGCCCACGGTGAGCCCGAACAAGACGTGGGAGGGATTCGTGGGCGGGGTCGGCACGGCGACGGCCATCGGCGCCGCGCTCTGGTGGGCGACGCCGTTCTCTCCCTGGCAGGCGGCGGCGATGGCGCTGGCGATCACGCTCATGGGCTTCGCCGGCGGGCTGATCATGTCCGCCATCAAGCGCGACCGTGGGGTGAAGGATTTCGGGACGATCATCGAGGGGCATGGCGGGATGCTGGACCGGATCGACTCGCTGTGCTTCGCGGCGCCGATCTTCTTTCATGTGACGAGATTCTTCTTCGAGCCGTGACGCGGGGAGCTCCCCCATGGCTTTCGCACGTTTGCGATCCGTCTGGCGCTCAGTGGAAATCGTGGCCTTTCGCCCACTCCTCGCCCGCCTTCGCTCGTAGCTCCCGGAACACCTCGCCGCGGAGGTTCACGACGGTCTGCTCCACCTGGAGCGTACCGCGCACCAGGAGCATGGGGGCGGTGGAGATCATGAGGGCCTGGCGCTCGAAGCGCTTGGGGGTGACGACCACGTTCACCAGCCCCGTCTCGTCCTCCAGCGTGAGGAAGACGAAGCCCTTGGCGGTGCCGGGGCGCTGGCGGCAGATCACCAGACCGGCGATGGCGACGTCGCGCTCGCCGTCGCGCATGCGGAGCACCTCGCGCGCGGTGCGGATCCCGTTTGGCAGGAGCAGCCGGCGCAGGTGCTTCATGGGATGGCCGTTGAGGGAGACGCCGGTCATCCGATAGTCGGCGGCGGTGATCTCCACGGGAGACATGGCCGGCACCTGCGGCGGCACCTCGAGCGAGGCGTGCCGCGGCGCGAGCGGTCCCGCGTCCCCACGAAACTCCTCCAGCATCCGCCAGACCGCCGCGCGCCGCCGCCGCGCGCTCGGCTCGTCAGGCACGAACCCATCGAACGCCCCCGCCTCGGCCAGGGCCCGCAGCGAGCCGCGGTCGAGGCCGGAGCGGTGGATGACGTCGGCGATGGAGCGAAAAGGACCGCCAGCGAGGGCAGCCTGGAGCTTGTCGCGCGCTTTCGAGCCGAGGCCGCGGACGAGGCGAAGTCCGAGACGAACGGAGGGAGGAGGGAGGAGGGAGGAGGGAGGAGGCCGTGGCGAGAAAGACGCGATCGCCGGACCCTCCTCCCTCCTCCCTCCTCCCTCCTCCCCGTGCTCGAGCGTCG
>DATFFZ010000070.1:0-7120 GCA_035249845.1 Gemmatimonadaceae bacterium
CGCCGGCCGATCTCCCCGCGCCGGTCGTCACGCCCGCGCCGGCGGCCGACTCTCCTCAGGCGCTGGCCCGGCTCATCGATTCGCTGGTGGCGCTCCCGGCGTTTCGGAACGCCCACTGGGGCATCCTCATCGTCGACCCCGAGCGCTCCGACACCATCTACTCGCTCAACGCCGGCAAGCTCTTCATCCCCGGCTCCAACATGAAGATCGTGACCGGCGCGGTGGCGCTGGCCACGCTCGGCCCGGACTATCGCTTCCGGACATCGATGGCGGCGCGCGGTCGCCTCCGCCCCGACGGCACGCTCTCCGGTGACCTGCTGGTGATCGGACGCGGCGACCCATCGCTCGGCAAGCGGCTCCACGGGACCGACCTGGCCCCCTTGCTCGCCATGGCCGACTCGCTGCGCGCCCGCGGCATCATGCGGATCACCGGGCGCGTGCTCGCGGCGGGCGACGCCTTTCCCGACGCGCCCCACGGCTTCGGCTGGTCGTGGGACGATCTCGCCGAGGGCTACGGCGCCGGCGTGGACGAGCTGATGGTGGCCGAAGGCTCGGTGGAGGTGGCGGTGTTGGGCGGGCGGCGCGTGGGGGACCCGGCGATCATCGCGGTGAATCCGGAGCTCGGGTATCCGAGGGTGATCTCGCGCGTGCGCACGGCACCGCGCGACACGGCCCTGGCGACGAATGGCGCGTCGCCGTCGCTCGTCGTCAGGCGCGACTCGGTGGCCGGCGTGGTGCTGCTGGAGGGGGAGATCGGCGTGGACGAGGCGCGCACGCTGGACGTCGCCTTCCCCGATCAGCGCGCCGCCTTCCTGGCCGCCCTGACGCGCGCGCTGCGGGAGCGCGGCATCCGGTTGGGCAACGCGGTGCCGCGCGACACCACCGCGGCGCCCGACACGCTCTTCACCTTCCACTCCCCGCCCCTCCGCGAGCTGGTGCCGGCCATGGAGAAGCCGTCGCTCAATCAGATGGCGGAAGCGATGTTCAAGGCCGTTGCCCTCGAGCGCGAGGGCACCGGCACCGCGGCGGCGGCGCGACGCGTGGTGGATACCACGCTCCTCCAGTGGGGCGCGTCGAGCGATGGCTTCGTGGTGCGCGATGGGAGCGGTCTCTCCCGGTACAACTACGTGTCGCCGGAGACGCTCGTCCGCGTGCTCGACCGGATGCGGCGCGATGCTCTCTTCGAGCTCTTCCGAACCAGTCTCCCGGCCGCCGGACGCGAGGGCACGCTCACCAACCGGTTGCGCGGCACTCCGGCCGAAGGAATCGTGAACGCCAAGACCGGATTCGTGACCGGTGCCCGATCGCTCTCCGGGTACGCGCCGGCCGCCGACGGGCGAATCCTGATCTTCAGCCTGCTGTGCAACAACTGGACGGTCGCCATGCGCGACGTCGAGAGCGTGCAGGACGCGATCGTGACGCGCCTGGTCACTCTCCAGTTCGGCGACACGCCCTGATGTTCAGCGTCCCCGAGGCCAGCGCGCGCATCCTCGAGCGGATCCACCCGCTGCCGGTGGAGCGCGTGCCGCTGGCCGAGGCGCTCGGACGCGTGCTGGCCGCGCGCGTCGTCTCCCCCCTCATGATCCCCGCCTGGGACAACTCGGCGATGGATGGCTACGCGGTGCTGGCCTCCGACGTCGCCGGGGCCACCCCCGAGTCGCCGGTGATGCTCGACGTCACCGAGACGGTGGCCGCCGGCGCCTTCCCCTCCGGGCCGGTGGAACGCGGGCGGGCGGTGCGCATCATGACCGGCGCGCCGATCCCCGAGGGCGCCGACAGCGTCGTGCGGGTCGAAGACACCGATGACGGCGTGGCGCGCGTGCTCATCCACAGCGGACGCGACGCGGGGCGCAACGTGCGCCGGCGCGGCGAGGACATCCGCGAAGGCGACGTGGTGCTGGAGGCCGGCCAACCGCTCGGAGCGGCGCAGCTCGGCGTGCTGGCGTCGGTGGGCGCGGCGACGGTCGAGGTGCATCGGCGCCCTCGGGTGGCGTTCCTCGCCTCGGGGGACGAGATCGTCGACCTCGACCGGTTCGACGAGGTGCTCTCGGGCGAGAAGATCGTGAGCTCGAACAGCTACACCCTCCGGGCGATGATCCAGGGCGCCGGGGGCGAGCCAGTGAGCCTCGGCATTGCCCGCGACGATCCGGACGAGCTGCGCGAGCGCCTGACGAGGGCGACGGAGCTCGACCTGCTCATCACGTCCGCCGGCATCTCCGCGGGGGAGTACGACTACATCCGCCCGGTGCTGGCCGAGCTCGGTGTGAGGCTCGACGTGTGGCGCGTTCGCATGCGACCCGGCGCTCCGCTCGGTCACGGCTGGATCGGTCGCGTGCCGTGGATCGGTCTTCCCGGGAATCCGGTCTCCACCATGGTGACGTTCGACCTCTTCGTACGCCCCGTGATCCGCCGCCTGCTCGGACACGATCGCCTCTTCCGCGTCCCGATCCCGGTGGTGCTCGAGGAGCCGGTGTCGATCGGCGCCAAGCTCACGCACTTCCTGCGCGCCGTGGTGCGAGCGGAGAGCGATGGCCGGCTCCACGCTCGCCTCACGGGCGCCCAGGGCTCCGGGATTCTCACCTCCATGGCGCGGGCCAACGCGCTGCTCATCGTGCCCGAGGATCGGAGCCACAGCGCGGCGGGGGAGACGCTCAACGCCTTCCTGCTCGGCGAGGACGCCCAGCTCGGCAGCCGCTTCGCGCTGTGAGGCACTCGTCGGGCACCGTGGAGGCGTCGGCGCTGTTGGAGGAGCTGGAGCGCCGTTTCATCACGGCGACGGAGCGCGTCTCGTTAGGTGGCGGGGACGTGGAGGTGACACGGCCGCGGAACGCCGAGGATCTCATCAACGAGGCCGACTTCGAGCGCGACGAGCGACTCCCGTACTGGGCGGAGCTGTGGCCGTCGTCGGTGGTGCTGGCCGGCGAGGTGGAGCAGGAGGACGGCGCTCACCGGGCGCTGCTCGAGCTGGGGTGCGGCGTCGGACTGGTCACCATCGCCGCCGTGCGCGCGGGCTTCGACGTGACGGCGACGGACTACTACGAGGACGCGCTGCTGTTCACGCGCGCGAACGCCTGGCGAGCGCTCGGCCAGGAGGTCCGCACTCGGCACGTGGACTGGAGAGCGCTCCCCGGCGACCTCGGGAGGTACTCGCGTGTCCTCGGCTCCGACGTGCTGTACGAGCGTCCGTATGGGGCGCTGGTGGCGGGCGTGCTCGAGGCCACGCTGGCCGTGGACGGCGTGGCCACGCTGGCTGACCCTGGGCGAGTGGGGGCGGAGGTCTTCGTCGAGGAGTGCGCGGCGCGAGGGCTGAGCGTGCGCGTCGAGCCGCGGCCTTACCGGAGCGGGAGCGTCAGGCAGACGATCCGTCTGTACCAGGTCGTGCGTCGCGCGTCCTGAGGCGCTCGACGCCTCGAGCTAGGTGGCCAGGCGACTGGCGACCACCTCGGAGATGTCGTACACCGAGACGCCGGCGTCGCGCATGCGCGCCCCGTCGCCGATCATCGTCATGCAGAAGGGGCAGGCCACCGCGATGGTGTCGGCGCCGGTGGCGATCAGCTCCTCGGTGCGCTCGACGTTGATGCGCTTCCCTTCCCGCTCCTCCATGAACATGCGCCCGCCGCCGGCGCCGCAGCAGAGACCGCGGTCGCGCGTCCGTCTCGGCTCCACCATCTCCACCAGCGGTAACGCCCTCCGGAGCGTCTCCCGCGGCGCGTCGTACACGTCGTTGTACCGGCCGAGGTAGCAGGAGTCGTGGTAGGTGATCCGGCTCGCGCCGTTCCCGCTCTCGCTCAGCGGAACGCGCCCCGCCTCCAGCAGCCGCGCGATGTACGTGGAGTGATGGATGACCTCGTAGTTGCCGCCGAACTGCGGATATTCGTTGCCGATCTGGTGGAAGCAGTGCGGGCAGATGGTGACGATCGTCCGCACCTGATAGCGTTCGAGCGTCTCGATGTTGGTCTTGGCGAGCATCTGATAGAGGTACTCGTTCCCCATGCGCCGTGCCGGATCGCCGTTGCAGCTCTCCTCCTGGCCGAGGATGGCGAAGCGGATGCCGGCCGCCCGCATGATGCGCGCGAAGGAGCGCGTGATCTTCTTCGCGCGGTCATCGAACGAGCCCATGCATCCGACCCAGAAGAGCACCTCGGGCCGCTCGCCGCGCTCGGCCATCTCCGCCATGGTCGGGATGTCGAGACCGTCGGCCCAGCTCGCGCGCTCACTCGGGCTGAATGCCCACGGCGATCCGTTTCGCTCCATCGACTCGAAGGCGGGCAGCACCTCCGCGGGGAATCGCGACTCGGAGAGCACGAGGTAGCGCCGCATGTCGATGATGTGATCGAGGTGCTCGATGCCGACCGGACACTCCTGGATGCAGGCACGGCAGGTGGTGCACTGCCAGAGCTCCTCCTCCGTGACGTAGTTGTCGAGCAGCCGGTGCGCCAGCGCGGTCTCCGGGTCGCGCGCTCCGGCGTCGTCTCCCTCGCCGTGCACGAGCATCGGGTCGCGGAACTCGGGCTCGTCTCCCAGGAGCAGGGGCGCCTTCTCCATGAGCCGCTGGCGGGTGTTGATGATGATCTTCCGCGGGCTCAGGACCTTGCCGGTGATGTTGGCGGGACACGCGGCGGTGCATCGTCCGCATTCGGTGCAGGCGTAGCCGTCGAGCAGGTCCTTCCACGTCAGGCGATCGACATCGGCGGCGCCGAACTCCTCCACTCCCTCCGCCTCCAGATCCATCGGCCGGATGGCGCCCTTCACCCCCGGACCCTGTGCGTTCGAGAAGTAGACGTTGGGGATGGACGTGACGATGTGCAGATGCTTGGAGTAGGGGAGATAGTTCAGGAAGCCGAGGACGAGCAGCACGTGCGCCCACCAGTTGACCTCGTGCGCCGTTCGCGCGACCTCCGGATCGATGCCGGCGAGCAGCTCCGCGACGCCGTTCGACACCACCTTCTCGCGGATCATGAGCCCGGGCTCGGTGACCAGGAGAAGGGCGTTGGAGAGGAACATCGTGATCATGAGCGCGGCGATCAGACCGAGGATCAGGAGCGCGTCCTTCTGCTCGAGCTTGTCTCCCTGGAGACGGCGCGGCCGGATGACCAGGCGCCGGTAGTAGGCGAAGGCGATGGCACCGAGCACGAGCACGCCGAACGCGTCCTGCGAGGCGGAGTAGAGCCGATACGGCCCGGCGGGGAGAAAGCCGGCGTAGGAGAAGGAGGGAAAGACGCCCTCGATGAGGATCTCGACCGTGCCGGCGGTGAGAACGCAGAATCCCCAGAAGATGAGCGCGTGCATGATGCCGGCGACGGGCTCGCGCAGCAGCTTCTTCTGCGCGAGGGCGACCACCACCACGTTCTTCAGGCGCGTGAGCGGCGAGTCGAAGCGATTCTCGGGAAGACCGACGCGCAGGTAGCGCGCCAGACGCTGCACGTTGTAGGCGAAGAACCCGCCGGCGAAGGCGAGCACGAAGAGGAAAACGGCGCTCTGAGCGGTCATGGACGACGATGATGGTGGGAGCGCGCGAGAGCGCGCATGGTGGCGGAAGCTACGGCGCGTGATATGGTGATACAAGAACGGGGCGCCCGAAGGCGCCCCGTCTCACATCACGTGCCGGCTCTCGTCAGAAGCCGATCTTCAGACCGAGCGAGAAGCCGAGGTTGTGCGCGGTATTCCCATCAATGTCGTCGTCGGCTTGCACGTCATTGAGGTCGTCCCACGAGAGGTTGGTGATGTAGTCCTTCGCCATCACCCGCAGACCGAGCGTACGGCTCAGCTGCACATCGGCGCCGATCCCGGCGTTGAACGCCACGTCGGTGGAGCCCTGCCCCTGGATGTCATCGGTATCGAAGGTGTACTTGATGCCACCGACACCGCCCTGGATGAACGGGCTGACCGGCCCATAAATGGGGAGTCTGTACTGGAGCGCCGCGTCCATCAGGAACACGCCCACGTCCGGTGATACGTTCTGCGAGGGCGCGCTCGGGAATTCGTTCGTGAACTGGGACTTGACGTACCCGAGGTTGCCCAGGAGCGCCCAGCTCTGGCCGAGGCGGACACCGCCTTGCACGCCGAAGAGGGCCGCGTCCTTCATGCTCAGCTCGGTGCCGTTGTCGAACTCGAACAGGTCACCGAAGTGCATGTAGCCAGCGTACGGAGTCAGCTCGACGCCGACCGGCGACTGCGCCTCCGCGACGCTGACGGTTGCCACGCTCGCCGCGAGCGCGGCTCCGAGGACGATTCTATGAATTCTCATACGGTCATCACTCCTGTAAAGCATTGGTACGTAGTAACTTGCGAGTTAGGTCGCTGCTTTCGAGTCGGCCGACTCGGTGCGGGATACTTGCAACTCGCGTGCACCTGACGCCCGCCAGTGGGGCTTGATTTCCGAGGATCACGGATGTGCGACGGGCGATCGGCTCCGAGCTGACATGGAGTCGATCGCCCATCGACGAGCTATGTCCGTTAGGTGCGATGCAAACGCCTTTCGCGCGCGCGTGATCCTACTGGGCCTTCCTCGCCTCCCTGATCGCCTCCGTCAGCGCCGGCACCACCTCCAGCGCATCCCCCACGATCCCGTAGTCCGCAATCTTGAAGATCGGCGCTTCGCGATCCTTGTTGATCGCCACGATCGTGCGGGACGTGCGCATGCCGGCGAGATGCTGGATGGCGCCGGAGATGCCGACGGCGATGTACAGGTCGGGGCTCACCAGACGTCCCGTCTGCCCGATCTGATCGCTGTGCGGGCGCCAGCCGTCGTCCGTCACCGCGCGCGTGGCGCCGACGGCCGCGTTGCCGAGCGCGGCGGCGAGCTCCTCCACCAGCTTGAAGTTCTCCGGTGCCTTGAGGCCGCGTCCGCCGCTCACGATGATCGGCGCCTCGCCGAGGTCCGGCTTGCCCGCATCGCCCGCCACCAGCTCCGTCACCTTCACCCGCGATGCCGACGGATCGCCGACCGGTGCGAGCTGCTCGACGCGACCCGCCCTCGCCTCGGGTCGCGGCGGGTAGGTGCCGGGGCGCACCGAGATGATCGCCGGGCTCCCGGTGATCTCGATGGTGGCGATCACCTTCCCCGTGTTCACCGGGTGCCTGACGACGATGCGCTCGCCGGCCGGCTCGATGGCGATGA
>DATFFZ010000071.1:0-18629 GCA_035249845.1 Gemmatimonadaceae bacterium
CGAGGGGAACGTGGGGCTGCTCACGGCGGCGCGGAAGTTCGATCCGGATCAGGGGGTGAAGTTCATCTCGTACGCGGTGTGGTGGATTCGCCAGGCGATCCTGTCGGCGTTGGCGCGGCAGGGGCGCACGGTGCGCGTGCCCCTCAACCGCACGGCCGACCTCTCGCGCATCATCAAGGCCTCCGAGATGCTCCGCCAGCGGCTCCGCCGCGAGCCGAGCCCCGAGGAGCTGGCGCACGTCACCGGACTCTCGGTCGACGTCGTCCAGTCGCTCGCCGCGCTCAACTCCGGCGACGTCCGACTCGATGCGCCGATGGACCCCGAGGGCGACCGCTCGCTCATCGAGCGCTTCGTGGCCGACGAGATGCCCGACACCGAGGAGGAGGCCATGAACCGCTTCCTCACCGACGAGATCGAGCACGCCCTGGCCACGCTCCCCATGCGTGATGCCAAGGTGCTCCGCCTCTACTTCGGGCTCGACGGCGGCCGCGAGCACACGCTGGAAGAGATCGGCTCGATGCTCGGCGTCACCCGCGAGCGCGTTCGCCAGCTGCGCGACCGCGCGCTGAAGCGACTGCGCGAAGGAGATGTCGGACGGGCGCTGAGCTCGTTCGCGGCGTAAAGCCGGACGCGATGTGAAAACGGGGACGTCGAAACGACGTCCCCGTTTTCACATCGCGCGGGAATCGGGAAGCGGGAAGTGGGAAGCGCCCGCACCCCCGATGACTACCGCTCCGCCGGCGCTCCCCGCCTTCCCGCTCCCCGCTGGCCTCGCTCCTCGCGCATTTCCGACCGCCTCCGCACATTTCTCCGCATGATCCGCCTCGAGAACGTCCACAAATCCTTCGGCCAGAAAGTCGTGCTCAGCGGCTTCACCCTCGAGGTGCGTGAGGGGGAAACCATGGTCATCATCGGCTATTCCGGGACCGGAAAGTCGGTGGCCATCAAGCACGTGGTCGGGCTCCTCTACCCCGACAAGGGGATCGTCGAGGTCGACGGGCTGGAGGTGCCGAACCTCAAGCGGCGCGAGCTGTACGATCTGCGGGCAAAAATCGGCTACGTCTTTCAGTTCGCCGCGCTGTTCGACTCCATGAGCGTCGGCGAGAACGTGGCCATGGGGCTGATCAAGCAGGGGAAGCTCACCGAGAAGCAGATCGTGGAGCGCGTGCACGAGGCGCTCGAGCTGGTCGACCTCCCCGGCGTGGCCGACCGCTTCCCGGCCGAGCTGTCGGGCGGCATGAGAAAGCGCGTCGGCATCGCGCGCGCGGTGGCGCTTCGTCCCAAGTACATCCTCTACGACGAGCCCACCACCGGGCTCGATCCGGTCACCAGCGCGGTCATCGACAAGCTGATGCTCCGCATGCAGCGGCAGCTGGGCGTCACCGGCGTGGTCATCACCCACGACATGCGCAGCGCCTATACGGTGGGGACGCGCATCGCCATGCTCTACGATGGCAAGGTGCGGCAGGTCGGCTCGGTGGACGAGATCCGTCACACCACCGACCCCATCGTCAGACAGTTCATCGAAGGGCGGGCCACGCTCGAGCCCGAGGACGACGACGAGCCTGTCGCTCCGGCCGCGCGCGGCGCGCGGTAGACCCCGGGGCACGCGGAGAGGGGACGGTTCGGTGCCACGCGCGCGCGCGCGACGAGAGACGTCCGCCGGCGGCGTCGTCTTCCGCCGCGAGGGAGATCGAGTGCTCTTCCTTCTCATCCGCGACAGCTACGGGAACTGGGGCTTCCCCAAGGGCCACCTCGAGGAGGGCGAGCCGGCCGCCGATGCGGCGCTGCGCGAGGTGCGGGAGGAGACGGGTCTCGACGACCTCATCCTTCGCGGTGAGATCGATTCCATCCAGTGGTTCTTCCGCTTCCGCGGCGCGCTCATCCACAAGCGCTGCCACTTCTTCCTCATGGAGTCGGCCACCGAGGCCACGCGTCCGCAGCGCGACGAGGGGATCACCGCCTGCCGCTGGCACCCCTTCGAGGAAGCGCTGCCGCTGGTGTCGTACGAGAACGCGCAGGGCGTGCTTCGCCGCGCCGCCGACATGATCGACGGACGCGTCCCGCGCGAGATACAAGGGGAGCTTCCTCTCTCCGACGCCGGACCCCGCGGCCCGTGACGCGCGCCGAGGGCCTGACGAGAGGCGCGTCCGGCGCGCCGACGAGCGCCGGGATGCTGGTCCTCTCCTACACCCCGCGCGAGCGGACGCGCGCGCTGGCGCGAGCCGCGCTTCCGCGCCGCCTCGGTCGCGTCGTCCACGCCCGTAGCGCCGACGAATTCGCCGCCCTCTTCCGCGCCGAGCTCGTCGACGTGGCGCTGGTCGACATCAGCGCGCCGGGCGAGCAGACGCTCCGCGCCACGCAGCTCGCGCGCGAGTATCCGAGCGTCACCTTCTTCGGCCTCGCCCCCTATCGATCGGTCGATGCCCCCATGATCGCGCTGTGCGCCGAGCTCGACTACGCCGACGTGCTGGCCGAGGGGGTCGATGAGAGCGTGCTCCGGCACGCGGTGGCGACGCAGGGCTACTCGGCCCGTTTCGCGCGAGCGTTGCACGATCCGCCGTCGGCGCTGGCGCTCACTCTCCCCGTGCAGCTCGCCACATGGCGCCAGATCGTGGCCCGCGGCGGCCGTCCCGTGCGCACCGCGGAGCTGGCCCGCGCGCTCGGCGTCACGCGTGAGCATCTGAGCCGCAGCTTTGCCCCGGCCAGCGCCCCAAACCTCAAGCGGGTGATCGACCTCGTGCGGCTGGTGGCCGCCGCCGACCTCTGCAAGAACCCCGGCTACGACGTCCGCGACGTCGCCCACGTCCTCGGCTTCGCCTCCTCGTCCCACCTGTCCACCGCCGCCCACCGCGTCGTCGGCACCTCCCCGGCGTCGCTGGCGCGGCTGCGAATGGGCGATCTGGTGGAGCGGTTCGCCCGGGGGCGTGGGAGAAGCCGTAGGCGGGGCGCCGGGAGCGAGTAGGGAGCGGAGAGCGGGGAGCGGGAAGGCGGGGAGCGCCGGCGGAGACGGAAGCCATAGGGTGTGCTGGCGCTTCCCCCTCCCCGCTCCCCGCTGCCCGCGCCGCCCTCGCCCTTGTTGCCCGCCCCTCTCCGGCGCTATCTATCTTGCCTCGGCACCCCGCTTGTGATATTTTTCACAAGCTTGGATCTAGGCCTCACACCCGTTCCTGAGCGCTCTCCCATGGCTTCCGAGACCACCCTCCGTCCCGCCGAGATCAAGGACATCCTCCTCCGCGAGATCGAGAACGCCGATCTCCACGACCTCAACGTCGAAGAGGTCGGGTCCGTGCTCGAGGTGAAGGACGGCATCGCCCGCATCTACGGCCTCACCAAAGCCATGGCCGGCGAGATGCTCGAGATCACCTCCTCGGAGACCGGCGAGAAAATCGTCGCCCTCGCGCTCAATCTCGAGGAAGACAACATCGGCGCCGTCATCCTCGGCGACTACCTCCAGCTCAAGGAAGGCGACGAGGTCCGCCGCACCACCCGCGTGCTCGAGGTCCCCGTCGGACCCGCGCTCGTCGGCCGCGTGGTCGACGCGTTAGGCAACCCGGTGGACGACATGGGCCCCATCGTCACCACCGCGTCGCGCAAGGTGGAGTCCCCGGCGCCCGGCATCATCGTCAGGCAGCCGGTGAAGGAGTCGCTCCCCACCGGACTCAAGGCCATCGACTCCATGATCCCGATCGGCCGCGGGCAGCGCGAGCTGATCATCGGCGACCGCGGCACCGGCAAGACCGCCATCGCCATCGACACGATCATCAACCAGAAGGGCACCGGCGTCATCTGCGTCTACGTCGCCATCGGCCAGAAGAAATCCACCGTGGCCGCCGTCGTCGAGCGCCTCCGCTCGGTGGGCGCCATGGAGTACACGATCGTGGTGGTCGCCAGCGCCTCCGACCCGGCCCCCATGCAGTACATCGCGCCCTACTCGGGCTGCGCGATGGCCGAGTACTTCATGTACCACGAGGGGAAGCCGACGCTCTGCGTGTACGACGACCTCTCCAAGCAGGCCGCCGCCTACCGCCAGCTCTCGCTGGTGCTGCGTCGTCCTCCAGGGCGCGAGGCATACCCCGGTGACGTCTTCTACCTCCACTCGCGTCTCCTCGAGCGCGCCGCCAAGCTGCGCGAGGACAACGACGTCGTGGACAACGTCACCATCTTCAAGCCCGGCGGCTCGCTCACCGCGCTCCCGATCATCGAGACGCAGGCGGGCGACGTCTCCGCCTACATCCCGACCAACGTCATCTCGATCACCGACGGGCAGATCTTCCTCGAGGCCGACCTCTTCTTCTCCGGCGTGCGTCCCGCCATCAACGTCGGCATTTCGGTGTCGCGCGTCGGCGGCTCGGCGCAGATCAAGGCGATGAAGCAGGTGGCCGGCCGGCTCCGTCTCGACCTGGCGCAGTACCGCGAGCTGGAAGCCTTCTCCTCCTTCGCCTCCGACCTCGACGCGGCCACCAAGCGCCAGCTCGAGCGCGGCGCGCGCACCGTGGAGGTGTTGAAGCAGCCGCAGTACCAGCCGATGACGGTGGAGCAGCAGGTGATGATCATCTACACCGTCACCAACGGCTTCCTGGACGACGTGGCCGTGAGCGACATCCGGGAGTGGGAGCTCGGCTTCCACGCGTTCATGGCCGCCGAGTTTCCGCAGGTGGGCATCAAGATCCGCCAGCAGCGCGAGCTCACCAAGGAGACGGAGGCCGAGCTGCGCCGCGGCATCGAGGCGTACAAGAAGCGCTTCGCCGATCAGCGTCCGGCGCCGCGCGCCGACAGCGTGAAGGCCGCGGCGGCCGCGAAGTAGGAATCGGAGCGACCAATGGCCAAAGGGCGGGAGCTCAAGGGACGGATCAAGTCGGTCGAGAACACGCGGAAGATCACGCGCACCATGGAAATGGTGGCGACGTCGAAGATGAAGCGCGCGCAGGACCGCGTGACCGCGGCGCGCCCGTACGCCCGCGCGCTCGCCGACGTGATCGCCGGTCTCTACTCCGCCGAGCTGGCCGAGCGCTTCCCGCTCCTGCGGCAGCCCGCTCAGCTTCGGCGCGCCGCCGTGCTCCTGCTGACCTCGAACCGCGGGCTGGCCGGCGCCTTCAACGCGAATCTCATCCGTGAGGCGCGCAACACCATCCGCGACCTCGAGTCCCGCGGCGTGACGGTGGACCTGCACATCGTCGGACGCAAGGGCCTGGGCTTCTTCCGCTACATGGGACGCGCGATCGCGTCGTCGCGCGCCGACATCGGCGACCGTCCCACCGCCGAGCATGCCGCCGAGCTGGTGGACGGGCTCATGGCCGACTTCGTGGCCGGGCGGCTGGACGCGGTGTACGTGGTGTACGCGCACTTCCGTTCCGCGCTCTCCACGCCGCCGACCACCGATCGAATCCTTCCGGTGACCCCGCCGGAACGAAAGGGGGCGCAGCCGAACTACATCCTGCTCCCGTCGGCCGAGGAGATCCTCTCGGCGCTGCTGCCGTCCTACGTGCGCAACGCGATGTATCGCGCGCTGGTGGAGACCGCCGCCGGCGAGCAGGGCGCGCGTCGCACGGCAATGAAGAACGCGACCGACAACGCCACCGACATGCTCACGGTGCTTCGACGCAACTTCAACCGCGCTCGTCAGGCGCAGATCACGCAGGAGATCGCGGAGATCGTCGGCGGGGCGGCGGCGTTGGAATGAGCGAGCCTAACTACTGAGACAACGGACAATGGCAACCGCAAGCGTCATCAACATGGGCAAGGTCGTCCAGGTCATCGGACCGGTGCTCGATGTCGAGTTCGAGTCCGACCATCTCCCCGAGCTGTACACCGCGCTCGCCATCAACGGCACCGCGCCCTCGGGGATGGAGATCCGCGTCGTCGCCGAGGTGCAGCAGCACATCGGGCGCAACCAGGTTCGCGCGGTCGCCATGTCGTCCACCGACAGCGTGGTGCGCGGCATGGACGTCGAGGACACCGGCGCGCCGATCAAGGTGCCGGTGGGCGAGGCCGCGCTCGGGCGGATCCTCAACGTGCTCGGCGAGCCGGTGGACAACGGGCCGGCCATCCCCGCGAGCGTGGAGCGGTGGCCGATCCATCGTCCGGCGCCGGCCTTTGCCACACTCGAGCCCAAGACCGAGGTGTTCGAGACCGGCATCAAGGTCATCGATCTCATCGCGCCCTTCGTGAAGGGCGGGAAGATCGGCCTCTTCGGCGGCGCCGGCGTCGGCAAGACGGTGGTGATTCAGGAGCTGATCAACAACGTCGCCAAGGGGCACGGCGGCCGCTCCGTCTTCTGCGGCGTGGGCGAGCGCACGCGCGAGGGGAACGACCTCTACCTCGAGTTCAAGGAAGCGGGCATTCTCGACCAGGTGGCGCTGATCTACGGCCAGATGAACGAGCCGCCGGGCGCGCGTCTCCGCGTGGGTCTCTCCGGGCTCACCGTCGCCGAGTACTTCCGCGACGTCGAGAACCAGGACGTGCTCGTCTTCATCGACAACATCTTCCGCTTCACGCAGGCGGGCTCGGAGGTGTCGGCGCTCCTCGGTCGCATGCCGAGCGCGGTGGGCTATCAACCGACGCTGGCCACCGAGATGGGAGAGCTTCAGGAGCGCATCACGTCGACGAAGACCGGCTCCATCACCTCGGTACAGGCGATCTACGTCCCCGCCGACGACATCACCGATCCCGCGCCGGCCACCGCCTTCGCGCACCTCGATGCCACCGTCGTGCTCTCGCGCGCGATCACCGAGCTCGGGATCTACCCGGCGGTCGATCCGCTGGCGTCGTCGTCGCGCATTCTCGACGCGCAGTACATCGGCGAGCGCCACTACAAGGTGGCCACCGAAGTGCAGCGCATTCTGCAGCGCTACAAGGAGCTGCAGGACATCATCGCCATCCTCGGCATGGACGAGCTCTCCGAGGATGACAAGAAGATCGTCGGGCGCGCGCGCCGCATTCAGCGCTTCATGTCGCAGCCGTTCGCGGTGGCGTCGCAGTTCACCGGCCGCCCGGGCAAGTACGTGAAGCTGGAGGAGACGGTCTCCTCGTTCGAGCGACTGGTGGCGGGCGAGTTCGACGACTATCCGGAGCAGGCGTTCTTCATGGCCGGGGCGATCGACGACGTGGTCGAGAACGCGCGGCAGCTCCAGGGGTGACGGCCATGCTGACCGTCTCGGTGATCTCGCCGGAGCGCGTGCTGTTCGAGGGAGAAGCCTCCTCCGTCGTCGCTCCGGCGTACGACGGCGAGGTCGGCATCCTCACCGATCACGCGCCGATGATGACGCTCCTCGGCCGGGGCACGCTGCGGGTGGACGCCAGCGGAGGCGCCCAGCGCTACGACGTCTCCGGTGGGTTCCTCCAGGTCCTGGACAACACGGTCCGGGTAGTCACGGAGCACGCGCAGCCGCTCTAGCATTTGCCCCCGGTTTGAGGGGGACGCGCGCGCGTTGCGCGCACGGCGATTGCAAGAAGGGCCCATGCGGACGACCGTCCGGATGGGCCCAATTTTTCATGCGGCGAAGAGGAACGGACATGTCGAACGGGTCGTGCCGCGCGCGGTGCGCGGCGCTCGGGACCGGGGTGGCGATGGCGCTGATGGCGGCGTCATCAGCGGCCGCACAGATGCTCGGAGTGCCGGTGCTCCAGAACGCGTTCGCCAATCCCGGCATCACCGTGGCCGGCAACTTCGGCACACAGGAGGATGCGCGTGGATACGGCGGCGCCGCCGCCTGGGCGCCCGGGAGCGGGCGCTTTCAGCTGAGCGCCGGCGCCGGCGTCTTCGACGCGGAGACGTCGCCTGACGACCGCACCCGGACTTTCACCTGGGGCGTGCGCGGCTCGTTCTCCTTTCTCGAGATGGCCGGCGGCGCCGTCGGCCTCGGCGCGTTCGCCGGCGCCGGCGCGCTGAGTCGCGATCGCGTGACGGAGATCCGGGCGCCGATCGGCGCCAGCATCGGATGGCGCCGCGCGCTCGGAGCGACACGCGCGATCTCGGTGTACCTGGCGCCCTTCTACTCCTTCTCGGAGCGCCGCTTCGATCGCGGCGGTCTCGATTGCGATGTGGTGACCTGTCCGGACGAAAGCGAGCGCTCGGGCGCGCTCCGCGTGTCGGCCGGAGTGGACGTGGCCGTCGCGCGCTCCATCGGCGTCACCGTCGGCTACGAGCACGGACAGCGCGCGGACGGGAGCGATCCCGGCCCGCGCTCGGGGATCTTCGGCGTCGGCATTTCGTACGCGTTCAGGCGGGGGCGCTGATGGCCGCCTTGCCCCGCTCCCCGTCGCGCGCTACGCTCCGGAGCGCACATGGATAAGCAGAGCTCGGGAAGCCACCCCGTCATCCTCGTGGTCGACGACAACCGCGACAACACGGAGATCGTGCGCCAGGTCCTGGAGCGGAACGGGTACGCCGTGCACGTCGCGCACGACGGAGAGGAGGCGCTCGGGGTGTTCGAGACCGTGCGCCCGCCGGTGGTGCTGCTCGACGTGATGATGCCGGGGCGGAGCGGCTGGGACGTGTGCCGCGTGATGAAGCAGCACCCCGACCACGGCAAGCACGTTCGCGTCATCATGATGACCGCCCTCGGCGACTGGAACGACAAGCAGCAGGCGATTCAGACGGGAGCCGATGATTACATCACCAAGCCGATCGATTTTCGCGACCTGGCCGAGCGCGTCCAGCGCAATCTGGCGCTGGTGAGCACGCCTCCGTGAGCGGAGCCGACCTCGCGCCACGCGTGCCGTTCCGGAATCGCACGTGAATCAGCCCCTCCTTCTGACCGATCTGCCCCCGTCTCGAACGAGCAAGCTGGAGTCGCAGCTGCCGAGTCTGCACATCGAGACGCGGGAGGCGCGAGACCTTCCCTCGGCGCTCGAGACGCTGCCGGACGTGCGCGCGGTGATCGTGTCCAGCACCAACCCGGTGGTGCTCCGCATGGTGGTGGAGACCGCCATGCGGCGGCGGGTGGCGTCGGTGATCGCCTGCGCGGACGAGACGGCGTGGCGGCGCGCGGTGGAGCTGCGCGCCGACGAATGGGTGATGGAGCCGGCCGATGCGCAGGAGCTGGCGGCGCGCGTTCGCTCGGCGATGGCGCGCGTGGCCGCGCGTCCGGCGGACGTGACGGAAACCGTGCAGCGCGTCGAGTACGAGGAGATGCTGTACGACGCGCTCACCGGGCTGCCGACGCTCCCGGTCACCATCGAGCGCACGCGCGAGCTCATCAAGGAGCGCGGCGAGCTCGTGGTGCTGTACGTGAACTTCGTCCGTTACACCAAGATCGAGGAGATCTACGGGTGGGAGAAGCTGGACGAGGTGCTGGAGACCACCGCCGCGTCGGTGCGCGCCTTCCTCGACGAGAACGCGCACCGCGCCACGCGGATGATGGTGAGCTTCACCAACGACGACGACTTCATCTTCTTCCACGTGCCGGCGGCGGGGATGCCGGCGGCCACCGACGCGGAGATCACCGATCTCACCCGACGCCTCCAGCAGCGTGTGGCGGCGCGTCTCGAGGAGGCGCACGGCGAAGACATCGCCTCGCTCTTCGACATCTACGTCGGGCACGCGCACGTGTACTACACCCCCAAGATCCGCCTGGAGCGTCTCATCTATCGCGGCATTCGCGAGGCGGCCAACGCGGCCAAGAGCGTGGAGGAGCGGGAGCGGGCGCGGAAGGTGGGCGAGCTGAAGGAGATGCTCCACGCCGGCGATCTCTACATCGAGTATCACCCGATCGTATCGGCCGGCACCGGCGAGGTTGCGGGATACGAGGCGCTCGCTCGCGGCGTGCGACGCAGCCTGCGCAGCCCCGAGGTGATGTTCGAGGTGGCCGCCGAGGCCGACCTGGTGTGGGAGCTGAGCCGGCTCTGCCGCCGCAAGGCGCTGGAGGGAGCGCGCGACCGGCTCGGGGAAGGGCAGCTGCTCTTCCTGAACGTGGATCCGCACGACTTCGCCGATCCCGCGTTCGGCGATCTCGACAACGTGGATCCGCGGCGGGTGGTCATCGAGATCACCGAGCGCACGGCGATCAAGGACTACCCCAAGTTCCGCGAGCGGCTGCGCAGCTTCCGCGACCGCGGCTTTCGCTTCGCGGTGGACGACGCGGGAAGCGGCTACGCCGGACTCGGCTCGATCGCCAATCTGGAGCCCGACTTCATCAAGCTCGACATCTCGTTGATCAACTCCATCGACACCAACTTCATCAAGCAGAATCTGGTGGAGACGATGGTGCGCTTCGCCGAGGAGCACGGCGCCAGGGTGATCGCCGAGGGGATCGAGCGCGCCGAGGAGCAGGAAACGGTCACGCGGCTCGGCGTGCACCTGCTCCAGGGCTTCTTCCTCAACCGCCCGCAGCGCTTCGACCGGACCGCGGTCGCGGTGCCGTCGCCGAGCGTGGCGCCTAGCGAGTCCGGCCTAACAACTCCTCGATGAGCGCCACCGAGCGGTCGGCCGCGCCGAGGCCGTCGCTCACCGCCTCGCGTGCGCGTCGTCCCGCCTCCCGCGCGCGATCCGACCCGTTGAGCCATCCGATGAGGTGATCGGTCAGCTCGGCGGCGCTCTTCCCGGTGGCCGCCGCGCGTCGCCCCAACAGGAGCTTCGCGTCGCGACTCTGGTCGTGCCGCGGACCGAAGAGCACCGGCACGCCGAAGGCCGCCGGCTCGAGCACCGAGTGCAGCCCCGCGCCGTGAAAGCCGCCGCCCACGTACGCCACGTCGGCCAGCGCATACAGCTCACCGAGCACGCCCACGCGATCCACCAGCACGATCTCCGAGCGCGCCGCATCGGCCGCGCCGAGTCGGGCCAACGGCATGCGTGCCTTGCGAGCGGCGTTTTCCACCGCGGAGAGGTGCTCCGGCGTCGGCTCGTGAGGCGCCAGGATCAACCGCGCGCCCGGGAACACGCCGCGCACCTCCCGCCAGGCGATGAGCAGCGGCTCCTCGTCCGACGGCCAGGTGGATCCCGCCACCACCGTCGGACGGCCGTCGTCGAAGGGAGCGAGCAGTGGAGAGGCGAGGTCCACCGTCGCGGTCTTCGCCCACACCTGATCGAAGCGCGTGTCCCCCGTGATGCGAACCGCTTCCTCGCGCACGCCCAGCGCGATCAGGCGCTCGGCGTCCCCGACGTCGATGGCGCCCACCAGGTCCAGCCGTGCGTAGGCGTCGCCGAGCAGGGCGGCTCCCACGCGCGAGCGGCGGCGCGATCCGGGGGAGATGGTCCCGCTCACCAGCGCCAGGCGCACACCGCGCCGCGAGCTCTCGCGCGCCAACACCGGCCAGATGTCGAGCTTGCTGAAGGCGAGCACGCTGGGACGAAGCGCGCGGAGCGCCATGCGGGCCGCGCCCCGGCTGTCGAATGGGAGATAGTCGCGGAACGCCACCGGCAGCGTGGACGCGAAGCGCTCGGCGCTCGGCGAGAAAAACGTGTAGGCGAGCTGCAGCTCCGGGTGCACCGCGCCGAGCCGCTCCAGCACCGGGCGCGCCTGGAGTCCCTCGCCCACCGAGGGCGCGTGCATCCACACCAGCGCGCGGTCGAGGTCGCGGTGCCGGCTGCTCCACTGCTCGTAGCGCCGGCGTATCCCTCGTCGCGCGCGGAGTGCGCGGAGGAACTTGCTCTCCCCCGGTGGAGCGACGAGCGCCGCGCCCTGCGCGAGGCGCGCGACTCCACGATAGGCGAGACGCAGGAGACGGTTCACCCGGCCAAATGTACGATGCGGAAGGTCGAGCGCACGGGCCGCGCGCGCCCGTTGTGTGAAGGCGCGCGCGCGATTATGCTGAACGGACGCGCCACGCAGACGCTCGGCAGTCGCGAGCCTCGCTGGCGCGCTTGGGTTCCCGCCCAACGTCCACCCGCAACCGAGGAGGTGATCCATTGTCTAGACGTCCCAACGCCGGCTCGTACTGGGCAAGCGGTCGCCTGATCGACGTCCGCTGAGTACGGGCATTCCGGTTCCGGCGTTCCGCCACGAGCCGGCAGAGGACAACGGCCGCCGACGCTAGCTGCGTCGGCGGCCGTTTCGCATCCGCCCCGCGGGCCTTGGCGGTCAGCGACCTGACGGCTGCTTCTTCCTCGTCTCCGCCTCGACCACGGCGCGCAGCTCGTTCAGTGACCTCACGCCGGACAGCCGGGTGTCTCCGATGAGGAACGTCGGAGTGGCGTTGACGCCGGCGGCGATGGCGCGGTCCATGTCCGCCTGAATGAGGGGGCGGGGGGCGTCGCTCGACACGCAGGCGCGCAGGCGCCCGGCGTCGGCGCCGTGCGCCACGGCCAGCGAGTCGAAGTGGGCACGCGCATCGGGGAGCGCGATCCACACCTGGCGCGAGTCGAAGATCGCGTCGTGCACCGGCCAGAAGCGTCCCTGTTCGGCCGCGCACATGGCGGTGACGGCCGCCGGCCAGGCGTGACGGTGCGTCGAGATCGGGTAGTTGATGTATGCGAAGCGGGCCTTCCCGGTCTCGATGAGCTCGCGCTTCAGCTCCTCGTACACGGAGTCGTGCCAGAGGCCGCAGTACTGACACTCGAAGTCGCTGACCTCGATCACCCAGACGGGCGCGCTCTCGCTCCCCTGGATGCGACCGCGATCGGCGCGGGCGAGCGCGGAGTCGTCGCGTGCGGCGGCACTCGCGGCGGTAGCGTTCGCGGCGGTGTCACCCGACGCACTTCCGGGCGACGCCTGCGCGCGGGAATCACCCTTGCAGGCGAGAACCAACGCCGCCAGGGCGAGGATCGCGGCGAGATGTCTGAAATCGTGCATTGTTTCGATTCGCCGAAGGAGAGGGTGGGCGCAATATAACCCTCATCACCGGTGACCGAGAGGTAGTAGAGCCTGCGTGGGAGTCTCGCGCCCCGCGCGCGCCTTGCGGCGCTCTTGCATCGGATGTAGCATGCGCCGCAGTCGTCCCCGTGTGTGCCGTATATCGTGACGTGAATCACGGTTAGAAGGGGGCATGTGTCTTGCAAACGCGAGCCAATTCGACGGGCGTCGTTTGATCAGATGGCTGACACTGAATCCTGCTAACCATCGGGCGTCACCATTCGTCCTTCTATGGTATGCCCGCACTCGCGCGGAAGCGCGGTGGCAATGCGACCAGCGGCGTCGCTTCCTTCAGCACTCCTCGGAGGTCTAATGCGCACGATGCGGTCGGGTGCGGCGCTCGTTTTTGGCGCACTCGCAGCCTCGGTTCTTGTCGCGCCCGGACTCGTGGCGCAACAGGGGGTCGCGTATCCCGGCACGCTCCACTTCGGGTCCGGGCTCATCAACATTCCGGTCGCCTGGGTATCCCCGACCAACGCTGACCTCTATGTGACGACCTCGGCCAAGCAGATCCTGCACGCGCCCGATGAGGGCGGGATGAGCTTCGCCAACAAGTGGAACACCAATCTCTCGATCGACACGCACTGGCTCGGTCGCTTCAGCATCGGCGCCGCCGCCTACAGCCAGAATCCCGAATGGGGGTTCTTCGGGCAGGTGCTCCTTCTCAAGGACGGGCAGTTTCCCTTCATCCCCGGCGTCGCCGTCGGCGTCCGCAATCTCGGGAAGTACGATCACGAGGATCGTCTTCTCGTCGGACACGACATCGAGCTCGGCCCCGACGGCGAGTACGAGGAAGTGACCTCCAGCTTCGCCGATGGGTTCAACACGTCGCCGACCTTCTACGGCGTGGCCACCAAGGGCTTCGCCATTGGCGCCGCCATGGCCAGTCTCAGCGTCGGCTGGGGGAACGGCCTCTTCAAGGACGATGGCGGGCTGGGCGAGAACTACAACCGCAAGGGAACGGTGGCCGAAGGGCTCTTCTTCGGCGGGAGCGTCGCCTTCACGCCGAGTACCAGCACCACCATTACGGTGCTCGCCGAGAACGATGGCTGGGACTACAACGCCGGCATCGTGCTCGACTGGCGCGGTGTGTACGTGGGCGCCTACGCCACGGAGATCGAGGAGGGCGGAAAGTCGGACAGCAAGGGCTCGCTCTGGCGCGTCTTCAATTACACCAAGCCGAACGTCGTGCTCGGCTATCGCGGAAACATCATCGACATCTCGCGCGGTGCGCTGCTGCGTACGCGCGTGACCGAGCTCGAGCGCGAGCAGAGTCGCTTGCGCAACGAGATCACGCAGCGCGAGCGGCGCATCGCGCAGCTGGAGTCGCAGCTCCGTCGCGCGCAGGCGGGAGAGCTGGCGGAAGTGGCCAAGCGTCGTGAGGCACTGGAGCAGCAGATTCAAGAGGAGCGGGAGGCGATTCGGCGGGCGGAAGAGCGCCTGCGGCAGTTGCAGGAAGGGCAGAGACCACCATCGAACCCGCCACAGGGCTGACGGCACCATCCGCTCGAACAGAGGACTTGAGACGATGTTCATGACACGTCGACGCACCACGGTCACGGCCCTCTTTCTCGCGTCGGGGCTGATCGTGAGCACCGCTGGCGCGCAGACGACGTACCCCCAGACGATCTACTGGGGCGCGGGGCTGATCGACATCCCCGTGGCCTGGGTGTCACCGCTGAGCGGCGACTTCGCCATGAGCTACTCCGGGAAGAACTTCAAGCGCGACCCCGGACTGCCCAAGATCAACTACAACGATCGGCTCAACTCGCAGCTCACCTTCTCGGTGTCGGTCTTCGGCCGCGTGGAAGGCGGCGTCGCGTTCTTCTCGAGCAATCCGGAGTGGGGATTCTTCGGACAGGCGTTGCTGGTGAACGAGGAGCAGTTCCGCGCCAGTCCGGGGGCGGCGCGGTGGATCCCGAGCATCGCGGTCGGCGTGCGCAACGTCGGCCCGTACGAGCAGATCGATCGCTTCGGCGTGGGGTACAGTCTCTTTCCGCCGCCGCCGGGCGACCTCACCGGAAATTACCGGCACGAAGCGGATTCGCTGCATGAGAACTTCAACACCGCCCAGACGGTCTACGGCGTGGTGACGAAATCCTTTTCGCTCTCCGACGTCGTGGGGTCGTGGCCCGACGTCAACCTGAGCTTCACCGTTGGGTACGGTAACGGACTGTTCAGCGATGACGGCGATCTCGGCGACCTCTACTCCAAACACGAGACGGGAGGCCTCTTCGGGGGCATCAAGATCGACGCGCAGCCGACGCCGAACGTTCTCCTGTCCCTGATGGCCGAGAATAACGCCTGGGATTACAACATCGGAGGGGTGGTGGATTACCGCGGGCTGCGGGCAGGCGTCTACTGGACGGAGGTGGGCGGCAGCGGGGAGAGCACGCCGACGCAGCCCGAGCGGGTACTGTACGGTTACAGCAAGCTTGCCTTCAGCGTCGGTTGGCAGAGTAATGTCTTCGCGCTGCTGAAGGGCGATTTCCTCCGGAACCGCGTGGCGGAGCTGGAGCGGCAGCGCGAGCAGCTGGTGGCCGAGATCGCCTCACGGCAGCAACGGATCGCCGCATTGCAGTTGGAGATCAACCGATACGAAGCGCAGAATCTTCTCGAGCTGGAGCAGCGGCGCGCCGAGGCCGAGGCCCAGTTGCGTGCCGAACGCGAAGCGTTGCAGCGGTTGGAAGACCGGCTGCGTCGTCTCGAGCAGCAGAGTCCGCCGCCTCCACCACCTACGTCGCGGCAGCCCGAGCGCTGACCCACGCTCAACCTGAACCGACACGACATGCCTAGACCCCGATTGCGTTGGATCCTTGTGGCGCTGCTGGCCCTCCCGGCGCTCGTACCCGCGGGGGCACGGGCGCAGGATACGACCACCGCATCGGCCACGCAGCAGGCGTACGAGAGTCGGCGCGCGGCGCTCGTCCGCGAGCTGCAGCAGACGCAGGAGCAGCTGGCGCAGATCCGGTCACAGCGCGTCTCTCTGCAAGCGCGTATCGAGAACTACATCGCGCAGGCCATGCAGCAGCGCGCGCAGGAGCTGCTCATGAGCAACGAGGCGACGGCGCTCCAGCAGCTGGACGCGATGCTCAGCACCGCGCAGGACAACCTGGCCAGCCAGCGCGATCGCGTGCGCGCGCTCGGCGACGCGGTGCGCCGCGGCACCGGCGCGGTGATCGTGGTGCTCCTCCGCGCCGATTCCACGACGCAGTCGCAGACGCTCGGCGCGCTCGAGCTCTACGTCGATGACGCGGTGGCGCAGACCCGCACCTATTCGGCCATCGCCAACAACGCGCTCCAGGTGGGCGCGGTCGATCAGCTCTACCGGGCGGACGTGCTGCCCACCGCCCACTCGATTCGACTGCAGGTGGCCGTCAACGGCACGCCGCTCACGCAGGCAGTGCAAGTGACTACGCAGAGCGAGACGGTGACGTACGTGCAGTTCGCCGTCCGCAACGGACAGCTCGTCCCGACGACGTGGACGAGCAAGGGAACGACACCCTTCTGAGTCGAACTCAGCCAGTGGCCATCTTTCGCGGGTTGACAGCGGTCGCGGTGCTGTGGATGACGGCACCGCTGCTGGCGCAGGACACCACCACGGCCGCGCCGGACACGGCGCGCGCGGCGGTGCCGGACAGCGCCCAGCAGCAGCTCCAACCGGTGGCCGATCAGGGACGCGGACTCGACGCCGAGCTTCGCATCGCGCTCTTCGAGCTGGGCTCGGATCTGCCGCTCAGCGCGCTCAGCCGCCTCGAATGGCTCCGCGCTTCCACCGGCGCGCTCGCCGGCCTCGACGCCGAATCCGCCACGCGTCGCCGCGAGGACCTCAACTTCGTTCTGGCCGAGACCTACTACCGGCTGGGGATGGGCGACCGCTTCCGCGTGCTGGCCCAGGAGCTCCTCGGCGCCGGTGGCGGACGTTACGCGCCGATCCTGCGCGCGCAGCTCATGGTCGACGCCTACCGTCGTGGCGACAACGCGCGCGCCATCGAGCTGGCGAGCGGCGCCATTGCCTCGGGCGATGGCGGGCTCTCGCCGCTGGTGGCCGGGCTGGCGCAGTACCGCACCGGCGACTACGCCTCGGCGCGCACCTCCTTCGCCGCGGCTCGTCAGGCAAACGGTCCCTACACGCCGTACGCGCAGTACATGGACGCGCTGGCCGCCCTGGCGGGGGACACCGCGCAGGCCGCCACCGCGCTCGGGGCGCTCCAGTCGCTCGGCGGGACCGCCGCCGCGGACTTCGCCGACCAGGTGCGGCTCACTGCCGCCGCGCTGGCGTATCAGAGCGGCCAGTTCGATCAGGCGGCATCGCTCGCCGAGGGGATCGCCGACACCAGCGGCTTCTCGGCGGAGGCGTTGCTCACCCGCGCCTGGTCGCTGTACAAGGCGAAGCGCCTGGACCCCGCCTCGACCGCCTTCGGGCAGTTCGCCACGCGCTACCCGCAGCTGCCGCAGCGCGACGAGGCGCGGCTCATGGTCGGCCAGATCATGATGGAAGGGGGACGGATCGACGACGCCGAGCGCTACTTCCAGTCGATCGCCGATTCCATCGGGCTGGAGTCGCGCGCGATGCAGACGGGAGCGGCCGCCGCCATGTCGCAAGCGGCGCGCACGCTCGTCACCGCGCGCTCGGCCGGTCTCCTGTACGTGAGTGAGCCGACGTTCGGGAAGACCATCGCCCTGAACGACGAGGCCGGCGCCGACGACGCGGTCGTCTTCTCCGCCGTGGGCGGGGCGCCGCCGTCGGCCGCCCTGATCGCGCCCGCGCCCGACATCATTTCGATGACGGACGTGGAGTCGCGCTTGGACGCGCTCAACGCCCCACTCGCGGGCGCGCAGCGGCGCACGGTGTACGTCCAGCCGGCGGGAGGGACCACCGGCGCCGCGTTCGCCCAGCGCGCCGATGCCATGCGCACGGCCGACATGCAGGCCGCGCTCGCCCGCTACCGTCTGGACGAGTCGATGAACGCGCGGAGCGCGCGCATTGCGCTCCTGACCCAGATGCAGCAGTACCTCACCACGTCGGGCACCATCGTCGAGCAGGCGTTGGGCCAGGCGCAGACGGTGGAGGATTCGCTGGCGCGCCTCGCCACCATCCTCGAGAACGCGCGAGTCCGGGTGCGTGCGCTGGTACAGAGCAACGTCGGAGCCGCCCGCACGCTCGCCGAGGAGAACACGGCGCTCATCGACAGCGCCGCTCGCGCGTTTGCCGGCAGCCTGCGCGGCACCGATCAGGAGATCCTGACCACCGAGCGGCAGACGGCGCGGACCTACGCCGATCTGGCCAACATCATCGAGCGCGGACTCGATGCGCAGATGGGACGGCACCCGGTGCTCGCCAAGAACGACTCGGTGCGCGCGCACATGGCGGAGGTTCGAGGGATCGCGTCCGAGACGCGCCGTGAGATGGATGCGACGCTGTCGCTGGTAGGAAACGAGCTCAACCGTCTGCGCGCGGGCGAGTCGGAGCGCACCCGCCAGCTGCGCGGCGCGCTGGCCTCGGCCGAGTCGCAGCGCGCGGGAGCGGAATCGCAGCTCCTGGCGCTGGTAGACGCCGAGCTGCGGGCGCGCGCCGAGCGCGTGGTGGGACTCATGCGCCGCGATGCCGAGGCGGCCGAGTATGGATCGGCGAGCGCCTCGTTCTTCAAGGCGATCGAAGGCGGCACGACGGGCGGAAGCTCGAGCGACTCGACCGGCACCCCGGCCGGCACGAGGGGTACAGGAGCAGGCGCGAGCGCCACGGGTGGCGCCGCGCCGTCCCCGGCCCCGTCGTCCACCTCTCCCCGGTAGTGCGGTCATGATGCGTTCCCTCCGATTCCTCGTTACCGCGGCCCT
>DATFFZ010000072.1:0-15242 GCA_035249845.1 Gemmatimonadaceae bacterium
TTGAACTCGGTGAAATGACGCTCGAGTGACGCCACCAGCCCGGGATTCTTCGCTCGCGTGGTGCGCTCCAACGGCTCGAAGGCGATGTACGCGTCGAAGGCGAGATCTCCCGCGTCGGAGGTGCGCCCCGCCTGGGCGGCGGCCAGCGCCTTGTCGAGCGTCGCCATCACGGTGCGCGCGACGCCGGCGGGCGTCGTGTCACCCGCCGCCGCGGTGGGGACGTCGCCGCTTCGGATCGGCAGCGAGCGGACGTAAGCGACGACCTTCGCCAGCTCGGCGTCGCCGAGATCCGGCGCGCGAGGCATCGCGGTCCCCTCGATGCCGGTTCTGATCACCGCGCCGAGCTGAAGGTCGCTCCGCTCGGCTTGCCACGCGAAGCTGCCAATCTCCGGAGGAAGACGAGTCAGCGCCGCCGATGCCGAGCCGTCGGCCGCGCCCGTTGCGCCATGGCAGGCGGAGCATCGCTGGAGGAAGAGTCCCTCCCCTTCGAGCACGTCGCGCTCGTGCGCGCGCATCGACTGCACGTAGGCGACGACGTTCCATCGCTCCTGCACCGTGAGCCGATCGGACCAGCCGGCCATGGCGGTGCCGGGGATCCCCACCGAGAGCACGCGGTAGAGCAACGCCGGCGTGGCGTCCACCATGTCCGCCGCTCGCCCGATCGCCGGCGGCGCCGGATTCATCCCCGTAGCCGCGGGCCCGTCGCCCAGCCCGCGATCACCATGGCAGGATGCGCAGGAGCGCTGGTAGATCGCGCGGCCGGCGGCGAGATCGATGGCGGCGGTGGGAAGTTCGAGCGCCCCCTCGTTCCCGAGCGCGGTGACGAAGCGCGCGTGCAGCGCCGCGATCTCACTGGCCGGTTTCCGCGCGTGCACCGCGGCGTTGAGCGTGTCGAGCACGGCGCGCACCGATCCCGCGCGCTCCCCCGACAGCCGCTCGGCTACGGTCTTGGCGTCGGCCAGGAAGTCGACGGCCTCCTGGTACTCGAGCTGCGAGATGAGCTTCCCGCTCTCGTCGATCCCTTTGGCGTACTCTTCGACGGCGACGCCGACGATGCTGGAGAGCCGCCGCGCCGGATGCTCCTGCGCCGGCGCGGGCACGCTCCACATCGCTAAGAACGCGGCGAATGCCGCGTAGTTGAGAATCGTTCTCAGGTGCATCCAGAGGGAATTTATCGGCGAACCGACGGGGGAGGGAGGGGGAGGACGGACGACAACTGCGAACAGCAAGAGCGGCATTGGGCATTGGGCATTCGGCATTCGGGCTCCCGCGACGGAATCGCTGCGCTGAAGCCCCGAATGCCTAATGCCGAAGGCCTCGTCTGGCTCCTCCCTCCTCCCGCCTCCCTCCTCCCTCCTCCCTCTCGATCACCACCACCGCCCCCGCCGCACTCCCAGTATGCGACATCGACACCCACATCCGGGTTACTCCGAGCCCGATCGCGAGCTTGGCGGCGGAACCGTGGAGGCGGAGCGTCGGATTGCCGTCGGAAGCGGAGATCACCTCCATCTCCTTCCAACCGATCGAGCGCGCGCCGTCGTGCTGGCCGAAGGCCTTGAAGGTCGCTTCCTTGGCGGCGATTCGAGCGGCGAGGTGAGGGATGGGATCGGCGCGGCGCCGCGCGTAGGCGAGCTCGCCGTCGGTGAAGAGACGCTGAAGCGCGCGTTCCCCCTTCCCCTCCACCAGCTTCCGCACGCGCGCGATCTCGACGAGATCGATGCCGACGCCGACGATCACGAGCGGCCGAGCCATCGGCGCCATCCGCCGCGGCGCGGCGTGGCACTGTCGAGCAACGCGTGCACCGCCAGCCACGCGCCGTCCGCGCGGATGAAGACGTCGTGCACCAGCGACGACCACTCCCGCCAGCGCGCGATGCGATCGGCGCCGTCGCTCTCCTCCACGCGCCGCTGCATGGCACCCATCGAATCGATGGCGGCGAACATACCAGCGGTCGCCTCGAACAGCTCGGCCTCGAGCGCGCGACGGTCCGGCGCCCGGCGCGGCTGATGCGCCGCCGCCAGCGCCCGGAGCACCTTCTCCATCTCGCCGCGCAGCGAGGGCGCGTCGAACGCGGAGCGAACGCCCCCCGCCCCCATGGCCCGCTCGGCGCGCTTCCTGGCATCGAGGAACGGGCCGAAGAACTGGTCGTGCTCCGCTCCGGGAAACGCGCGCCGGGATCCGAAGGCGCTGAGCGAGAGCGTGAGCTCGGGAACGGTGCACGCTCGGCGCTCGATCTGGTGCGCCAGCGAGGAGAGCTCCTCGGCGTCGCGCACTTCCACCACGTCGCCGCTGTCGAGGAACAGCTCGAGCACGTCGTCTCGCATGCGCGCGCCTTCCAGCGCGCCGAGCGGAAGCCGGATGGTGTGCGATCCGCGGTCGAGCTCGATCACCTGGGAGCGCAGCACGAGCGACGCGCGCCCCGCAAGGTCGCGCCCGCGCAGCAGGCCGCCTAACGAAACGGGGATCGCCGTGTGCCCGATCTCACGCATCGCTGAGATCGTAGGTCACGCGCCCCGCCTGCTCGCCGTCGCTCAGCGCCGGCGCCTGGCCGGTGCGGGCGCGGTAGCGTGCCGCGAAATCGCGCAGGCGCTCGCCGGTGAACGACGCGCGCGGAATGCCGATGGTGGCGATCGCGCGCTCGATCGACTCGGGAGGGCCTTCGATTTCGATGAGATCGTCCATGCGGGGATATCGCTCGAGCCGGACGACGGCGTCGTGGAGCCTGTATTGAACGATACGACGATCCACCGCGTGCGTCACGACGTAGCCGAGCTTCGCCATCACCTCCAGCATGGCGTCCGCCGATTCGACCGCCGTCTCGAGCTCCTCCCGCACCTTGTAGTCCCCCTCGCGGCTGGTGGGACCCTTCCAGCCGAGCTCCGAGCGCGTTCCGCGCGCGTCGGTGTAGCTCCGCAAGCGGAGCACGATGTCGGTCGACGCCAGCGCGCGATCCGGGGTGTCGAGCCGGCGGTCGGAGAGCCGACCATCGAACACCAGCGTGCCACCCGCGCTCTCGAGGCGAGCGAGGCACGCATCCCAATCCTCGACCACGGCCTTGAGCTCGACCTCACGCACGGAGAATCGTCTCCAGCACCACGTCGGTGTCCGACAGATCGCGGAAGACGGCCAGCGCCGGGTGTCGGCGCAGCTCGTCCACCGAGAAGCGACCGGTCGCCACGCCGATCGCCTTGGCGCCGATGGCGCGCCCACACTCGAGGTCGGCCGGTGTGTCACCGATCACGATGATCCGCTCCCCGGCCAGCTCGACCCCCAATCGCTCGCGCGCGCGCCGCTGCGCCACCGCCGGCAGCTCCGGCCGGTGGTGATGATCCGAGCCGAACGCTCCCACGCGGAAGCGCGCCGGATCGATCCCCACCGCGCGCAGCTTGATCGCCGCGCCTTCCTCCAGATTTCCCGTGAGCAGCCCCAGCGTGACGTCCTCCCGCGCCTCGAGCGCGTCGAGCAGCTCGGCCACGCCATCGAAGAGGTGCGCGTGCGTCGTCCCGGGCGCGAGCTCGGCGCGCAGTCCGTCGAGATAGCGCTCCATGAGCGAGTCCAGCCGCGCGTCGATGTGCTCGTCGCTGTGTCCGTGGTGACGCATGAGATCGCGCACGATCTGCGGGTCGGTCTTGCCGTCGTAGCGGTACTCCGTGGGTCCCGCGCCGCCGAAGATCTCGGTGAGCGCGGCGGTCATGGCGCGCCGGCCGGCGCCGTCGCTCCAGAGAATCGTGCCGTCGATGTCGAACAGTACCAGCCTCATCGAGCTTGGAACACCTCTCAGGAGCGCGTGAGCAGAACGCCGGCGATGATCGCCCCGGCACCGACGCCCTGGAGCACCGTCGGTACCTCGTGCAGTCCGATCCACGCCGCGGTGAGCGCGAACACCGGTTGAAGGTTGGAGTACATGGCGGTGCGCGTGGGGCCGAGCACGCGCACCCCGCGAAACCAGAACAGATACGCGATGACCAGTCCGCCCAGCCCGCTGAACACCATCGCCACCCACGCGCTGATCGGCACGCTCTCCCACCGCACGCGGGTGATGGCGGGCAGTCCGAACAGAAACACCGGCACCGCCCCGGCGCTCATCGTCACCGCCGTGATGAACGGTCCGCTCAGCCGATGGGTGTACGGCTTGAGGAGCACCGTATAGAGCGACCAGCACAGCGTGCCGGCCAGCACCAGGATGTTGCCGATCAGCGTCGAGCGGCTGCCGTTCGCGCGGGTGGTGCCGAGTACCACCAGCGCGATCCCCGCGAAGGAGAGCGCGATGCCGGCGATACCCCGCAGGCTCACCCGCTCCACGCCCGCCACGCGCCCGATGAGCGCAATGAACGCCGGCGACGCCGCCAGCACCAGCGCGGCGGTGCCGGCGCGCGTCATCGACACCCCTTCCACGAAGAGGATCTGATAGAGCCCGTTGCCGAGGAGACCCAGTCCGACCAGCGCCATCAGCTCGCGGCGGGTGACCCGCACGTCCCCGAACGAGCGCGCGATGACGAGCAGCGCCAGCGCGGCGAACACCACGCGCAGGCCGTTGAACGCCAGCGGATGCATGACGCTGGTGCCGTACTTGATGATCGGCACGTTGACGCCCCAGATGATGCTCATGCCGAGCAGCATCAGGTCGGTCATGGAAAAGCCCGGCCGCGCCGCTTCCTCCGCGCGACCGGGCGCCATCGTGCCGCCAGTCGTGGACGTCATGCACGAAAGCTAGACGGTCGCTGTCGCGCGCGACAGCGGCGCGTAGCGGCGCGTAGCGGCGGCGAGCATCTCGCTCTACCTTTGCGCACATGCATGTGTCCTTCGCTCTCTTCGCGGACGCCGCGAACCTCTCCCAGGAAGGGAAGCTCAACATCCTCGGCGTGTTCGACGCGGTGCAGGTCGTGACGCTCCCGGCCGTGCATCCGCGCGCGCATCTCGTCTTCCGGCTGAAGGGCGACCGCGAGGAGTTCGGAAGCCACACCGTCGCGCTCAGCTGGTCGAACCCGAATGGCACCGAGCTCTGGTCCTCGAACGGCGAGCTGAACATCGGGAAGCCGCCGTCCGACGTGCAGGAGCTCGACCTGCCCCTCATCGCCGCCGTCGACCTTCCGCTCGACGTCGCCGGCACCTACAAGATGGGGATCGCGCTCGACGGACACCCGCACACCGAGCTGGTGCTCCAGGTGCGTAGCGGCGCCGTGGGGATGCCGGCCCCCGGCGGAATGGTGAGCTAACCCAGCTCGATCCGCCGCGCGCCACGGAAGCGCGATCGGAGCGTGGCGACGTACGGCTCGTCGGAGGAGAGCCGCTCGATGGCGAAGCCTCCGCGCCCGAGCGCCACGTGGGCCATGCGCCCGGCGCCGAGCGCGACGCCCACGTGCGTGACGCGCCCGTCCTCCCGCTCCGAGAAGAAGAGGAGGTCGGCGGGGCGGAGCGCGTCGATGGCGACACGCGGGTCGGCGCCCCGCTCCACCTGATCGCGCGCATCGCGCGGGAGCGCGACGCCGTGCAGCGCGAAACAGCTCTGCACGAAGCCGGAGCAGTCGGCGCCCCACGGCGTGATCCCGCCCCACAGGTAGGGCGTGCCGGAGAAGAGCGTGGCCGCGCTCTCGGCGAGGGCCGCCCCATCCCGCGGAAATCGCCTGGCCAGCGACGCCGCGTCCAAGGCGGCGCCGGACTCGATCCTGTCGGACTCCGACAGCACCGCGCCGAGCGGAAGCTGCCGGCGCTGGCCGTCGGCGGACACCACCGCGCAGCCGAGCGACGTGCGCGTGGCGCCGGAGTCGTCAGGCGCCTGACGACGGAGGTACCCCTCGTGCGTCCAGCCGGCGTAGCCGTCCTGGCCGCGCACGCGAATCCATGGCGCCCGGCGCTCCACCACCTCGACGCGGTGCCCCGCCAGCCGCTGTGAGATCAGCTCGCTGGAGATGCGCGGCTCGGCCAGGAGTGGCGCGACGGGCGAGCGGACGACGTAGGCGGCGTCGGCCGTCATGCTCGGTCGGCGAGGCCGGGGATGCCGTCGCGCCCGCGCGCCAGCCTCACGGCGCGCTCGATGGCGAGCTCCAGCACGTGCGTGGTCATCGCCTCAACCTGAAGGAGCGGCGCCGCGGGGCCCGAGGAAGGACAGACGGCGAAGATCACGTCGCCGTCGTAGCTCGTGCCCACCGGCGTGATCCGCCGCGCCAGCGCCGCCGAGGACGACCGCGCCAGCTGCCTCAGCTCGACGCGCGAGAGCGAGGCGCTGGTCATCACCACCGCCAGCGTGGTGTTGCGCGCGGTGAGCTCGGGAAAGCGCGAGCGCATGGCCGCTCCGCTTCGGAGCTGTGCCGCGATGTCGAGAAATGCTCCGTCGACGCCGCGCGCGCCGGCGATGATGCGGCCGCCATCATCGCGCACGTCGCCGACCGCGTTCACCACCGCGATGGCGCCGGCGGCGAGCGACTCCGACTCCTCCACCGCGCAGCCGAGGCCGCCCTTCATGGCGCGCTCGATGCCGAGCGCCTTGCCGACCGTCGCGCCGGTGCCGGCGCCCACACTTCCCTCCGCCAGGCCGGTGCTGGTCGCCCGTTCGCACGCCGCGTACGCCATGTCGGCGGTGGGGCGCGCGGCGAACGATCCGAGCGGCGCGAGGTCGAACACCACCGCGGCGGGAACGATGGGCACGATGCCCTCACGCACCTGGAATCCGCGCCCGCGCTCCTCCATCCAGCGCATGACGCCGTCGGCGGCGCCCAGTCCGTAGGCGGAGCCGCCGGTGAGGAGGATCGCATCCACCCGATCCACCAAATGCGTGGGATCGAGTGCATCCAGCTCGCGCGTGCCGGTGGCGCGGCCGATCACGGCCACCGACGCGCGAAATGGCGAGGTGACCCCGCGAACGACGGTGAGTCCGGTGGCGCCCGCCGCGTCGGTCTCGTGTCCGACCGCGAGCCCGAAGGGGGTGAAGTCCGCGCTCACGCCCGACGCGGTGCGGCCGGGAGCACGGTGCGCAGCGCCTTCGTCAGCTCGCGATCGGTGCTCTTCGCCAGGAGGACGATGAGCTCGTCGCGCCGGCGCGCGCGCTTCACCGGCGCCGAAGAGACGATCTCGGGGAGCGAGCGGTCGAGCGGCAGGTAGAGATAGCGCGCCCGCCATTCCTTCACGTCGGCGTCGTACCAGGGCTCGGCCAGCACGGTGAAGGTGCGATCGTCCACCGAGAACTGATCGCGCAGGAGCAGCGTGTCGTTCACTTGCTCTGGGCTTCCTTGCGCTTGTCGGCGCATGAGCGGCACAGCGTGACGCCGCGGAAGGTGCACATCAGGCAGATGAAGGTGCCGCAGCCCTCGCAGGGGTATCCCTCGGAGGCGCGCTCCTCCTTCCCGCACGCGCGGCAGAGCATCGCGTCGCGTTCATGGGTCTCGGTCATGCGCCTCCTCCTTGGCGGGGCTTCCCCGCATCGGCCGGTGCGTGGCGCCGCGATCCGTTCGGCGCCTCGTCGAGATGATACGCCTTGATCTTGTTGATGAGCGTGGCGCGTGAGATGCCGAGCTCGCGCGCCGACCTGGTGCGGTTGTCGTTGTGCGCGCGGAGCGTGCGCTCGATGTGCGAGCGCTCCACCTCGGCCAGCGAGCGCGGCGTGTGACGGGTCGAGGCGGCGCCCGTACCCCGCACCTCGGCCGGGAGATGCTCGGCGCCGAGCTTTCGCGCGCCGCGTCCCACGATCATCGCGCGCTCCAGCACGTTCCGCAGCTCGCGCACGTTGCCGGGCCACGAGTGCCGGAGCAGGTGGTCGAGCGCGCCATCGGCGAGCTCGGCCGGCGAGTCCGGCAGGTGGCGGTGGAGATCGTCCACCTCGCGGGCGATGACGTCGAGCATGTCCTCGCGGGAGCGCGCGCGCAGCGGCGGCAGGTGCACCGGCATCACGCTCAACCGGTAATACAGATCCTCGCGGAAGCGCCCGCCGCGCACCTCGGCCACGAGATCGCGCACCGTGGCCGCGATGATGCGCACGTCGCAGGCGATCTCGCGCGTGTCGTCGGGCGCGCGCACCGACTTCCCCTCCAGGACACGGAGCAACCGCCCCTGGAGCTGGAGGTCGAGCGCCGAGACTTCGTCGAGGAAGAGGGAGCCACCGTCGGCGATCTCGAGCGCCGCCAGGCGGCGCGCTCCGCCGTTCTGCCCCGTGGTGGCGCCGAAGAGCTCGAGCTCCAACTCGGCGCTCGGAACCCCGGCGCAGCTCACCTCCACGAAGGGGCGGCCGGAGCGCGGACTGGCGGCGTGGATCAGCTCCGCCACGCGCCCCTTCCCCGTTCCCGTCTCGCCCAGGAGGAGCGCGTGGGTGCGATCGCTCGACGCCAGCAGCTCGATCTGGTGCGCCAGGTCGCGCATGGCGGGGGAGCTGCCCAGCAGCACGGCGGCCGGCGCGTTCCCGCGACGGTCTCGCAGATAGCGGTTCATCTGCCGGAGGCGAGACTTCTCGAGGGCGCGCTCGGCGGCGGCGGCCAGGTGCACCATGTCCACCGGCTTGGTGAGGAAGTTCTCGGCGCCGTCGCGCATGGCCTGTACCGCCAGCTCGATGTCCCCGTGCCCGGTGAACATGATCACCACCGGCTCGTCGTCGCGGAGGCGCTCCAGCACCTCGAAGCCGTCCATGTCGCCGAGCTGGAGATCGAGGAGGAGGAGATCGGGGCGGACGCGCCGGTAGACCTCGATCGCCTCCTCCCCCGACCCGGCGCGCACCACCTGGTGACCGAGCCGCTGGAAGAGCAGGCCCAACGCCCCAGCCACCTGCACGTCGTCGTCCACCACCATGATGGTCGCCATCACTCCGCCCCGCCGCACAGCAGCTCGGCCACTTCGTCGAGCGCGAACGGCTTCCGCACGTACGGCCGCGCCAGCGCGCGCAGCAGCTCGCGTACCGTCTCGGTGTCGGTGTCGCCGCTGGCGAACACCACGCGCTCCGCGTGCTCGGGGTGACGCTCCCTGATGGCGGCGAACACCGCCTCGCCGCCCATGTCGGGCATGCGCAGGTCGAGCAGGATCGCGTCATAGCGATTCTCCCTGAGCTGCGAGAGCGCCTCGGCGCCCGAGGATACGGCGTGCACCGTGTGTCCTCCCTTTTCGAGGAAGAGCGCCAGCGCGCCGCGAATGGACGGCTCGTCGTCGGCGATGAGGATCGTGCGACGCCGTGTGCCCGAGGAGGCCGTGGGACGCCTGGTGCGGCCCTTGGGAGGATCCACAACCGGCAGCTCCACCAGGAAGGTGGCCCCGCCTCCCGGCACCGACTCCACGCGGATCTGCCCCCCGTGCTCGCGGATGATCCCGTCGGAGATCGATAGGCCGAGCCCCGTTCCCTCCCCCACCGGCTTGGTGGTGAAGAACGGATTGAAGATCCGGTCGAGCAGCTCGCGCGGCATGCCGGGTCCGGTGTCGGCGATGCTGGCCACCAGCCGCCCGCCGGAGACGAAGGTCCGCACCACGATCCGCTTCACGCCGTCCACGCCGCGCACCGCGTGCTCGGCGTTGGTGAGCAGATTGAGGAACACCTGCTGGAGCTGGAACGGATCGGCCCAGGTGAGCGGGAGCTCGGGATCGAGATCCGTGAGGACCTCGACCTGGGCCGTACGCAACACGTAGCGCCGGAGCTCCAGGGTATCGAGCACCACCTGGTTGAGATCGGCGACGGTGCGCTCGGGATGCCGCTGCCGGGCGAAGAGGAGGAGGTTGGACACGATCTTGGCGGCGCGCCGCGCCTCCTTGCCGATGGTGACCAGCGCTTCCTGCTGCTCCTTGTTCCCCTCCGGCGAGGCGAGCAGGAGTTGGGCATGCGCCGCGATCCCGGCCAGCGGGTTGTTCAGCTCGTGGGCGACGCCGCTCACGAGCTGGCCGACGGCGGCCAGCTTCTCGCGCTGGAGGAGCTGCTCGCCCAGGTGGCGCTCCTCGGTGACGTCGCGGACGACGCCGAGCGCGCCGGTGACGCGCCCATCCTCGAGGATCGGCGTGAGGGTGACGGAGCCGGAGCGCACGAGCCCGCGTGAGTCCACGAAGCGCATCTCGCCGCGCTGGCGCTCGCCGCCGAGCGCTTTCTGGAAGATCTGCATCATGGCGTCGCGATCGGCGGGGACGACCAGCTCGTTGAATGGACGGCCATGCAATTCCGACCGGCTGCGCCCCACCGATCGCTCCAGCGACCGGTTCACCGACACGAAGCAGCCGCTGGTGTCCACGGTGTAGATCCCATCGGACGCCGACTCGACCAGCCGGTAGTAGCGCGCCTCGGAGCGCACCAGCGCCTCGTCCCGCTGCCGGTCCATGGTCACGTCGCGGGCGATGCCGAGGACGCTCACCACGTCTTGGCCGTGCACCACCGGCGTGTGCGTGACCGACAGGATCCGCCGCTCGCCATTCTGCCTGACGAAGCGACATTCGAAGCGCCGCGACTGGCCGCCCATCGCCGCGCGGAAGTGCTCGGCGGCCGACGCCGAGTCCTCCTCCGTCACCAGCTCGTGCAGCTCGCACCCGATCAGGAGGTCACGCCCCACTCCGATGATCTCCGCCGTCGCGCGGTTGGCCGACGAGAACGCGCCGCGCGCGTCGAGGGTGAAGATGGCATCGGTGGCCGACTCGACCAGGTGGCGGTAGCGCGCTTCCGACCGGAGCACGGCATCCCGCGCCTCGCGCTCCTCGGTGACGTCGCGCAGCGACGCCACCACGCCGGTGATCTCTCCCACCTCGCGCAGCGGCGCCGTGCTCACCGCCACCGTGCGACGCTCGCCATCGGAGCGGACGATCACCGTCTCGTAGCGTTGCGGACGTCCGGCCAGCGCGCTGCTCTCGTGCCCCGCCACATCCTCGCGCAGCTCGGACTGCACCAGCGTCGCCACCGGCATTCCAACCAGCGCCGACTCCGTGTACCCGAAAAGCTCCACCGCCGCCGGGTTGGCGAAGGCGATCCGGCGGTCGGGTGCCGTGATCACGATGGCGTCGCGCGCCGTCTCCACCACCCGACGGTGCCGCTCGGCGAGCAGGTGATACGAGGTGACGTCATCGAAGGTCACCACCACGCCGCCATCGGGGTGCGGCGACGCCACCACGTCGTAGATCTTCCCGACGCTCGGCGCGCGCTGCGTTCCGCGCCCCGTTTCGCCGCGCTCGAGCGCGCTGGCGAGCACGCACCCGGCGGGAGGGTGCGGCAGGCGCAACACGGCCTCGTGGAAGCGCCGGCCCAGGAGCTCGTCGCTTCCGCGAGCGCCGGCCAGCGCCACCGCGCGCGCGTTACAGCGGCGAATGCAGGCGGTCTCATCGAGGATCAGCATGCCGACGGCGATCGAGTCGAACGCCACTTCCCATTCGCGCCGGGCGCGCTCGGCCTCCTCGAAGAGCTGCGCGTTGACGATCGCCACCGCCACCTGGTCGGCCAGCCGCTGGAGGACGCGCGCGTCTTCCTCCATGAACTCGACCTTGCGATTGATCACGGTCAGCGTGCCGATGGCGCCGCGGGCGGTGATCATCGGCGCCACCACGGTGCGCTCGACCGGCGCCAGTTGCGCGAAGGGACGGTGGAATCGCGCGTCGCGCTCCACGTCGTTGGAGACGATCACCGCTCCCGTGCGGAGCGCCGTGCCGTTGAGGCTGGCGGCGATCGGCATGCGCGCATCGAGGAAGGGCGTGGCCGCCCCCACCACCGCTACCACCACCAGCTCGTCGCCATCGCGCAGCGTGACGCCGGCGCCCTCGGCGCCGAGCAGCGCCGTGGTATGGCGGAGGGTGAGGTCGAGCACCTCGTCGAGACGGAGCGAGCCGCCGACCGCGCGCGCCACGTCGGCGAGCGCCTCGGTCTGACCACGCTCGTGCAGGAGGGCGCGCAGCATGTCCGCCTGCTCGCGCGGCAGCGCGGCGAGCAGCGCGTCGATGGGAGGCGCGAAGGCCAGCCCGTCGAGGTCGGGGGTGATCGCGTCGGTCACTCGGTCACGAGCTCCGCGGCACGAGCAGCGTGGCGGCGAGCGGCTCCACTCGCACCTCGAACGGAGTCTCGCCCAGCACCTCGCCGTCGGCCTGTACGATCTGGTGCGGAGTGCATTCGATTCGAAACTCTCGCCCCGCGCGATAGAGGAGTTGCGGATGAGGGCGAAAATCCTTTCGAAAGAGACGCCAGGCAAGGCGCACGGCGTCGATGAAAGTGCCCGGAGAGAAGACGCACAAGTCCAGGCGTCCGTCATCCTGCCGGATCCCGGGGCCCAGGACGATCAGCTCGTTCAGGACGGCCCCGAAGTTGGCCACCATCACGGCCACCGCCCGCCGCTCCACCACCTCGCCGTCCACGGTCACTCTGACCGCGAAGCTCTGGCGCTGGACGACGGCCCGGGCGGCGCTCGCCACGTAGGCGGCGATGCCGAAGCGGCGCTTGAGCTCGGGCGGCGTTTCGTGGATCATGCGCGCGTCTATCCCGACGCCGACGGTGAAGGCGAAGCGCCGGCTGCCGTTCACCACGCCGAGGTCCACCCGGGCGCGGTCCCCGTGCAGCAGCGCGGGGACCGCCCGGTCGAGCGCGAGCGGGATGCCTAACGAGCGCGCCACCAGGTTGCCGGTGCCGCCGGGGAGGATCCCCACGGGGACGCCGCTGTTGGCGAGCGCCCCCACCACTTCCATGGCGGTCCCGTCGCCGCCCAGGGTGAACAGCGCGCGATATCCCGCCTGTCGCGCCAGCGCCAGCTCGGCGGCGTGCCCCGCTCGCTCGGTGAGCGCGACATCGTGGGCCACACCAGCCCGGTCGAAGGCGGCCCGTGCGACACGGAGGAGACGATCGACCCGCCGCGCCGCGGGATTGGCGATGAGGAGGACCGGCCCGGTCAGAATCTCCACTCGCGGAACAGGTCGAAGCCGACCTGGCGCCGGGGATTCAGATCGCCGGGAAGACGTGTGCAGGGATTCACGCTGCCGGGCTCCACGCCGGCCACCACCGAGAAGCCATAGTTCAGCCGATGCTCGATGTTGAAGCCGAGAAAGACCGACCAGTTGGACGCCGAGCCGACGTCGCTCGGCCGGCAGAACGTTCCGCTGGCCGTGAGGAAGGTACGCTCGCCGATCTGCTTCCCGGCCACGAATCCGGCGCCGCTGAAGAGGTCCTCGTAGAACCCCTGGGTGAGGAAGCTCTCCTGGGTGGCGGCGGCGGTCTGGAGCTGGAAGAGGTCGAGCCAGGCGAACTGCTCCGAGAGCGCGCGCTCGAGCACGCCGCCGATCGTCGGCAGAAGCACCGACGTCACCTGGCCCAGCAGCGCGTTCTGACTCCCACCGCCCACCACGAACGACGGCTGGCCGAACACGAGATAGCTCAGGATCTCCGTGTACGAGAGCGGAATGCGCTCGCTGCTGGTGAGGTCGAGCCGGGGCTCGAGCAGCGTGCCCCCGATGTGCGCGTGGATGCGCACGTCCTCGCGGTTCACCTGCCGCACGTTGTAGCTGGCCCAGATGTCCAGCCCCGGCGGGATGTTCGGATTCCCGTAGAAGTTGATCGTCCCGCTGTCCACCTGGAACGTGCGCTGCACCACGCTCAGGTTCAGCCGATAGGTGCCGCGATCGGCGAGCAGCGTTCCCGCCAGACCGATCACCGCGCGCACCGTGTCGCCGTCGGCCCGCCTGACGAGGGCGAGTTGACGGTCGACGTCGAGCTCGCCGCGCAGCTTGATGTTGGCCTCCTGGGAGCGCAGCCAGACGTCGTCGCCCAGCCGCACCTGCGCGTTCTCCACCACCAGGTTCTCCACCAGCCTGGGCGGCGGCTGCGGAAGCACGTTGCGGTTCTCCACCACGCTGGTGTCCACCACGTTCCGGAACTCCGGATCGGAGATGTCGGCCAGGTTCTTCTGCGCCTGGTCGGCGAGGTAGAGGGCACCGCGGTCGATGGTGATGCTCCCGTCGAGCTCGGCGCGCTGATACGAGCCACGCAAGCGGAGGCGCCCGGTGACCTCCAGATCGGCGGTGCGACGGCGCTGGACGACCTGAAAGCTTCGCGCCTGGAGGTTGAGGTCGAACACGGGGTTGGCGAAGTTCTCGAGCGCCACCACGCCGTCGAGCGAGGCGGTGCTGCCGCGATCGCCTGACGAGGCGGAGAGGCGCCGGATGGCGATCGAGTCGGGCCCGAGGAGGACGTCGGCCTGAATGTCGCGCAGGCGGATGCCGAGCTCGGGGATGCCGGCTTCGCCGTCGGCCACCTGGAAGTTCCCGGTGAAGGTGGGCTTCTTCCACGTGCCGCCGATCTCGATCTGGGTGCGCATGGTGCCCTGCGCGCGCTGGATCTCGGGCGTGATCGCCTCCAGCACGCTCAGGTCCACGCTGTCGGCGCGTATCACCCCGCGCAGCGTGTCGGGGAGGAGGCGCTCGCGAACCGGCATGAGCCGGAGGTCGAGCGGAAGCGAGCCTTCGGCGGCGAGCGCGATGGAGGTGTCGCGCATGAGCTGCCCGCGAACCTGGGCCCGGAGGTTGGCGTAGCGTCCCTCCATGCGGAGGCGCGGGAGGCGGAAGTCGCCGTAGCGCAGCTGTTCGGCGGCGGCGGTGAGCTCGATGAGCGGACGCGCGCGCTCGCCGCTGATGTCCATGTTGATGGAGACGAGTCCGCCGGTGGTGCGCGGGAGCTGGAGGAGCGCGCCGATGTCGGCCAGCTGCACGCTGTCGACGCGCGCCTCGATGGCGAGCGCCCCGCGCGTGGGGAGCGCGCCGTAGAGCGAGAGCGAGCCTCCCTTGTCGCTCGACAACGCCAGCGAATCGAGGAAGAGTCCTCCGCTGGTGGACACGAACGACGCCGGTGCCCGGAGCGCCCAGCGGCTTCCGGGGAACTGGAGGGCGAGCGTGTCGAGGCGTGCGTGCGTGGTGTCGCCGGAGATCGCGTACGCCAGTCGCCCGCCGCCGCTCACGCCGCTCACGCTCTCCATGTCGAGCCCGAGCGTCCCCGCGTTCCGCGAGAGCACGGAGAGCGAGGCGCCCATGGTGCGGAGCGCGATCCCCGCCACCAGCACCGTGTCGGCGCGCAGCTGGGCGGAGCCGACGATGTTGGCGGGCATCCCCTCGAAGCGGTACTCGCCGGCGACCACGCGCGCGCCGCTCTCGCCGAAGAGGAACTCGCCGCCGGTCACTTGGCCGCCGGTGTGCATGGTGTCGACGCTTCCCACCAACAGCCCCTCGGCCGTCAGGTGGCCGAGCATGGGGGAGTCGTCGAGCTCGGCGCTGGTGGTGTCGGCGGCGGCGCCGTTGGCGGGGGCGGCGCCGCCCACGGCCCGCGCGGCCGCCGA
>DATFFZ010000073.1:0-16285 GCA_035249845.1 Gemmatimonadaceae bacterium
ACTGGTGAGCACATCCTCGCCCCGGTCGTTCCGGATTCCGATGCCGACGACGGCGTCGGGAGTGGCGCGCGCCACGGAGCAGTCGAGCACCAGCTCGAACGGCTCGCCGAAGGACACATGCCAGGGCCGCCGCTCCAGGAACCCTGCCTGACGAGCGAAGGTGATGCTCTCCACCAGCGCCCCGCCCACGCGCGGACTCCGGCTGCGCCCGGTCAGGTCGATCCGATGGTCCGTCCCGTTCGCTTCAGCATATCCCGACGCCAGATACTCGTGGATCACGTGCTCCGGCGATCCGACGGCGCGAATCTCCCCACGATCCAACCAGATCACCCGGCTGCACAGCGACTCCACGGCGGACATGTTGTGGCTCACGAAGAGCGTGGTGCGCCCCTTCCGGCTCACGTCGCGCATCGCGCCCAGGCACTTGCGCTGGAACTCGGCGTCCCCCACGGCCAGCACCTCGTCGATGATCATGGTGTCGGCCGCCAGATGCGCCGCCACCGCGAACGCCAGACGGAGCTGCATGCCGCTGGAGAATCGCTTGATCGGCACGTCGATGTACGCCCCCACCTGCGCGAAGTCGCAGATGCCGTCGAAGGCGCGGTCGACCTCCTGCGACGGCATGCCTAACAACATGCCGTTCAGGTACACGTTCTCCCGGCCGGTGAGGTCGGGGTGAAAGCCGGTGCCGACCTCCAGCAGACTGGCGATGCGGCCCCGCAGCTCGACACGGCCGTGGGTGGGGCTGGTGATGCGCGAGAGGATCTTGAGCAACGTGCTCTTCCCCGCCCCGTTCCGGCCGATGATCCCCAGCACCTCGCCCTCCTCCACCTCGAAGGAGATGCCGCGCAGCGCGTCCACGCGCATCCGCGAGGGCTTCGACAGCGACCGCAGCGGTGCGCGCACGTACTCGCGCCAGCGCGGAGCGTCGGCGCGGGGGATCCAGTACTCCTTGCTCACGCCGTTCACCCGCACCGCCGGCGCGCTCATATCACGTCCACGATGGCCACCTCGGAGCGCCGGAACGCCCACAGCCCGACGACCATCACCACCACGCTCGTGCTGAGCGAGATCGCCAGCACGCGCGCATCGGGCATCGGGATGCCGAGCATCGCCCCGCGAAAGATCTCGATGAGGCCGGTGAGCGGGTTGAGCTCCACCAGCCATCGCCAGCGATCGGGGATGAACGTGCTGCGATACAGTACCGGCGTCACGAACAATCCGATCTGTAGCAGGAACGGCAGCGTGTGCTGCACGTCGCGCCACTGCGCGTTGATGGCCGAGAGCAGCGCCGCCAATCCGTACGACAGCAGCAGCACGCCGACGAGCGCGGGGAGGGCCAGGAGGAAGAGCGGCCCCGGTGCGACGCCGAAATACCACATGGCGGCGGCCAGGAAGGTGAGCGTGATGAGCGCGTCGAGCAGCGCGGACGCCCCCGCCGCCAGCACCAGGTAGATGCGCGGGAAGAACAGCTTGGTGATGAGATTCTGGTTCGCCACCAGCGAGACGGCGCCGTCGGACATGATCCGCGAGAAGAGATTCCACGGCAGCAGCCCGGCCAGCGCGAACAGCGGATAGGGGACGCCCCCCGACGGCACCTTGGCGAGGATCCCGAAGACGAGGGTGAACACCCCCACCTGCACCGCGGGCTGGAGGAACGCCCACGTCATCCCCAGCGTCGCCTGCTTGTAGCGCGAGCGGAGATTGCGCCAGGCGAGGCTGCGGAGCGCGCCGCGGTACACCACGAGATCGGACCACCAGCGACTCCAGGTGGTCGATCCGTCGATGACGATGAGCTCGCGGGGCGCCTCGCGCTCCGTCGACTCCCCGTCGTCGATCTTGCCGCCGAGCACCTGCTCGCGCGGCACGGGGCTAGCCGTCACCCCTCGTCTCGCGTCTCCGTGCGCGTCACACGTGGGCGAGCTGTCCCGCGCTCTTCGTCGCGGGCCCGCGCGATGCGCGACCGCCGCACGCGTTGCGCGAATCGATGACGATCGACGCCGTCTTGCACACGTGGCCGTAGTCGATCGCGCTGTGATCGGTCACCACCAGCACCGCGTCGGCGCTCTTCAGCAGCGTGTCGGTGAGCGGCACCGACTTGCCCACCGCCCCCGCGGGCGTGTGCCCGTCCTCGAGGATCTCCGGCACGAACGCATCGTGGTACACGACCTCCGCCCCCTTCTTCGAGAGCTGGTCCATGATCTCCAGCGCCGGCGACTCGCGCAGATCGTCGATGTCCTTCTTGTACGCCACCCCCAGCACCAGCACCTTCGATCCGTTCAGCGCCTTCCCCGCGTCGTTGAGCGCGTCCTGCACCTTCCCCACCCAGAACGCCGGCATCTCGGTGTTGATGTCCTCGGCCAGCTCGATCATGCGCGTCTTGTAGTGCAGCGTGCGCATCTTCCAGGCGAGATAGTGCGGATCGAGCGGAATGCAGTGTCCGCCCAGTCCGGGACCGGGCGTGAACTTCATGAAGCCGAACGGCTTGGTGGCGGCGGCGTCGATCACTTCCCACACGTCCACGCCGAGCCGGTCGGAGATCACCGCCATCTCGTTCACGAGGGCGATGTTGATCATGCGGAAGGTGTTCTCCAGCAGCTTGGTGAGCTCCGCGGCCTCGGGAGAGCTCACCCGCACCACCCGATCGATGAACAGCTCGTACACCGCCACGCCAAGCGTGGTGCAGCGCTCGGTGATCCCGCCTAACACCTTGGGCGTGTTCCGCGTGTGCCAGCGCGCGTTCCCCGGGTCGACGCGCTCCGGCGAGAAGCACAGGAAGAAGTCCTCGCCCACGCGCAGATCGCGCGCCTCGAACAAGGGCAGCAGCACCTCGCGCGTGGTGCCCGGATAGGTGGTGGACTCCAGCACGATCAGCTGACCGGGGCGCAGCGAGTCGGCCACCGCCTGCGTGGCCGACTGCACGAACGACATGTCGGGGTCCTTGGTCTTCCCCAGCGGCGTCGGCACGCAGATCGAGATGACGTCGCACTCGGCCAGGCGCGACATGTCGAGCGTCGCCTCCAGCCGCCCGGTCTGCCGAAGCTGCGCGACGTCACCGGCGGTCACGTCCTTGATGTGACTCTCGCCGCGATTCACCGCGTCCACCACGCGCGCCGAGACCTCGAAGCCGAGCACCTTGAGCTTGGACTTCGCCATCTCGACGGCGAGCGGCAGCCCGACGTAGCCGAGCCCGACGACGCCGCAGGTCACGTCACGCCGGCTGATCTTGTCGTTCAGCGCGGAGAATGCGCTCATGGAAATGCTCGAGTTGTTGAAGACGGGAAGGGACGGGCGAGACGCGCGGCGACGTCCTTCCTAGTGACGCACTCAGGCGACGACGCGAAACCCTGCCTGGGCGAGGCGCACGAGGGTGCGGACACGCTCGCGCTGCGCCTTGGCGAAGAGCGGGTCCGGCCTGGGACTCTCGTCGAGCGTGACCACGCCGCGCGCATCCATCCGCGACCGCACCTCGGCGATGACGCCGGGCGGCACACGGGCGGGGCGATCACCGCAATGGACGACGTAGAGAATCCCATGCGTGCTGCGGAGCGCGCGCGTGGCCTGCGAGTCTTCGTGACCCACGAACAGGTAGCGCGGGAAGAGCGGCGAGAACGACGAACGCGACCGGACCAGCGGGAGCAACGTCTCGTAGCCCTGCTTGCGCAGGTTGATGTCCGCCCAGGCTTCGGCGCGCGGTTTTGTATAGAGCAGTAGCCAATTGAGGGTGCGATCCAAGCTCATCTCCAGCCGTTCTGCGCCATGCCGCCGGCATCGGCGACAACGCTACCGCCTGATTTGCGCTGCTCAGCGCAAACCCAAGTCATTGCACCCGAAGGCGTCAGCGACGACCGGCACCGTAACGCGTTCCGGCTTCGACCGTCTTTCCGACGTGGAGACCACTCAGCGATGGACCCGGTCACCAACCGACGTGCGGCGACCCACCAGCGGTCCTGCCGGGCACTCTTCGGCGAGCGCTAACGCCCCTATCCTGCTGAACTTAACTCGCCTTCCGTGAGCGCTCAAGCCGTACCGTATCCACCGCCGCCCGGCCTTCCCCAACTCGCGGCGCAGCTCCCCTGCTCCCACGGCTCCGGGTGCCCGCTCGGCGTCGACGTTCCGGCGCTCGTTCGGGCCATTCGGAACGGGGATCACCCCCGTGCCTTTCTGATCGCACGCGCCTCGAACCCGTTCGCCAGTACGTGTGGTCACGGGTGCCACGCGCCATGCGAGTCGGCGTGCAGACGAAGCAAGTTTGGCGCCCCGGTGGCCATCGCGTCGCTCGAGCGTTTCGCCAGCGGTTTCGCCATCCCGGCCCTCCTCGCCTCGCCGGAGCCGTGCACCAGCCTGCACGATGCGCGCTCGGTGGCCGCCCTCGTACGACGCTCGGTGGACGACGCCTCCCGCCCGGCGCGCCCTGGCCGCTCGGTGGCCATCCTGGGTGGCGGCATCACCGGGCTCGCCTGCGCCCACGACCTGGCGCTGCTGGGGCATCGGCCGGTGATCTTCGAGCGGGAGCCGGAGGTTGGCGGGGTGATCGTCAACCGGCTCCTTGCGGCGCGAATGCCGGTCGCCTCGATCCGTGCGGAGTCGGCCGCCATCGCCGACCTCGGCGTGGAGATCCGCCCCCACCGGTCGCTCGACGCCCCCGACACCCTCGACCGCCTGCTCAGCGAGGGGTTCGACGCCGTCTTCATCGCGGTGGGTGCCAGCGGGCCGGCGGAGCCGCTCTTCCCGCACGACGACAGCATCGGCGTGAGCGACGCCGCCGATGTCGACGCCGCCGCCGTGCGCGCGGCGCGAAGCGTGGTGGTGTGCGGCGAGGGCGCGCTGGCGCTCGACACCGCCATGCTGCTGGCGCGCGAGCAGGCCCCGGGAGAGCAACGTGCCGTGCACCTGGTGCTCGACTCCCCCGCGGCTACGCCGTCGCTCTCGATGCTCTCGGCGGCGCGACGCGCCGGGGTGACCTTCCACGTGGGATGGATTCCGTCGCGCATTCTGCGATCCACCGAGGACAGCGCGATCACCGGCCTCGAGCTCACGAGCGAGACGAAGCAGTCGGTGATGGTGATCGGCTGCGAGCACATCGTGACGGCGGCGCGCCGAGTGCCGCGCGGGACCTTTCTCGCCGCGCTCGAACGAAGCGAAGGCGGCTACATCGCCGTCGATCCGGAGTCGCTCCGCACCACGAAATCGCGCGTGTGGGCGGGCGGCGCCTGCGCCTACGGCCATCGCAGCATCGCCCACGCCATCGCCGATGGGAAGCGCGCCGCGTGGAGCATCCACGGAGCGCTCACCGCGACGCGGGTGCGGCCGTCGCTGACGAGCGCCTGGATCGAGGTGCCTGACGAGCTGGCGGAGCGCGCCGGCGCCGCGCTGGCGACCACGCGCCGAAGCCTCCCGCTCTTCGACGCACCCCCCGGCGACCCCTTCTCCGGCGACGGCGCGGGGAGCGTGGACGAGAGCATGCGAGAGGCCTCGCGGTGCCTCGACTGCACCGTGGCGCCCGCGATCCTCGAGAGCTGCACCGGGTGCGGCAAGTGCGTGAAGACGTGCGCCACCGGCGCGCTGAGCCTCGACGGCGACCCGCAGCGCGCCGTCGTCGAGCAGGACCTCTGCACGCGCTGCGGCGACTGCGTCTCCTCGTGCCCCGAGAGCGCGATCGCCCTGGTGCGGGCGGTGTGGGAGAACCGGCTCATGCTGGAGCCGGAGCCGAGCACGATGCTGGGGCTGCTCGACAGGCCCCCACAACCGGTCGACAGCGCTGCCATCGGGACTCGGGACTCGGGACTCGGCACTCGGCAGTGATGAGAGGGCCGGCGACCCACGCCGGCCTTCACGCCGAGTGCCGAGTGCCGAGTCCCGAGTCCCGAGTCCCGAGTCCCGATGTTCTAGCTGATCTCCACTCCTCGCCCGCGCAACCGTCCCACCGTCGCCGCATCGAGTCGGGCGCGGAGCACGATCACGCCGTCTTCGCTGCGCTGATCGAGTACTTCGCCCAGGCGATGCACCTCGGCCAGCGTCTTCCCGTCCGACATCGACACGCGAACCTCGGCCTCGGGGCGGAGCTTGCGCACCGCGCCCAACAGGGCACGGCGCAGCGGATCGAGCCCCCCCTCCGTGACGGCCGAGACGAAGACCGCGTGCGGCAGGAGCTCGCGGAGGCGGTCCTGCAAGGCGAGCAGCTCCTGGTCGCTCAGGGCATCGACCTTGTTCATCACGTAGAGCATCGGCTTGTCGCCCGCGCCCAATTCGTCGAGGACGTCGAGCACCACCTGGCGCTGCTCCTCCCACGCCGGGTGGCTGGCGTCGATCACGTGGAGGAGCAGGTCGGCGTCCTTCACCTCCTCCAGCGTGGCGCGGAACGAGGCCACCAGATCGTGCGGCAGCTTGCGGATGAACCCGACGGTGTCGGTCACCAGCGCGCGCTCGCGGTCGCCAAGCATCACCTCGCGCGTGAGCGGATCGAGCGTGGCGAAGAGGCGATCCTCCACGAACACCTCGCTCGCCCTGGCCAGCGCCCGCAGGACCGAGGACTTTCCGGCGTTGGTGTACCCGACCAGAGACGCCCGGAACTCGGCGCGGCGCGACTGGCGCTGGACCTCGCGCGACTTCTGCACTTCGCCCAGGCGCTCCTTGAGCGCCTTGATGCGGTGGTTGATGAGCCGGCGGTCCGTCTCCAGCTGCGTCTCACCCGGACCGCGCATGCCGATGCCGCCCCGGATCTTCTCGAGGTGCGTCCACATTCTCGTCAGGCGCGGCAGCAGGTACTCCAGCTGCGCCAGCTCCACCTGCATCTTCGCCTCGCTGGTGCGGGCGCGCGTGGCGAAGATGTCGAGGATCAGCTCGGCGCGGTCCATGACGCGCGTGCCGAGCGCCAGCTCCACGTTGCGCCCCTGCGCCGGCGACAGCTCGTCGTCGAAGATGATGAGCGTGGCGCCGAGCTCCGAGCTGCGCAGCCGCAGCTCGTCGAGCTTCCCCTTACCCAGATAGGTGCGTGGGTCGGGACGCTCCAGCTGCTGCGTAACCTCGCCGAGCACCTCGGCGCCGGCGGTGTCGGCGAGACGGGCGAGCTCCTCGAGATGCTCGGTGAGCACGCGCTTGGCGTTGCGTCCCTTGGGGGGCGCGCCGACGAGGATCGCTCGCTCGGTCGGCGCGCTCAGCGAGATCAGCTCTCTCGCGATGTTCTCCTCCTGATGGTCAGAATGCTCACCGCGCTCCGCTCAGCGACGAGAAGCGTCCGGTGCGGTCGTAGGGGATGGTGAACGTCCCGACGCCGGAGCCGACGGTGATCGCTCCGCGCACGCGATACGGCACGCTGCCGGTGTTGATCATCTCCCGGGCTGCCTCGTTCATGCCGGCCCACCGGAAATCGAGGGGGAGCCGCACTTCGGTGGAGTCCTTCCTCTGCACCGTGAAGCGCGAGTCGAGCTCTCCCGAGCCGAACAACAGCGTGTCGACCAGCAGGGCGTAGGTGAGCTTGGTGGCATCGAGCTGGAAGTTGTTCGGGTTGTACACGTTCAGCACCACATCCACCGAGCCGCCGGAAAGGCCGACGCCCTTCACCTGCACGTCCTTGAACGTGACGATCGGCTCCTCGAATGCCTGACGACCGAGCGACGCGCAGGCGGCGACACCAACCACCGACGCCGCCAGCGCGATTGAGACGAGTTTGCGCATACGTTCTCCTGACAATGGACCAGGGCGCTCACTCCGCGCCCGCGGAACCCTTTCGCTTCAACTCCGCCCACCAGGCGAGCCGCTTGGCGATCTCTCGCTCGAATCCGAACGGTCCGGGCTGGTAGAGCATCAATTCTCGCAGCCGCTCCGGGAGGTACTCCTGCGGCAGGTACGCCTCCGGGGCGTCATGCGCATACTTGTACCCCTCGTTGTATCCCAGTTCCTTCATGAGGCGCGTGGGCGCGTTCCGGATGTGCATCGGCACCGGCTCTCCCGGCGATTCCCGTGCCGCATCCATCGCCGCGCCGAGCGCCGCCTTCGAGCTGTTCGACTTGGGTGCCGTCGCCAGGTAGATGGTCATCTCCGCCAGCGGCAGATACCCCTCGGGCGGTCCCAACATGTGATATGCGTCACGCGCGGCGACGGCGAGCTGGAGTGCCTGGGGGTCGGCCAGCCCGACGTCCTCCGCGGCCATGGCGATGGCGCGGCGGAAGATGGTCATCGGGTCCTCTCCCCCTTCGATCATCCGGGCCATCCAGTACAGCGCGCCCTGCGGATCGCTCCCGCGGAGCGACTTGTGATACGCCGACAGGAGATTGAAGTGCTCCTCGCCGCTCTTGTCGTGCCGGGCGTAACGCAGCTGGAGCGCGTCGCGGATGGACGACGCGTCGATCCGGCCGCCCGCGCCCACGTGGTCCGCCGCCGCCTCGAGCGCGCTCAGCGCGCGGCGTGCGTCCCCGTCGGACTCGGTGGCCAGGAGCGTCAGCGCCTCATCGTCGATCGTCAGGCGGAGCGTGCCGAGACCGCGCTCCGCGTCCTCCATGGCGCGCCTCACCAGGCTGGCCACGTCATCGGCGGAGAGCTGATGCAGCACGAAGACGCGGGTGCGCGAGAGCAGCGCGCCGTTGATCTCGAACGAAGGGTTCTCGGTGGTGGCGCCGATGAGCGTGATCGTCCCCTGCTCCACGTGCGGGAGAAAGGCGTCCTGCTGCGCCTTGTTCAGCCGATGGATCTCGTCCACGAACAGGATGGTCCCACGCCCGGAGGTGCGCAGCCGCTCCGCCGCCTCGGCGATGATCTCGCGCACGCGCGGCACGCCCTCGGTGACTGCCGAGAAGGGGACGAACTCGCGGTCGGTGTAGCGGGCGATCATGAGCGCCAGCGTGGTCTTCCCCGAGCCGGGCGGCCCCCAGAAGATCATCGAGCGCACGCTCCCCTTTTCGATCGCCTCGCGGAGCGCGCGCCCGCGGTCGAGGAGCTGCTCCTGTCCCACGAACTCGTCGAGCGAGCGTGGACGCATGCGCGCCGCCAGCGGCAGCGAGTCGGCCGGCGGCTCGAACAGCTCCGGCTCGGCCGCGCGTCGCGCGACGGCCTTGCGCGCGCCCATCAGAGCCCCGCCGCCGAGCGGGCGAGGAAGTACACGCCGCACCCGGCGAAGAAGGCGATCTGGAGGCGCCACCCGTGCTTGGCCTGGAACTCCGGCACCAGATTGGACGCCGCCACGTAGAGCGTGACGCCGGCCGAGAGCGCCAGTCCGTAGGTGCGCAGGATGCCCAACAGGTCGGTGAGCAGCGCGCCCGCCACCGTGGCCGCCCCCAGCGCGGCCGCCGCGTAGAGCGCGCGCGACCTGGTGGCGCCGGCGGCGAGAAAGAGACTCGAGATGGCGAGCCCTTCCGGAAACTTGTGCAGCAGGATGGCCACGAACACCACGATGCCTAACGACTCGCTCACCTGGAAGCCGCTGGCGATGGCCACGCCATCCACGAAGGTGTGCAGCAGGAGCCCGATGAGCGCGGTGACGCTCACCATCTCCGTCACCTTGTGCGTCTCCTCGCCGAAGTGGAAGTGCGGTGCCAGCGTGTGCTGGGTGAGGTGCACCAGGACGTAGCCGATCACGGCCACCACCGCCGCGTTGTGGCTCCCCCGCTCCACCGCCTCGGGGAAGATGTCGATGAGCACCGCGCCGATCATGAACCCCGCCGCCAGCGACACCATCGTGTCGAGCGCCCGCACGCTCCACTTTACGCGCCACGTCACCGCCGCCGCGCCGAGCACGTTGGCGCCGGCCGCGGCGAGCGCGAACAGCAGCGTCTCGGTCTTCATGCCGGCGTGAGCCCGAGCGATGCCGCCACTCCGGCCAGCGCCTCCACCAGCTCCGGCGCAGGCGGGAATTCCTGCCGCCTCACCTTCCAGCTCTTGGTGCGGACCGCGCGCCGCTCCTCCAGCCCCTTCCCCTGGAGCGTGTACAGCCAGTGATCGCCGCGCGCGTAGATGAAGAGCTCGAGCACGGGATTCAGCGTGAGCTGATCCTCGCTGGTGTAGACGGCGAACTCCACCCCCCCGGCGTTCGACAAGGGAACGCGAAGCCGCGCCAGCGCGTCGCGCACGTCGGGGAGCGGCAGACTCTCACCCTTCCACTTGCGCCCGGAGCGCATGTCCTCGATGGCGACGTCCACCGCCGGCGGCATGTGCTCCAGCAGCGAATGAAAGAGGTCCACCACGCGCTCGGCGTTGGCCACGATGTGCGCGGCGTAGTAGTCCTCCTCCTTCACGAAGGAGAAGCCGTCCGCCGACGTGCGGAAGCGCTTCCAGATGGAGGTCTCGGGTTGTCTACCGCGGAAGAACATGCGCTACGTGGCGTCGGTGAACGGTTGCGCTCCGGTGTGCAGCGTTCGCGCCAAAACGAGCAGCGCATCCGGGGTGTTGAGCGACGGATCGGCGATGACGCGCTTCAGCAGCTCCCGAAGAATCCGTCCGACTTCGGGCCCCGGCGGGATGCCGGCATCACCGAGCTCGTCGCCGGACACCGCCAGATCACTCAATTCTAGCGCATCGCGGAAGGCACTGCGCAGCGTGCGCCGGTACAGGGCGGCCAGCGCCTCGGCCGATGGCATGCGCTCGCCCAGCGCTTCGCGCGCGCGGCGCTCGGCCGCCAGCAGCCGAAAGACGTAGCGCACGCGGGTGCGGCCCATCCTGGCGGCCCACGCGCGCGGTCGCCCGTCGGTGATGCGCGTGCCCGAGGCGAGCGCGGCGAAGATCTCCTCGTGGAGCTGGCTCCAGGCCTCCAGCACGGCGGCGCTCCACGCAATCTGCTGATTGGAGAAGCGAAGGGCCCGAAGGACGCGCGCCGCGTCTCGCGGCGCGAGATCGGCGAAGAGGGCGGTGAGGCGGTCGCGCGTGCGCGCGTCGTCTTCCTTTTCCCGCGCACGCGGGAGCTGGTCGAGCATGCGCAGCGTGCGCTCCGAGATGCTCGACAGCTCCGGCACCAGCGAGCCGAAGGCGCCGCTCTCCCGCCAGAGCGCCATCGCCTGCCCCGGGTGCTCCACCTGCTGCATGGTCTTCTCCAGCTCCTGCTTCACGCGCTCGGGTGAGAGACGGCCGAGGTGCGGGGCGCTGGAGCGCACGGCTTCCCACGTGGGCGGATCGATCGAGAATCCGAATCGTGAGGCGAATCGGATGGCGCGGAGCGCCCGCAGGCGATCCTCGCGCATGCGCGCCGCTGGATCGCCCACCGCGCGGACGATGGCGCGGTCGAGATCGCCGCGGCCATCGAAGGGGTCGTGCAGCACGTCGCGCGTGGGCGAGAACGCGATGGCGTTGATGGTGAAGTCGCGCCGCGCCAGATCGTCGTCCAGCGAGGCGCCGAACTCCACCACCGCGTGCCGGCCGTCGGTCTCCACGTCCCGCCGGAAGGTGGTCACCTCGTGCATCACGCCGCGCTCGTCGAACACCCCCACGGTGCCGAACTCGATCCCCACCGGCACCGTCCGCTTGAACAGCCGCCGCACCTCGGCCGGCGTTGCGGCGGTCGCCAGGTCCCAGTCCAGATGGGGGTGCCCGAGCAGGGCGTCCCGGACGGCCCCGCCCACGCACCAGGTCTCGAACCCATGCTCCTCGAGGCGCCGGGCGATCCCGACAACCGCTTTGGGCGGACGCAGTTGGGTTAGCGGCAACAGACGTTTATATTTGAGGGGACATGGAACTCGAAGCGCTGCTCCGCGACTCTCGCGCAACCGACGAATTCAAGCGTGACGTTCTGGCCTTCCGGCGACAGGGGCGCGCGCAGGCCATCGCCGTCCCGCATCATGCACCGCACGTCAAGGTGCTTCGGGTGATCAGCCAGCTTCTGGCCGAGCATCCGGACTACGTGATCACGGGCGTCCGGGTGGAGGCTCGCGCGGGGTGCTCCGACTTCGTGGGAACGCTGCACGTCGACACCGATCAGGGACCGCGCCACATCGAGTTCACCTGGTGCTGCCGGTGGCGCGCCGAGCTGGAGGGGTGGCTCGATTACTTCGGCTTCCCCGACCAGATGCGCGCCGCCCGCGAGTTCGACTGGCGCTGCTTCCAGCGCTGGGAGATGAAGACGCCGCCTTCGCAGTCGGTCGTCGCAAGCTAGCTCTCCATCACTTCGCGAATCCGCTCCATCGCGTAGCCGGCGCCGAGGGCGAGGAGAAGATCCATCCTCGCCTGCTGCGGGCGGCGTCCGCCGGCCAGGATCGCTCCCAGCTCGCGCAGCCGCCGGCCACCACCGGGGTAGCCGTAGGTCATCCCCACCCGTCCTCGCTGCGCTCGTGAGGCGATCACCACCGGATTCCCCCGCTCGATCCAGCGCTCGATCCCCGGCACCATCGCCGGCGGCACGTTGCCTCTCCCCATGGCGGCCACGACCACGCCGCGCGCCGACGCCAGCGACGCGTCGAGCAATCGGGCGTCGGCGCCCGCGTACGCGTACACGATGTCCACCGGACCCTTTGGAGCGGCGGGCGAGAGGAGCGGGCGCGGCGGCGGCAGCGCGCGGCGGAAGATGACGCGACCGTCATCGATCACGCCCACCGGGCCGAGCCCCGGACTCTCGAACGCATCGAGCAGGTGCGTGTGCGCCTTGGTGACGTCGAGGCCGGCGTACACGCGACCCGACATCACCACCAGCACGCCGTAGCCGCGCGATTCCGCGCTGGCGGCGACGCGCACGGCGTCGAGCAGGTTGGCGGGTCCATCCCATCCCAGCTCGCTCGCCGTGCGCATGGCGCCGGTGAAGACGATCGGCTTCTCGTCGTCGAGGGAGCGCGAGAGGAGATACGCCGTCTCCTCGATGGTGTCGGTGCCGTGGGTGACGACGACGCTCTCCACCTCGGGGCGCCCCAGGTGCTCGGCGATGCGATTCCGCAGCGCCCACATGTGCTCCACGGTCATGTGCGGACCGGGGAACGCGCCCCACTCCTCGATGGCGACGTCGGCCACGTCCTCGATGCCGCGCGTGGCGGCCAGGATCTCGCGCCCCGACAGCGCGGGAACGGCGCCGCCTAACGCGGCGTCGTGCCGCATGGAGATGGTGCCGCCGGTGAAGAGGAGAACGATCACCGCGGCGCCGCCGTGGCGACGATCATCCGCAGAGCACCGTTCCGCCGTTCACGTTGAGGACCTCCCCGGTGATGTGCCGGGCGAGTGGGGAGCACAGGAAGACGATCGGACCGGCGACGTCGCGCGCCGTGGCGATCCGGCCCAGGGGGATCGACGCCGCGATCTCCTCTCGGCCGCCGCCATCGTAGACGGGGGTCGCCATGTCGGTGTCCACCCAACCGGGCGCCACGCAGTTCACGGTGACGTCCCGCGGCGCCAGCTCGATGGCCAGCGACTTCACGAAGGCGATCATGGCGCCCTTGGAGGCCGCGTAATCGGCGTGCATCGCCTCGCCGCGCTGTCCGGCGGTGCTCGACACCAGCACGATTCGCCCGCCGTCGCGAACGACGCGCGCCGCCCAGCGGGTGCTCAGGAACATCGACTCCAGGTTGTGCCGCATCGTCCGCGCCCACCGCTCGTCGGACATCTCGGCCAGCGGCACGGCTTCGACGGGCCAGATGGCCGCGTTCCCCACGAAGATGTCGATGTCGCCGAACTCGCGCTGCGCTCTCTCGAAGAGCGTCTGGGCGCCCTCCGCGGTGGTGAGGTCCCCCGCCTGCGCGAAGCCGCGCACCCCCCGATCGGCGATCTGCCTGACGACGTCGGCGGCGGCGTCCTCGCGCGAGCGATAGCCGATGCCGACGTCGGCGCCGGACTCGGCGAGCAGGAGCGCGGTGGCGGCGCCGATGCCGCGGGAGCCGCCCGTGACCAGCGCCGCCTTCCCCCGCAGCGAGATCACAGCTCGCGCTCCACCAGCTCGCAGATCGCGTGCTCGATGCAGAGGTGGATCTCCTGCGCCCGATCGGTGCGATCGGTGGGGACGATGACGCAGTGGTCGGCCACCTCGGCCAGACGTCCGCCGTCGCGGGCGCTGAAGGCCAGCACCTGGACGCCGCTGGCGTGCGCGGCTTCGGCGGCCCGCACGACGTTCGGCGAGTTGCCGCTGGTGGAGTGCACCACCAGCAGATCGCCGGGCTTGGCCAGCGCGCTCACCTGACGAGCGAACACCTCATCGAAGCCGAGGTCGTTGCCGGCGGCGGTGAGGAGCGACGTGTCGGTGGTGAGCGCGATGGCCGGATAGGCGCGACGCTGGCGCATGTAGCGCACGACGTACTCGGCGGCCAGATGCTGCGCGTCCGCCGCGCTGCCGCCGTTGCCGCAGAAGAAGAGCGTGCCGCCCCCCTTCACCGTGCGCCGCACCATGTCGAAGGCGCGCGCCATGTCCGACTCCAGCGCCGCCGCGGTGCGGCGCGCGGTCTCCGCCAGCTCGTGCAGCGACTCGGTGAGGCGTGCGGTCATCGGCGTCCGAAGATCAGCTCTCGCAGGCGCGCGAAGGCGCCGCGCTCGAGCGCGGGAATGGGGGGCACCGGCAACGGACGCTCCCCGGCCAGGATCTTCCCCGGATTCACCTCGGTGAGGAGTCTGGCCTGCTCCGTCGCGCCGAGCTCCTCGAGCCATTGCGCGGCGGCGCCGAGCGAGCGCCGGTCGCCATGATTGTCGCTGGCCACGCAGTCCGCCAGCCCCTCAGCCAGCAGCTGCTGGGCGAGACCGGCCACCGGTCCACGTCCCACCAGCATGGCGGCATCCATCTGGATGGCGGCGCCGAGCGCGCGCCACTCGCGCACCAGCGCCGGCGTGCACCCGTAGTAGCGCTCGGGGTGCGCCACCACCGGCACCATGCCGCCCCGCACCAGACGGGTGAGCTCCTCGCTCGCGCCGCGCGGGACGCCGATGCGCGGGAACTCCACCAGCACGGCCGCGGAGCCGGCCAGATGCAGGTGGCGCGACGACAGATCGTATCCGGGCCCGTCGAGCATGATCTCCCAGCCGAGTCGCAGCTCGGGGCGCGCGGGAGCGCTGGCCACCAGGCGCTCGAAGATGTCGTCGTAGACGTCGGGCGCCACCGTTGCCGCGTCGCTGGCCAGGAGGTGCGGCGTGCAGACGAGCACCTCCACCCCCTGGGCGCCGAATCGCTCGAGCACCGACACCGAGACCTCCACCGAAGGGGAGCCGTCGTCCACCCCCGGCAGGAGATGCGAATGGATGTCGATCACGCTCTCGCCGCGGCGGTGAGGTCGCGCACCTGGCGCGCGCCGTCGCGCTCGAGGAGGGTGCCGATCACCACGTGCGAGGCACCCGCTTCGCGCGCGGCGCGCACCTCATCGGCGTCGTGGATGCCGCCGCCCACGAAGATGGGTCCGGTGGTCGCCTCACGAGCGGCGCGCACCAGCGGGGCGGCCACCGGGCAGCGGGCGCCGCTCCCGGCGTCGAGATACGAGGCGTGCATCCCGATCATCATCGCCGCCGCCACGTGCGCGCGCACGAGCTCGGGCTTGTTGGCGGGGAGCGGGCGCGTCTGGCTCACCGACTCCACCGACGTCACGCATCCGCCATCCACCAGCACGTAGGCGGTGCTGATCGCCTCCACTGTTGGGTGGCGCGCGAAGAAAGGCACCGCGCGCACGTGCTCCTCGATGAGGTACTGCGGATTGCGGCCGGAGACGAGGGAGAGGAAGAGGATGGCGTCGACGTCGGGAACGAGCTGCGATGCGTTGGCCGGGAACTGGAGGAGCGGCAGCTCGGGGGCCGCGTCCTTGAGCTGGCGCGCGAGCGCGGAGGTGTTCTCGTCGGCGCCGAAGCTGTTGCCGATGAGGAGCGCGGCCACTCCCTCGCCGGCGGCGCGTCGTGCCAGCTCCCGCGCCTTCGTCGCCGTCGTTCGCGCCGGGTCGATCAGCACGACGAGCCCGTTCTCGCGCTCCAGGCGGCGGAGGATGCTCATGCGCGGTCGGCGAGCGCGCCCAGGCGGCGCATGCCCTGCGTCACGTCGATCTCCAGCGAAGCGGGCGCATCGCCCGAGGACTCGTAGGCGTAGGTGACCAGCGCGTCCACGCAGAGGAGATCGTAGGCGGTGTCCCGATCGCCCCTCCCGGCGTCCAGCACGCGCACGAGGAGCCGCTCGGCCGCGTCGAGGCAGGCGGCGCCGGCGTCCGAGGCGGGACGCTGGAGGTCGGTGCCCAACGCCTGACGAACCCGCTCCGCCAGCGCCGGCGGCGGCGCTGGGGAGCGGGCATCGAGCCACTCGCCAAGGTTCATCGAGCGCGAGGGCTCATGGGTGCGCGGCCAGCGCCGAGCGCACCACCTCCGGCGCCCGGGCCATCGCGTCGGCGATCCGACCGCGGTCGGGGAGCCCCGCCTGCGCCATGTG
>DATFFZ010000074.1:0-32113 GCA_035249845.1 Gemmatimonadaceae bacterium
CGTCGAGCAGCGCGCGCATCGCGCCGGGATCGGGTGCCAGCGCTCTCTCATCTGACGGGCGGTACACGCACAGCCCAGCGCGCTCCGGCGCCAGATGGGCGCGAACGACCTCGCTGACCTGCTCGCAGGACGCGGTCAGCATGCGCTCGAGATATCGTTCGCCGAGCTGCCACCCTCCCACCGCTTCCCACTCGGCGAGGTAGCTCGCCTGCCCTTCCATGGTCTCCAGGCGGCGGATCCAGCGGGACTCGAAGAGCCGGCGGGCGCGCCAGAGCTCGTCGCGTCCGATGCCGATCTCGCGCAGGGCGTGCGTCTCGTGCCAGATGGCGCGCGCGGCATCGAGCACCCGATCGGGTGGCCCTTCAGCCTGGATGCTGAAGACGCCCAGCTCGGTGGGCGTGTAGTCGTAGGCTTGCACCGAGGCGGCGAGCGAGCGGTCGCGCACCGCGCGATAGAGCCGCGACGCGCGACCGGCGCCGAGGACGGCGGCGGCGATGTCGAGGAGCGGCGTATCGGAATGCATCGTACCCGGCGTCCGCCATCCCAGCGCCAGGTGCGACTGCGTGATGTCCGCCGACATCTCGCGATAGCGAAAGCCGCGATGGTCCGGCTCGCTGGGGCCGGGTGAGCGTCGGACGGTGCTCGGCGGCAGTGAGCCGTGCAGCTCGTCCACCTGCCGCACCACCAGCTCGGGGTCGAGGTCGCCCACGATGACCAGGATGGTCTCCGACGGCTGATAGAAATTTCGATAGAAGGCGGCGAGCGTGTCGCGGGTGAGCGCGCGCAGTCCGGGCTCGCGGCCGATGCGCCACCGGCGGATGCGGTGCCGGTCGTGCAGGAGCTCGTACAGCGTTTCGGTGGTGACCGCCGAGGGGTTGTCGGCCTTGCGCTTCGCCTCCTGGATGATGACCTCCAGCTCCTTGCGCAGCTCCTCGGCGTCGATCACCGAGTTGGCGTAGGCGTCGAACTGGATGTGGAGGCCGGTCGTCAGGCTGGCCGACGGGAGGACGGTGTAGTAGCTGGTGTGGTCGTAGATGGTGCCGGCGTTCAGGTAGCCGCCGGCGGCCTTCGTCTCCCTGGAGATGGCGCCCACGCCGCGGGTGGGCGTTCCCTTGAAGTACATGTGCTCGAGGACGTGCGCGATGCCGACCACGTCGTCGGTCTCATCGAAGTAGCCGGCCTTCACCCACGTGACGATGGCCACGGCCGGCGCCGAATCGTCGCGCCTGACGAGCAGGGTGAGTCCGTTGCGAAGCACGACGCGCAGCACGGACTCCGGCGGTACGAGGGGCAGCGAGATCATCGCTCGCTCCTACGGGGCGAGCGGGCGCAGGCGCAGGGCGAGGACGCCCAGCACGAGGGCGATCACGCCGTAGCCGCCGATCCAGATGAGGGAGCGCGTGGGCGCGCCGATCCCCTGCGCGTAGTCGCCGGCCATTCGCGTCATGAGATGCGCTGGAGGAAGGAGGACGTTGAGCGCTTCGTAGTACCACCCGGACATCTGGTAGGTCAGCTGGCGCAGCGTTTGTGCCAGCGCCCAGATGATCCCCAGCGCGACCCAATCGAAGCGGGTCAGCACCGACAGGAGGAAGCCGACGCCGCCGGCACACAGGTAGAAGAGCGCCATGTAGGGGATGACGCTCCATGGAAAACGGGAGCCGCCCAGCGTCACCAGCAGGAGTACCATGACGCACACCACGCCGATGGTGGCCACGCCGTTGATGACGAAGACCTGGAGATAGTACCGCGTGAGCGAGATCGGCTTGGAGAAGAGAAAGCGGAAGTAGCCGCGCTGGCGGTCGTTGGCGATGAGCCCGTTGACGCCGAGGAGCACGGCCACGATGCCGAAGATGGGCATGAGCGCCGCGAGGGCGCTGAGCACGAGGAGGGATGGCACCTCCTGCTCCGTGGGCCTGGCCAGCGCGAACAGGACCGGAAGGAAGAGAATCGCGCCCACGAGCAGCGTGGGAAGACCGCGCTCGATGATGTAGTCGCGGATCTGGTACAGCGCGTAGCGCGCGAGTCGTCCTCTCATTCGTCGCGCGGCTCGCGCTCGGACACCGCTTCGCGGAAGTGTCGCTCGAGGCCGGCGTAGGCCGGCGTGAGCTCGGTGATACGAGCGCCACGGGCGATCAGCGCCGCCAGCGCCTCGTTGAGCGACCTGGTGTCGCGCGCCCTGATCTCGAAGTGCCAGTCGCCGAGCCGGCGGGCGTCGGGGAACACGCCGGCGACGTGCTCCTGTCCCTCGGCCACGCCCAGGCGGTAGCGCGAGGCGATGGTGTGGGCGTCGGGGCGGCGCATCTCCACGGTGCGGCGCAGGCGGCCGTGATCGATGATGACGACGCGGTCGGCGATGCGCTCGAGCTCGTCGAGATTGTGCGAGGCGACGAAGAGCACGCGGTCGGGGTGGCGCAGGTGATCCACCAGCTCGCGGAAGTTCTGCGTCCACACCGGGTCGAGGCCGTGCGTGGGCTCGTCGAAGATCATGATCGCTTCGTCGCGGAGGAGCGCCTGCGCCAGCCCCAGGCGCTGCAGGTTGCCCTTGCTCAGATGCTTCACCTTCTTCGCGCGGTGCTCCTCGAGGCCGAGCCGCGCGATCACGCGTTCGATGCGCGCGCGCAGCTCGCGGTCGGAGATGCCGGCGAGGAGCGCGAAGCGCGTGAGCGCGCCTTCCAGCGTCCAGTGCGGCGTGATGGCGACGAGCTCGGAGAGATAGCCGATGCCGAAGCGCTCGACGTACTGCCGCGGCGGCCGGCCGTCTATGGAGACGCGCCCCGACGTCGGATGCAGGTAGCCGAGGACGAGCGCGATGAGGGTGCTCTTGCCGGCGCCGTTCGGCCCGGCGAGGCCGAGCACCTCGCCCGGTTGGATGCGCAACGAAAAATCCTCGACCGCGCGCACGGCGCGACCGAGGGGAGGTCGGTAGATCTTCGTGACGTTGTCGAACTCGATCACGGCTGCGGGACGGCCGCACCTCCCGGGACTGGCGGCTGCATGGGCGGCAGGCAGCGGGTCCAGTCGCCCGGGCCCGCGCGAGAGATCCAGCTCATCCCTTCTTGCAGGCGTCCGAGACGCACCAGCGAACAGCCCAGGTAGCCCATGGAGACGCGGTCCGAGCTGTCGAGCCTGATCGCTTCCACGTAACGACGCCGCGCGGCATCGTACTGGCCGCGAGCGAAGAAGAGCGCGCCCAGCTCGCGGTGGACGAGCGGATTGTCGGCCTCGAGCTCGGCGGCGCGCTGCAGCTCGCGCGCGGCGGTGCCCCAATCACGCTCCTCGCGGGCGATGCGCCCCAGATAGACGTGGGGGATGGCGTTGTCGGGGTCCTTCCGCGCGGCCTCGGAGAATTCGCGCTGCGCTTCCGCGGCGCGGCCGTTGGCGTAGAGCTCGCGCCCGCGCTCGATGCGCGAGCTCGCGGACAGGCCGAAGGGATCGAGGAGGAGGAGGACGGCGAGGAGGGCGAGGAGGACCACCGCGCCAATCCCGCCGAAGAGGAGGAGCTTTCTCCGCCGCGGATCGGATGGGGCCGGCGGCGGGGCGGCGGCGGAGGTGGTGTCGGCGATGGGCGTGGCGGCGCTCACCGGCGAGGTGGCCACGGGGGTGTCCATCTCGGTGAGGCCCTGCTCCAGCTTGGCGAAGGCCTCGCGCGCCACGGTGATGTCGTCGGTGCGCGGGCGGTAGTCGGTGCGCTGCACCCGCTCGCGCACCGCCAGGAACTCGAGGAGCGCGTGCGCCTGATCGAGGGAGATGATCTCGCGTCCGCGCAGCTCGCGGATGAGCGGCTGTCCGGACAGCACGGAACCGCCGACCAGCGATCGCAGCGCCGTCTCGATGGACGTCCACGCTTCGATCAGGTCGGCGGCGACCTCTTCCGGGTGACGGTTGGCGTCGAGCCGTGCGACCGTCGGTCGGGCGGCCGTCAGCGCCGCCAATGCCGCCCTGCGGTTCGGGCCGATCACCGCACGATCTTCAGCAGCCCCGCGTTGGCGCTTCCACGAATGAAGCTCTCGGCGTCGCGCGTCGGGATCTTCACTCCCGTCACGGAATAGACGCGCCGAGCTTCCGTGGCCATGAACTCCTGGAGCGACCGGCCGGCGAACGCCTTGTTCGAGTCGCGCAACTGGCGGAGGATGTCGTCCCAGGTGCCGCAGAACTCGCGCTCCTCGACCGTGATGCGGTGCTCGAGCTCTTCCTCGCGCTTGCGGTCGCCCAGATCGGAGAGGAGCGTGCCGAACAGCTCGAGCTGATTGCGCGCCGCCTCCTCCTCGCGCTGCACCTGCTGCGCGAAGCTCTCCTCCACCTCGGCCAGGAGCTGGTCCACCTCGTCAGGCTCGCCGCTCAGCTCGCCGAGCCGCGTGTCCCAGAGCTGGAGGTCGGGGTCGTCATCGCGGAGGCGATAGAACGACTTCTTGAGCTCCATGAGCCGCCAGATGCCGAGCTCGTCCCAGTGATCGTCGGGCGCCGTCTGCTCGAGATGACGGAGCGCGGTCTCGTACTCACCGCGATCGTAGAGGATGTTCGCCAGGTAGATGCGCGCTTCGACGTGCTCGTCGTCGAGCTTGAGCGCGCGCTCGAGCTGCGCCATGGCGGTGGTGTCGTCCCCCAGGCGGTGGCAGGCGTAGCCGACCAGCGCCGCGGCCTCGGCCATCTCCGGCGCTTCGCGGGCGGCGACCTCGAAGAAGCTCTTCGCTTCCTCGATCAGCCCTTCGCGGAAGAGGGCGCGTCCCGCCTGGAGCATGAGGTCGATGTCATCCTCGTAACCGAGCTCGAGAACGCGCCGGAACGTGTTCACGGCCGTCTCCTGCATGCCGAACTTGAGGAGCGTCTCGCCGAGTCCGGCCAGCGCATCCTCGTGATCCGGATCGAGGATGAGCGCCTTCTCGAAGCTCTGCCGCGCCCACGCGTATTCCTCGCGGGCGAGGCGTGCATACCCTACCCCGATCTGAAGCTCCACCGAATTCGGATAGAGCGTCAGACCCTCCCGAAGTACCTCGAGCGCCTCATCGTACTGGCCTTCGTTGTACAACTGATGGGCACGTTCGTCGTACTCCTCGGAGCTCAGGAAAGGGTTAGGCATGGGATGAACTACCTCCAACGCGTGTGGGTACGCCTATAGTACCATGCGGGAACGGCTTAGTTCAACTGGTTGACGGGACGCAGCTTGCGTCCGACAATACCCGCCTGCTCTCCCTTCACCCCCCTCCTCGCGCATCCTGGCGCGCCACTCCGTATTCCTCGCGTAGAGCCACGGCGATCTCGGCCGCGAGCGCCGCATTGGCCTCCAACAATGAAAGATTCGCGCCGAGGGACTTACCCCCCGTGGCGCGCTGGACCGCGTCCAGGAGGTATGGCGTGACCGAGGCGCCGCGGACACCCTCGCGCTGCGCGCGTTCGAGCGCGTCGCTGACGGCGGAGTCCACCACCTTTCGTGGCAGCGCCGCATCACTCGGCGGTGGCTGAACGACGAGGATCGCCGACTCGCGTCCGAGCGCTCGATGCGCGCGGAAGATGGCCGCGATGTCGGCGGGAGAGTCGGCGCGGGCGCTCAGCCGGAGCCCGGTGGTGGCGGTGAAGAAACCGGGGAGCTCGTCGGTGCAATAACCCACGACCAGGACGCCGAGGGACTCGAGTCGCTCGAGGGTGGCCGGAAGATCGAGGATCGCCTTGGCGCCGGCGCATACGACCACCATCGGTGAGCGCGAGAGCTCGAGGAGATCCGCCGATTCGTCGAAGGATGGCTGGCGGTGCACGCCGCCGATGCCGCCGGTAGCGAATACGCTGACGCCCGCCTGCCTGGCGAGCAGCAGGGCGGCGGCGACGGTGGTGGCTCCGTCGCTTTCACGAACGACCGCCACCGGGATGTCACGCGCCGACACTTTGATCACGCCGTCGCGAGCAAGGAAGCGCTCGAGCTCGTCGTCGTCGAGACCCACCGTGGGCACCCCCCGCGCCACGGCGGTGATGGCCGGAATGGCGCCATGCGCGCGCACGGCGGTGGTCATGCGGATCGCTGCCTCACGATTGGACGGAACAGGGAGGCCCTGCGCGAGCACACTGCTTTCCAGAGCGACGACAGGAGTGCCCTCGCGCAACGCGAAGCTGACTTCCGGAAGAAGGCGGATCGTCATCGATTACGGATGCGCGAACGCCATGGCGGACGGGTGGTCGCAACCCACGTCGCTCAATTCGCCGCCGTCCGCTTGAACTCCGCTTTGTCGCTCCACGTCGGCACCGTCGTCGAATTCGCCAGTGAGAGGCCGAAGCGCAGGACCAGCTCGGAGAGCTGGGCGGCGCCTGACAAGTCCCAGTCCGGACGGTACTCGTCCGAGGGCTGGTGGTAGCGGTGGTCGGTGTAGTCCTGGAGCTGCTCGCTCCCCCAGGCGGGCGCGCGGCCGACGAAGTCGGTGCCGGCGGCGATCGAGACCGCGGGGATCCCCGCCTTGGCGAACGCGAAGTGGTCGGAGCGGTAGAAGTACCCGCGCTCCGGATGCTCGTCAGGCGCCGTACGCAGCCCGTTGGGAGCGATCAGCCGCCGGAACGACGGGCCCAGAGAGCTCTTGTCCTCGCCCAGCACGCGGAAGGAGCGCGTACGACCCAGCACGTTGCCGCCGTCCACGTTCAGGTTGGCGATGATCGACGCGATCGGCACGGTTGGGTTGGTGGCGTAGTACTCGGAGCCGAGTAGCCCCGACTCCTCGGCCGTCACGAAGACGAAGAGGAGGGAGCGGCGCGGGCGGGCAGCGTCGGCCGCCGCGCGGGCGACGGCGAGCATGTCGGCCACGCCCGAGGCGTTGTCGGATGCGCCGTTGTAGATGGAGTCCCCCTCCACCATGGGACCGATCCCCAGGTGGTCCCAGTGCGCGCTGAAGGCGACGTACTGATCGCGCAGCGCGGCGTCGCGTCCCCTGATGACCCCCACCACGTTCTCCGACTCGAGGTGCTCTACCCGGTTGCGGAAGGACGCGTCGATCACGATCCCCGTCGGTACCGGCTTGAAGCCGCGCGACTCCGCCTGCGTTCGAAGCGCCGACAGGTCGAGCCCGGCCTGCGCCAGGAGCGCGGTGGCCGCGCTGTCGGTGATCCAGCCGCGAACACCCAGCGGCGCGGGCGCCTTCGGGTCGCGCGGCAGCATGCGCTGCTCCTTCGCCCAGGAGCCGACCACGGTGTGCCATGGGTAGCCGGCGCGCTCGGTGGTGTGGATGATGAGCGCGCCCGCGGCGCCGCGGCGCTCGGCCTCCTCGTACTTGTACGTCCAGCGGCCGTAGTAGGTCATCGCCTTCCCACCGAAGAGCTCCGGCTCGCTCGAGGGCGCGGGCGGATCGTTCACGAGCACCAGAAGGACCTTCCCCTTCAGGTCGGTGCCCTTGAAGTCATCCCAGTTGAACTCCGGCGCCGAGGATCCGTAGCCGACGAACACGAGCTCGCCACGAGCCACGCTGGAATCGGCGGCGGAGCCCGCCCACACGACCACGTCCGTCGGATAGGCGAAGCTGGCGGTGGCCTTCCCCGATGCGCCGACGCGAATCGTCTTCGGGTCGGCGCCGACGATGTCGATCGGCACCTTCTGGAAGTAAGAGCCCTCCACCGCGGGCTCCACGCCGAACGCGCGGAGCTGGCTGGCGATGTACTCGGCGGCGAGCCGTCCGCCGCGGGTGGCCGGGGCGCGCCCCTCGAGGAGGTCGGAGGAGAGGAAGCGCAGATGGGCGTCGATCTCGCTGGTCGTGATCCGGGCAGCCGCCGCGGGGGCACTCGCCTGGGCGAAGACCGGAGCGTGAAGAGCAGCGAGGAGGCCGATGGTGAACGACGCGGCGAGGCGGAGTGTACGGGTGAGCGACATGCCGGGTGTGGTGAAGGTGACAGGTGCGCGCGGGCACGATCTTGCGATAAGTTAACGCTCGCGCCGAGGCCTCGCCTGTCGATTCGTCCCGGCGCGTCACACCCGTTACGGAGCGTGCATGGCCGACACCGACCGCCCCTCGCGCGAGCACACCAGCGCCCCGGTCACCCCCACCAACACCGGTGTGGTGATCGGAATCCTCGTCGTACTACTGATCGCGCTCGGTGCGTACTTCTTCTGGAGAGGTACCGGTGTGCGGGACGATCAGGGGAACCGCCCCCAACCGGTGCCCGAGGCGGATTCGACGCTCAAGAAGAGCGGCTGACGCTCGACCGGACGAGCGGCCGGGCGACCAGCAGGAGCCGATCGGGGGCCGGACCGAAGTAACGGACCGGCCAGCAGGTGGTGAGCGTCAGCTCCGGCTCCTCGCTCTGGAAGAGGGCCGGAGCGGCGCTGTTCAGCACCCGGCGCTGGGCGATCACCCAGGCGCGGCGCCCGGCGATCGTCTCGGTGAAGAGCGTGTCGCCGATCGTCAGGCGGTCGAGGTCGCTGAAGTGCCGGTCGCGGTGGGCGGAGAGCACCGCGTTGCCACGCTCTCCGGGAAGCGCGCTCCCCGGAAGATGGCCGGGTCCGGCGTTGAGCTCGCGGTCACCAACCCCCTCGACCACGATCTCATCGAGACCGATGCGCGGAATGACCAGACGCGCGACGGGTGCGCCCCTGGCCGTCGGCGACGCGGCGCCGGCGTCGAGCGTGGCGCGAAGCGACCGAACGCGCTCACGCGCCAGCATCGCCTCCCACTCGCCGCGAGCGCGGTCGCGGGCCAGCGTGCCGGAGGCCCACGTCGCCCCCGAGTAGAGGAGGAGCGCGGCCCCCGCGGCCAGCAGGAGCGTGCCGGCGCGACGCCGATTCACCGTGTCACCGCGTGCGCGCGCGGCGGCGGAGCGCGATGCCCGCCAGCATCGACGCGACGCCCAGGAGGGCGAGCGCCGGGAGAGGCGTGGCAGTGGCGGGCGCGGGTGCGCCTACGCGGAACTCGGTGGTGACCGTGTTCTCCGCGCGGACGGTGTCGGTTTCCGACGCGACCGTGCCGGTGCTCACACTCGTGTCTCGCGGCGCGGGCGCGGCAGACGTGGGCGACGGAGCGGCGGCGGCGACGGACACGGCGGCGGAATCCACCCACTCCCGCATCTCGGTCATCCGCTCGACGACGCTCGCGCTGTCGGTACGCTGCAGGCTATCGGCGCGGGCCGCGGAATCGGCGGTCGACGCGCGACGAGGCGCGGTGACGGTGGACGTGAATTGGGCGAGCGCTGGTGTGGAAAACGCGCCGAGGGCAAGCGCGACGAAGAGAGGGCGAATGGCTCTCACGATGGGCCTCCTGATTCGCGCCGGAAAGAGCATTTCGCGTGCCGATGCCGAGGGTGGAATGCGGCGCGGGCCGCCTCTGTCATGAGCGGCGGCCCGGTCCAACGGCGAGGCTGCGCGGTGATCTACGCGTTCTCGAAATCCTGTCCCTTTCGGCTCTCGACCAGCTCTCGCTCGCTCGACGTCTTGTCGTACACGGCGAGGATCTTGATGGTCTCTCCCGCGTAGGCATCGAACGTCTTGCCGGCGCCCTTCTTGACGGTGATCTCGTGTCCGTCCTCGAAGCGCAGCACCACGTACGGATGGTCGGTGTTCATGTACTTCTTGCGGAGCTTTTGCGGTGTCGACGGCATGTCACAGGGGTGAGAGTGGCACCAACTTAGACCGGTAACGGGTGAGACACAACCCGCGTGCCACGGTACTCAGGTGACGGCGGCGCGGTGCGCGGCGTGCCGGCGCCAGACCCCGCTTTCGAGGATCTCGTCGATGGCGACGACGACGCGCTCCAGCTCCTCGTCCGACGTGTAGAAGTGCGGCGCGACGCGGATCCCTGCTTCCGGGCGGTAGTCCACCAGGATCTCCCGTGCCAGCAGCTCCTGCGACACCTCGTAGCCGTGCGGGACGGCGAAGGCGACGGTGCCGCCGCGGCGGGCGCTGTCGCGGGGTGCGTACACACGATAGCCGCGGGAGTCGGCGAGCTCGATGAGCCGAGTCGTCTGCCGTACGCTCTTGGCGCGAATGGCGTCGACACCGGCGGCGCGCACGATGCGCGGGCCTTCGGTGGCGGCGTAGAGCGCGGGGATGACCGGCGTGCCGTTGAGCCATCGAAACGAGGTGGCGGCGTACTCCATCTCCGGCTCGAAGGCGAAGGGGCGCGCGTGCGCCTGCCAGCCGGTGAGCGACGGCGCCAGCCGGTCACGAAGCCGGGGAGCGACGTAGAGGAAGCATCCACCAGGGCCACCGCACAGCCATTTGAGGACGCCGCCGGTGAGGAAGTCGGTTCCGCTCCGCTGCACGTCCACCGGCATCACGCCCACGGAGTGGAACGCGTCGAGCGATACCAGGGCGCCGGCGGCGTGCGCGTGCTGACAGATGGCGTCGGCGTCCATGATGAACGCCGAGCGGAAGAGCACGTGCGAGATGGCGACCAGGCGGGTGCGCTCATCGATGGCGGCGAGGAGCCGATCGAGATCGATGCCGATCCCGTCTTCGGTCGGCACCACCACGATGCGGGCGCCGAGTCGCGCGGCCAGCGCGTCGTAGACGTAGCGCACCGAGGGAAAGTCGAGCGCCGTCATGACGATCGTGTCGCGCGGCGGCGCATAGTCGAGCGCCGAGAGCACCGCCGCCTGGGCGATGGTGACGTTGGGGAACATCACCACGTCTCCCGCTCCGGCGCCGATGAGCGGCGCGATCTCGTCGCCGACGGTGACGGGCATCTCCCACCACCCTTTCACCCAGGCGCGGATCCCCTCGCGCCCCCAGTCGCCGGCGTACTCCGCCACGCGCCGCTCCACCCCTCGCGGCATCGCGCCTAACGAGTTGGACACCAGGTAGGTGGTGTGCTCGAGGATCGGGAATTCGGGACGGAAGCGGAGGAGGGGGTCGAGGGGCATCGAAGTCTTTGGTTTTGTCGAGGGAAGAGGGAGGAGGGAGGAGGGAGGAGGGAGGAGGGACCAGACGAGGCATTAGGCATTGGGCATTCGGCATTCGGGCTCCCGCGACGGAATCTCTGCGCCGACCCCGAATGCCGAATGCCGAATGCCGCGCTGTTTTGCAGTTCCTCCTCCCTTCTCCCTCCTCCCTCCTCCCTCTCCTACGCTCTCCGCGTGACCATTCTCACCACCCCCGCCACGACGACGATGCCCGCGACGATGGCGAACTCTGTGAGGCGAGCGGTCGTGAGGAGCCAGACGATCGCAGCGCAGCCGAGGAGTGGCACCAGGGCGCCGCCGGGGATGCGGAACGGCTCACCCTCGGTGCGGACGTCCTTGCGCCGGAGCACCCAGGTCGAGACGCAGCAGAACAAATAGAGCATCAGCACCGAGAGGATCGCCAGTCGGGCCATCTGCTCGAAGCCGCTGGTCACCGCCATGAGGCACACGATGGTCGATTGCACGACGATGGCCACGTGCGGCGTTCGGAAGCGCGGATGCACCGCCAGCAGCGCGCGCGGAAGCACGCCATCCCGGGCGAAGGCGAAGAGCATCCGCGGCGTGGCCAGCGTCATCCCGGTGACGTTACCGAACATCGATATGGCGGCTCCGATGGCGACGAGCATTCCCCCGGCGGTTCCCATGGCGACGCGGCCCGCCGCGGCCAGGGGCGCGTCCCGCTGGGCGGCCAGCCCGTCCGTGCCGAGCAGCCCCGCGGCCACGAGGTGCAGCGCGATGTAGAGCGCGGTGACCGTCAGCATGGCGATGGCGAGCGCGCGCGGCACGGTGCGCGACGGCTCACGCACCTCACCGCTGGGAGCCAGCGCGCTCTCCAGCCCGGCGAAGGCGAAGAAGAGCGTGACCACGGTGGTGCCGAACGCGGTGGCGTCCGGCAGCCGCTCGGGCCAGAGGGTGACGTTCGCCTCCGGCGAGCGCGCCAGGAAGACGACGCCCGCCACTACCAGCGCCAGGAGCGGGAGGATCTTCGCGACCGTGACGGCCTCCACGAACCGCGCTGCCTGACGAACGCCGCGGTAGTTGATGGCGGCCAGCGAGGCGAAGAGCGCCACCAGGATCACCACCCGCCAGGTGGGATCGTTCAACGCCGGAACGAGAAATCCCACCGCCAGCGCGAAGCCGGTCGCTACCGCGGCCATCGCGAAGGCGGCCTGAAGCCAGAGCAGGACGCCGGCGATGAAACCCACGAACGGTCCGAGCGCGACCTCCACGTAGGCGTACGGTCCACCGGTGATCGAGACGCGGCTTCCCGCTTCGGCGAAGCACAGCACGATGAGCCCCATGGCGACGGCGCACGCGAGGTAGGCAAGCGGCGCGGCATCACCCAGACCGGCGGCGACGACTCCCGGGAGGAGGAAGATTCCGCCCCCGATCATGACGTTGAACATGGTGGCCGCCAGCGCGCGCACGCCGATGGCGCGCACCAGCGACTGTTCGGCGGTCGCGGCGCCCGGAGCTGCCGGCGTGCGGGAGTCGGGCGCGGCGGACGTCAGGGCTTGGTCTTCCTCTTCGACTCGATGAACTGGCCGACGAAGTTCCCCTCGGATGCCCCCGAGGGGCCGGTGATCATCCAGTCTATCAGCTCCTCCTCCGTCAGGTTGTAGCGCTGCCCCTTCCGTACGCCCGTCAGGAAGCCGGTCTCGCTGGCGATGCGGCCGAGGATGCGCCCCTCACGGATGAACTCCACCGCCACGAACGCATCCTTCGTGTTGCCGAAGTCGTCCCGCACCCGCGTGGTGACGAAGAGCGCGTGCCCCCGAGGAAGGCCCGCCTCGTAGCGCTTCCTCACGTCGGGAAATGTCTCCTTGGCGCGCGCGATGTAGGCGGCGAGCTCGGCGTCCATCTCCTCGCGCGCCTTCGCGTCGGCGATGGCGATGGCCGAGGAGCCGACGCCCGTGGGAGCGGTGGCGGTGCCGCTGCCGCTCTGCACCGACTGGCAAGCAGCGAGCGTGACGACGGACAGCATCAGCAGGGGCGAATGTGTTCTCATGGAGCCCTCCACGCGGAAATCACGCTCCGTGCTCCAGGACGACGACGTCGGCCGTCGCCTGCACCGGATACGACTCCGCGACCGGGCCGGTGAACCACACGCTCACCCTCGCGCCAGTGACCAGCGCGTCCAGCGGATTCGACTCGGTCGACACCCTTTCATGCGCCACGATCCGGGTGTGGCGCGTGAGTCGAACGCTGGCCTTCGCGGAGCCCGCCGACTCGGCGGGGTTCTCTTCGACGACGATCCGGGCGATGACGTCGTTACCGCCCGAAACGCGCTCCGCGCTGGTGATGACCCCGGTTATCGAGGGCTGACCGGTTGGGGGCATCTCCGAAGGGCCGCACGCGGTGAGGAGGATCACGACCACGCCGGCGGGGAGGCAGCCGGCACGCCAGCTCAGGCACTCACCAATCACCGCGCTTCTCTCCGCGCCGATACAATCCCATGAGCGTGAAGAGAATCCCCGCGTTGCCGATCCCCAGCCCGGCGAAGAAGGCGATCCAACCGTACACGTAGCTGGTGGTGTGTGCGCTCCAGAGAATCAGGGCGACGCCGAGCAGCGACCAGAGGAGACAGACCAATCCCGAGCGCACGAAATCGCGAAGGCGCTCGCGATCGGCCTCGGCCGACTCGGCGTCGCGCCTGGCCTGCATCTCCTCCAGCATCTCGGTGGGTAATGGCATCCGTGGCGCAGGATACGGCGCGAGGCGAATGCGCGCCAGCGTCAGGCGTCGCGCCGACGGCCGAGCCACTCCTCGATGCCGATCGGCAGGAACAGATCATCGGCGATGGCCGCGATCTCCTCCGCCTCCCGCCAGACCCGCGTGAGCTCCGTGAGCTCACCGGACAGCGCTCGCCGCTCGCTGTCCTCGTGCGCCGCCATCTCGAGCGCCAGGCGCGCCTCGAGCGGTTGATCGGCCAGCGCCGCGCGCCCGCGCGCCAGGGCGTCGCGCGCCACGAAGTCGAAGAGCCCATCGGGTGACGGATGCGCGTCGAGCAAACGAACCGCGCGCTCCACCGCGCGCTTGCTGCCGCCGAGCCGGTTGATCCGCGCCAGCAGGAGCGAGGCGGCGCGCACGGCGGCGTCGTCGGAGAGCTGGTAGGCGCACCGATCGTGCTGGATCTCGAGGCGCCATCCCCGCCATCCCTCGCCGTCGCGCTCAGCGCCCTTGGCCGGGACGCGCACCGTTCCGAGGTCGCGCCCGCGCAGCAGCAGCACATCCGAGTTGGCGGTGGCCACCCGTCCCACGACCTGCTTGCTCTGGTGGTACGCGCGGAGCGCATCACCGATGGTGAGGAGCGACCACGCCGAGCCGGCGGTAAGGGCGCCGACCGCGATGCCACCGAGGCCGAGCGCGCCGAGCGCGCCGCTGGAGACGCCGATCGTGGCCAGCGCGCGGAGGCGGCGTCGTCCGAACTGATCGCCATAGCGCCAGGCGGCCAGCTCGGGGCGGAGCGGCTCGCCGATGCGAACCAGCTCCAGGCCGTCGGGGAGTCGGGCCAGCCCGATGTTGTCGGTGGAGACGCGGAGCGTGGTGTCGCGGAAGCGCCGCTCACACTCCTCGATCGCCTCCCATCGCTCCTCGAGCGGCGTGAGATTCCACCGCTCGCACCCGCGGCACACCACCCACAACCTCCCCTTCCCCGGATCGAACGCCAGGCGGCGACCGACCGGGAACTGCTCGATCAGCGCGTTGGAGCCGAGTGGGCGATGACAGAAGATGCAGGCAGAGTACACCGCGACTCCACGAAAAAACGCCGCGCGAGGTGACCTGGGGACGATGCGTGCAAGCACCCGCGTGGCGCCAGTGCGTCCGTGATGCTCGTCCGACGGCTCGTGTCAGGATACCGTCATTCGTCCCCATCCCGGTCCGATTTCGTGCGGAGGAGCTCGGGCTTGATGGCCGAGGGGATGGGGATCCCGGTGGGGGGCGTGATCGCGCGCTCACGCGCCACGGTGGGCTCGGCGGTGAGCGGTCGCGCTTCCTCGGGAAGTCCCAGCTCGCGGCGCGCGCGGTTGAGGGCGTCGTCGACGTTGCCGAAGATCTGATCGTCGCCGATCTCATCGAGCAAATCGGAGCGACCGAGCGCGATCATCGGCTGCGCGTGCACGTCGCTGAGCAGCACCAGCGTTCCATCCTTGCGCGACCGATGCACGACGTCGCGCAGCGCGTGCAGGCCGGTGGCGTCGATCGCCGGCACGTTGCGCATCCGCAGGATGAGGACGCGTGGCGTCCCCATGGTTCGGGCCAGGGTGTCCTTGAACGTCTCGGCGGCGCCGAAGAAGAACGGTCCGTTGATCTCGTACACGATGACGCCGCGCGGGACGTGACGCGTGCGCATGGCGTTCGGGTCGTTCTCATCCACGTTCTCGGAGAACTCACGGGCGATCACGCTCACGTTGGTGACCTCGGCCATGCGCTTCATGAAGAGGAAGGCGGCCAGGATCATCCCCACTTCGATCGCCACGGTGAGATCGACGAGCACCGTGAGGAAGAAGGTGATGAGCAGGACGGTGACGTCGCTCTTGGGCGCGGAGAGGACGTTCCTGAAGGAGCGCCACTCGCTCATGTTGTAGGCGACCACCAGCAGGATGGCGCCCAGCACCGCCATGGGGATGAGCCCGGCGAGGCGGCCGAGAAAGAGCGCGATGAGGAGCAGCGTGATGGCGTGCACGATACCGGCGATGGGGGTGCGCCCGCCGTTGCGGATGTTGGTGGCGGTGCGCGCGATGGCGCCGGTGGCGGGGATCCCGCCGAAGATCGGGGAGGCGACGTTGGCGACGCCCTGCGCCACGAGCTCCATGTTGGAGCGGTGGCGCTTCCCCGTCATGCCATCGGCGACCACGGCCGAGAGGAGCGACTCGATGCCGGCCAGGAGCGCGATGGTGATCGCGGGGCTGGTGAGCGCGCGCATCTCGGCGGCGGTGACCGTCGGGATGGAAGGAGTGGGCAGCGCGAAGGAGATCGCGCCGAAGCGGGTGCCGATCGTCTCGACGTCGAGCTCGAGCGCCCAGGCGATCGCGGTGCAGGCAACGAGCGCCACGAACGGACTCGGCAAGCGGCGGCTGACCCGCGGCCAGAGCTGCATGATGAGAACGGCCAGCGCGGCGAGCGCGATGGCGTGCCAGTTGTAGCTGACGATGTTCGCCGCGTAGGCTCCCCACTTCTCGATGAAGTCCGCGGGCACCGTGCCCATCTGGAGTCCGAGGACATCCTTGACCTGCTGGCTGGCGATGATGAGCGCGATGCCGGCGGTGAAGCCGGTGGTCACCGGGTACGGGATGAACTTGATCGCGCCGCCGAGCCCGGTGAGGCCCATGGCGATGAGAATGATGCCGGCCATGAGCGTTGCAACCGCCAGCCCGTCGTAGCCGTACTGCTGGATGATGCCGTAGACGATGACGACGAAGGCTCCGGTCGGGCCGCCGATCTGCACCGAGCTGCCGCCCAGGGCGGCGATGAGGAAGCCGCCGATGATCGCGGTGAAGATGCCCTGTTGCGGGGTGACGCCGGAGGCGATGCCGAACGCGATGGCGAGGGGGAGCGCGACCACGCCGACGATGATGCCGGCGGCCACGTCGGGCAGCAGGTCCGCGCGGCGATACTCGCCCAGCGACGTGACGAGCTGCGGAACGAGTTTGCGGTGCACCGTGGAGCGTCTTGGTGGGGGCAGGGATGGGAAGGAGCCTGTAAGCTAACGCATCGTCGTCGAGCTCGCACTCTGTCGCAGCGGAGGAATCGATGTCCCACGTCGGCCGTCGGCATGCACGGATTGCATTGTTAGGCCTTCTCTGCGGGTGCGCCCCCGCATCCGTGGAACGGGCCGAGGATGGCGCCGCGCCGCGGTCGGCGCCGGCGGAGTGGCGCGCCTACGGGGGGGATGTCCTGGGCTCGCGGTACTCTCCGCTCACCGACATTACGCCGGAGAACGTGGGGCGGCTGGCCGTGGCCTGGAGCTTTTCCACCGGCGAGGGCGAGCTCGCCGTGTCCAAGCAGGAGCGCTTCGCGTTCGAGACGACGCCGCTCGTATTCGATGGGACGCTCTTCCTGAGCACGCCGCTCGGGCGCGTCTTCGCGCTGGATCCGGCCACCGGCGCCACGCGCTGGCGCTACGACCCGGGGGTCGACCAGCGCCTTCGATTCGGCGATTTCACCAATCGCGGCGTTTCCATGTGGGAAAATCATGCGGCTCCCCCCGGCGCCCGCTGCCGCCGCGCCATCTTCATCGCCACCATCGACGCCCGCCTGATCGCGCTCGACGCCGGCGACGGCACCCCGTGCGCGCGCTTCGGCGCGAACGGCGTGGTGGACCTGCGACGGGGACTGCGCAACGCCCCCTTCGAGATCGAGGAGTACGAGCAGACCTCGCCGCCGGCGGTCCTCAACGGCGTGGTGGTGGTCGGGTCCGCCATCGCCGACAACAACCGAAGCGATGCGGTGAGCGGCGAGGTGCGCGGATTCGACGCCATCACCGGTGCGCTGCGCTGGAGCTGGGATCCGGTTCCGCAGGACCCGGCCGATCCGGCGTACGCGTCGTGGGTGGGGCCGAAGGCGCGGAGCACCGGCGCGGCCAACGCCTGGTCGATCATCGCCGCCGACCCGGGGCGCGACCTGGTGTTCGTGCCGACCTCGAGCCCGAGCCCGGACTACTACGGCGGTGAGCGCCTGGGGGACAACCGCTACGCCAACTCCATCGTGGCGCTCCGCGCCTCGACCGGAAGGGTGGCGTGGCACTTCCAGACGGTGCACCACGACCTCTGGGACTACGACAACGCCTCGCCGCCGGCGCTGGTGACGCTGCGTCGGAGCGGGAGCGAGATCCCGGTGGTGCTTCAGGCAACGAAGACCGGCCAGCTGTTCGTGCTCCATCGCGAGACCGGCGAGCCGGTCTTTCCGGTGGAGGAGCGACCCGTTCCGGCGAGCGACGTGCCGGGCGAGCGGTCGGCCGCCACCCAGCCGTTCAGCTCCCTGCCGCCGCTCAGCCCGCACCGGCTCACGCCCGACCAGGCGTTCGGCATGAACGAAATCGATCGTCAGGCTTGCCGGCAGCGGGTGGCGACGCTGCGCAACGAAGGGATCTTCACGCCCCCGAGCCTCGGGGGCTCGCTCGTGATGCCGTCGAACGTCGGCGGCGCGCACTGGGGAGGAGTGGCCTTCGATCCGGTCCGGCAGATCGCGGTCATCCCGGTCAACCGCCTCGCCACCGAGGTGCAGCTCCTCTCGCGCGAGGATGTCGACAGCGCGCGGGCCCGACGGCGGCGCGGCGAGCGATTGGACGGTGGGTGGGAGTACGCCGCCATGCGCGGCACCCCGTACGGAATGCGGCGCCGCATCATGCGCGCCGAGAGCGGCGTGCCGTGCACGCCACCCCCCTTCGGCGCCCTGGTGGCAATCGATCTCTCCTCCGGTGAAAAGCTCTGGGAGGTTCCGCTCGGCGACTTTCGCGCCGTCCTGGGCCAGAGCCAGGCCACGGGCGAACCGACGGGATCCCCCAACCTCGGCGGGCCGATCATCACCGCCAGCGGACTGGTCTTCATCGCGGCGACGGTGGACCGGCGCCTCCGCGCGTTCGACATTCGGACCGGCCGCGAGCTGTGGAGCGGGGAGCTTCCCGCCGGAGCGCGCGCCACGCCGATGACCTATCGGGCGACGGCGGGGGGGAAACAGCACGTCGTCATCGCCGCCGGGGGGCAGAACCTCTGGGGTCCGGGCGACCGACTGGTGGCGTTCGCGCTTCCGTGACTGGCGCTCGGGTACTGTCCTTGCTCTCACGCCCCGCGGAGCGCCGACTTGCTCGTCGCCTCACGACAGCGTATTAAGCAGCATTCCCAACACCGGACCAGATAACGATGATCCGAACACTTCGCGCAGCTACTCTCGGCGCGGTGCTCGTCACCGGCGCGTTGGCGCTGACCTCCCGCGCGAGCGCGCAGGAGCTGGCGTCGTCGCCGGCGGCCGGCCCGACCCTCGCGGCAGCCAGCGTCGGCTTCCGCCCAGCCGCCACCGAAACACCCGCCGAGCCGGCCGCGCTCCTCCAGCGCAGGGGCGGATTGAGCGCGGGTCAGAAGTTGATGATCCTCGGCGGCGCGACGTTCCTCGTGGGCGCGCTGGTGGGCGATGACGCGGGAACGGTCATCATGGTGGGGGGCGCCGCGATCGGACTCTACGGGCTGTACCTGTGGCTGGACAACCGCGTGGTTGGCGTCGGAGGCAGCGTTTCCGTGCCCTGAGCGGCGAGCGAGCTGGTGTTTTGGCCACGACGCCCGCGCGGACCACCCGTTCGTGCGGGCGTCGTACGTGAGCGCGGATGTCGTGCAGGCAACGCGACTTCCCGTCGGACCGATCGTCATCCGAGTGAGCGAGCGCGAAACCCGGCGACGCGCGCGCGGGTATTCACCGTACGACTGTCATCGAGGGTGATGTGACGTTGCAGATCCCCGAGCGCACCGCGTTGGTGCTCGGTGGGGGCGGACTCAAAGGGTTCGCGCACATCGGCGTCTTGAAGGCGTTCGAGGAGCGCGGCATTCGGCCGGCGCTCTACGCCGGCACGAGCATCGGCTCGCTCATCGCGTCGGCGTATCTCGGCGGGCTCCCGCTCGACGCCATGGCCGAGCGTGCGCGCGCGCTTCGCCGCCGCGATCTCTTCCGCATCAACCACATGGGGATGCTGCTCGAGCGGATGCGATCCCCCTCGTTGTACCTCGAGCACCCGCTGCGCACGCTGTGCGTGGACAACTGTCCGCCGGGCACGTTCGAGGACCTGCCGCAGACGTTGCTGGTCAACACCGTGGACCTGGAGCGCGGCACCCAGGTGGTGTGGGGACTCCCGGGATTGCGCGATGTCTCGGTGATCGACGCGGTGTACGCGTCGTGCGCGCTTCCCGGCGCCTTCCCCCCGGGGAGCGTGGGTGGCCGCGTGTGCGTGGATGGCGGAACGATCGACAATCTCCCTGCGGCGGTGGCCGCGTTGGATATGGACGCCATCATCGCGGTGGACGTCGGCAGCTCCGAGCTCACGCACGAGACGGAGATCACCAACCAGGGGTTCGCGGCGATGTACATGCGCGCCGCGACGATCATGATGCACGCACTCCAGACGCGTCCACTGGAGACCTGGACGGGGCAACCGATGCTGCTCATCCGGCCGAAGGTCGGGCATCGCGGCTGGTTCAGCTTCCATGATTTCGACGAGGTGATCGAGGCCGGGTACGCGGCGGCGTGCACGGCGCTGGACCAGGTGGGCGACGCACTCCTCTCGTCCGGCGGGATCTACCCGCGTCGCCGCGTGGACGTGACCGTGGATCGCGCCAAGTGCATCGGCTGCGGCCTCTGCGTCGCGCTCGCACCGCGCCTCATGGCCCGCAACGCGAGCGGCAAGGCGTACGTCACCTGCTCTCCGGTGGAGTGGTCACCCGCCGAGGGCGACTTCGTTCACCAGTGCCCCACCGGCGCGATCCTGGTGCGGCCGGAGCGACGGAAGTCGAAGCGGGGCTCCGGAGAGAGGCGAGGAGAGAGACTCGGCAGTCGCGACTGAAGTCGGTGCGATGTGCGATCGCCATTTGACGAGATGACGATTGCGGGGTGCGATCGGCGATGTGGACCGAGGATGGGCGAGGGGCTCCGACGTAATCTCGGAGCCCCTCGCCCATCGCACATCCACATCGCCGATCTGCGATGCAATCGTCATCTCGTCATATGTCGATCGCACATCCGCGATCCTCCTACCGCATGGTCTTGTCGACCAGCTCCTCGTACTTCCCCACCGCGTCTCGTAGCTCGTCGATCTCGATGTGCTCATCGTCGCGATGCGCGACGTGCACCGAGCCGGGACCGTACAGGTACGGCGTCCCCCAGCCCGACAGGATGGGGACGTCGGTGGCGAAGGCTACCACCGAGGTGGGAAAGCCGCTCACGGTGCCGAGTCGTGCCGCGGGGACGACCGCGCCCATCTCCAGCTCGGCGCGGCCGTCCGCCCACCCTTCCAGCATCCGCACCATCTCGTCCGCCTGCCTGACGAGTCCGACCATGAGCCGCGCCGAAGCGTGCGCCGCGATCACGTTGTCGGCGACGCCCCCTTCGATCACACCGACGTTGATGGTCGTCTCCCCCAGCACGGGATCGGTGGGGAGTGGACGCTGGCGCAGCTCGTGGAGCATGTCCAGCAGCTGGTGGATCGCCGAGCGACCGAGGTGCGGATAGGCGGAGTGCGCCGCCTCGCCGCGGACGCGCACCGTGGCGCGCAGCCCGCCCTTGGTGCCCACCGCCAGCGTGCTCTCCGTCGGCTCGCCGTTGATCAGCACCCGACTCGAGGTCTCGACCAGATTGGCGGCGTGCGCGCCGTCGTGCGACACCTCCTCGCCGACCACGAAGAGCAGCGCCACCGGCACCCCGCGCGCACGGAGCCGCTCGGCGGCGCACCACATGGCGGCGGCGATCCCCTTCGCGTCGCACGACCCTCGACCCCAGAGTCGCCTCCCATCCACCCGAGGTGGGATGTAGGGGGGCACCGTGTCGAGGTGGGTCGAGAGCGTCACCAGCGGTTCCTCCGCCCACGTGGCGAGCACGTCGTCGCGCCCCTCGGTGACCGGAATGCGCCGAACGCGCCATCCGCGCTCCTCCAGCCGCCGGTGCACGAATCGCACGACGTCACCCTCGCGGCCGGTGGTGGAGTCGATGCGCATGAGCGCGACAGCGAGCTCCACCGGGTCCAGCGCTTCCTGCATCCGTGCACTCCTTTGCGATCGTGGTAGATTTGTCGGTAGCCTGCCGCGCCCGCGCGGCAGCGGCTCCGGTTCGCGTCACCGACGCGTGTCTTCACCGTACAAGTGTATGAGCGCTCACGACTCCTTCGGCTCCCGCTCGACGCTCCTCGTCGACGGCACACCCTACACGATCCATCGGCTCGATGCACTCCGGACGGTGCGGGGAGCGACCGTCGATCGCCTGCCGTTCACGTTGAAAGTCTTGCTCGAGAACCTGCTGCGCAACGAGGACGACGCCTTCGTCAAGCGCTCGGACATCGAGTCGCTCGCCACCTGGGACCCACGCGCGGGCGCGCAGCGCGAGATCGCGTTCCGGACGGCGCGCGTCCTCCTCCAGGACTTCACCGGCGTCCCCGCGGTGGTCGACCTCGCCGCCATGCGCGACGCCATCGTCAGGCTCGGCGGCGACGCGACACGAATCAACCCGCTCCAGCCGGTGGACCTGGTCATCGACCACTCGGTGCAGGTGGATGAGTACGGCACCGAAGCGGCGTTCCTCATCAACGTGGAGAAGGAGTTCGAGCGGAACCGAGAGCGCTACGCCTTCCTGCGATGGGGACAGAAGGCGTTCCGCAACTTCAGCGTCGTGCCGCCAGGCACCGGCATCTGCCACCAGGTGAATCTCGAGTATCTCGGGAAGTCGGTATTCACCAGCAAGACGAACGGCGCGACGCTCGCCTACCCCGACACGCTGGTGGGCACCGATTCGCACACCACCATGATCAACGGGCTCGGCGTCCTCGGATGGGGCGTGGGCGGGATCGAGGCGGAGGCGGCGATGCTCGGGCAACCGCTCTCGATGCTCATCCCCGAGGTGATCGGGTTCCGGCTGCACGGAAAGCTGCCGCCCGGCGCCACCGCCACCGACCTGGTGCTGACGGTCACGCAGATGCTCCGCAAGAAGAAGGTAGTGGGCAAGTTCGTCGAGTTCTTCGGGAGCGGCCTGACGAGTCTCTCCCTCGCCGACCGCGCGACGATCGGCAACATGGCGCCCGAGTATGGCGCCACGGTCGGATTCTTCCCGGTGGACGCCGAGACGCTCAAGTATCTCCGCTTCACGGGCCGCGGCGAGCAGCACGCCCGCCTGGTGGAGGAGTACTGCAAGGCGCAGGGGCTCTTCCGCACCGACGCGACGCCCGACCCGGTGTTCACCGACACCATCGAGCTCGACCTCGGCACGGTGGAGCCCAGTCTCGCCGGACCGAAGCGGCCGCAGGATCGCGTGCCGCTCCGGATGTCGAAGCCGATGTTCGCCGAGGCGCTGACCAGCGAGCTGGAGAAGGTGGGAACGCCGGCGGGAACGGCGAGCGTCGAGCGCGCGACGGCGGTGAGCGCCAAGCCGGAGCTCTCGTCCACCGTGGTGGCCGACGATCCATCGGAGGTGTTGCGAGCCGGACGCGGCGTGCCGGTGGAGATGAACGGGCAGCGCTTCACGCTCCGTCACGGCGCGGTGGTGATCGCGGCGATCACGAGCTGCACCAACACGTCGAACCCCTCGGTGATGCTCGGCGCGGGCCTCCTGGCGCGCAACGCGGTACGGAAAGGGCTGCGCACCAAGCCGTGGGTGAAGACGAGCCTGGCACCGGGCTCGCGGGTGGTCACCGAGTACTACCGGAAAGCCGGAGTGATGGAATCGCTCGAGGCGCTCGGTTTCTACCTCGCCGGGTTCGGATGCACGACGTGCATCGGGAACTCCGGCCCGCTTCCCGAGCCGCTGGCCAGCGCGGTGGAGGAGAACAAGCTGATCGTGGCCGCGGTGCTCTCCGGCAACCGGAACTTCGAGGGGCGAGTCAATCCGCTCACGCGGTTCAACTATCTCGCCTCGCCGCCGCTGGTGGTCGCCTACGCGTTGGCCGGCCGCATGGACATCGATGTGTACAGCGAGCCGTTGGGCATCGGGACCGACGGTCCGGTGTTCCTGCGCGACATCTGGCCGTCGCCGCAGGAGGTGGAAGACACCATCCTCCGCGCGGTGAAGAGCGAGATGTTCACCGAGCAGTATGCCAACGTCTTCCAGGGGGACGAGCAGTGGCGCGCGCTGCCGATTCCCGAGGGGGACCTCTACACCTGGGCGGACGACTCGACGTACGTGAAGAATCCGCCCTTCTTCGACGGGATGACCAGGGAGCCGCCGGGTGTGCGCCCGATCGCGGGCGCCCGGGTGCTGGCGATGCTCGGCGACTCGATCACCACCGATCACATCTCCCCGGCGGGGTCGATTCCGGCGGCGAGCCCGGCGGGCAAGTGGCTCATCGCGCAGGGGGTGAAACCGGCGGAGTTCAACTCCTACGGCGCGCGCCGCGGCAATCACGAGGTGATGATGCGCGGGACGTTCGCCAACATCCGCCTGCGGAACGAGCTGGCGCCCGGCACGGAAGGCGGCTGGACGACGACGTCGCCGGGCGGTCAGCCGGTGCCGATCTACGACGCGGCGATCTCCTATCAACAGCAGGAGACGCCGCTCGTCGTCATCGCCGGCAAGGAGTACGGCACCGGGTCGTCGCGCGATTGGGCGGCGAAGGGCGCCGCGTTGTTGGGCGTGCGAGCCGTGATCGCCGAGTCGTTCGAGCGCATCCATCGCTCGAACCTGGTGGGGATGGGCGTGGTGCCGCTGGAGTTCAGGGACGGCGAGACGCGTTCGAGTCTCGGACTCACCGGCTTCGAGCGCTACGACATCGAGGGGCTCTCCGACTCGCTCTCGCCCCGCGCCCAGCTCACGGTGGTGGTCACGGCTCCGGACGGCTCGGTGAAGCGCTTCCAGGCGCGATGCCGGATCGACACGCCGGAAGAGGTGACCTACTACAAGAATGGCGGGATTCTGCAGTACGTGCTGAGGCAGCTCGTGAAGTGAGCGTAGCGGTCGCGCAAGAGCGCGACCTGTGGGGAGCGGGGACGCGGGGAGCGCGACCCCCGCTCCCGGCGCCGATTCAACCGCGCTTGCGGAGCACGCCGGCGATGCTGGTGGTCCGGTAGAGCGCGGTGCCCATCGCCGCCACGCCGATGAAGGCCGTCACTCCGGCGAGCAGTGTCCCGGGGCGCCAGTCGAACGCGGCGGTCACCGTGCCATCGAGAAGCGCGCCGAGCGCGAGGAGGACCAGTCGCTCGGCGCGCTGCATGAGTCCGCCCTTCTGGCTCACCCCCACGGACTCCCCTCGGGCACGCGTGTAGCTCACCAGCAGCGAGGCCCCGAGCGCCAGCGCGGTGGCCATCGTCGGCCACGTCCAGTGGGAGAAGTAGTGCGCCAGTCCGATGAACGTGAACGTCTCGGCGAAGCGGTCGAGGGTGGAGTCGAGGAAGGCGCCGTAGTCGTTCGCCAGGCCGCGCGCGCGCGCGATGCGTCCATCGAAGATGTCGGCGGCGCCTCCGAGCAGGATGAGCCAGCCGCCGAGCGAGAGCGCGCCTGACGCGAGCGCCATCCCCGCCGCCAGTCCGAGGAGCGCGCCGAGGATGTTGAAGAAGTCGGGGGTGATCCCGGCGCGAACGAATGCGCGCTCCATGGGGCCGATCACCCACATGAGCCAGTCGCGCACCCAGTAACCGAATAAGACGGTTGTTGGGCGTTTGGCGATCTCCGGATCGAGCGCACGCCCTCGTGCCACAATGGCATAGAGCGGCATGGTGAGCAGCAGTGCGGCCACCAGCGCGAGGGCGATCTTGTCTGTGGTGGTCATTCCGGGAGGCGGCGTTGCGGGCGGGAGCGAAGGTACCGGAAGGCTTTCGGCCACAAGAAGATGAGAGGCCATCTGCGCTCCCGGGGGGTGAGCTCGATCTCGACGCCGCTGCGGCGGGCGATTTTCTGGACGATGTAGCCGAGCCAGTCCTCGTAGAGCCAGACATATTTGAACCACCGAGCGGTCGCGCGCACCTTGCTCCCCCGAAAATAGACCGCTACCCGTAGTCGTTCGAGCGCGCCCGGAGGTGTTGTCAAGCGGTAGACTTTCCCCTCCTTTCGCAGTATTGTTGAGCCTGCAAGTCGTTCAAGCAACGCGGCATACATGCGGAGCAGGGCGTCGCGTTGCGCCGTCAGCAACACCGCCGTTCGTTCTCCTCCTTCCGGCCGAATCTCCGCGGCGTACGAGGTTTCCAAGAGCGAGCGGCAGTAGCTTTCCGTATCGAAACGTTGCGGCAGATATGGCCGCACCCACGAGAACGTCCCAACGCGAGCGTCGAGAAGCGCGTTGGCGACACCTGCGCGACTCTCGGCGTCGCGGCTCCACGCGAGCTGCACCTTCTGAAAGAGACGCCCTTTGACGAAGTGGTCCTTCGAGCGGTCCGAGCAGGCGCGTTCGAGGTGAGCAAGGGAGAGCACGGCGCATTTCGCACGGAGTGGAATCGAGGGGGATGGTGCGTCGCGCTCGGTCACGGCGATGACGTTCGGGGGGAGGATGTTGGCGAGCAGGGCGGCAGTGCCCGGCGAGTAGCTGGTGCCGAGGAGCTGGTGCAGCGACTCGAAGGCAGGGCGGTACTGATCGACGATGATGAAGAAGTCGTGCGCGCTCTCGCGCCGCGCGTCGGAGTGGTGGGCGTGGGAGCCATAGTGCACGATGGCGGCGGTCGACGGACCGAACGCCCGCCGGATGAAGCCGGCGAGGCGCTCGGTGTCGGTCGACACCGGCGCCTCGAGGTCGTGAAGGAGCTCGGTGCGAAGCGCCTGGTCGGAGCGGGCGTCAGTCGGGGAGGAGTCTGAACGAAGCACCGACGTCGTCGTCGGAGAGGGAGCGCAGCTGTTCGAGCGTCTCGATCATCCGCTGTCGGAGCATCTCGATGAAGCTCTCGATGGCGTGGTCGGCGGGTGGATCGAAGGGTCCGATGACGGTGGCGCGGGCGGTGGTGCCGGCGAAGCGGAGGGTGGAGTCGGCGAAGGTGCGCGCGTGCCACATGCCGTCGCCGACGATGCAGTAGACGGGCCGTTTGGCTCGGGTGAGCGCGATCTTGAGGCCGCGCGTCATGAAGCGCTGGATGCTGCCGTCTTGCGTGCGGTGCCCTTCGGGGAATATGAAGAACGAATTGTCGCCGCGTTGCACCTTGTCGGCGGCGTCGGCGATACCGGAGAGATCGGAGCCGGCTCCTTTCTTTCCTTGGCGGACCGGTGGAAATCGGCTGATCCTGAGGACTTGCGAGATCCCGGGAATGCCGCGGAAGTAGCGGTCGCGGGTGGGGATGAGAATCTGTGGACCGGTCACCTGGTCGAGCACGATGAGGATGTCGAGCACCGACTGGTGATTCATGAGGACGATGGCTGGCTCGGCCGGGAGCCGGCCTCGCATGTAGACCCGAACGTCGACGAGCCATCGCGTGAGTCTGAGCAGGGTGCGCGCGTGGAATCGGAGCCAGGCGCGGACGTAGCGCGTGCGGCGCGTGGGGAACGCCGTGATCAGCGGCCAGAGAATGAGGCGCTGCCCGAGCCCGACGCCGAGGGGAAGGTAGAGCAGGAAGAAGAAGAGAAAAAACGACATGCTGCGGACCGCACTGCCCAGCCGGGTGTGATGGCGGGGTGCCGAGGAAGCCACGGGTTGAGCGGTCACGACGGCGTAGGTCTTCACGGGGAGGTATCTAGTATATGGCGACACGAGTCGAAGCGCAGACGAGCAGCAACGTCTCCGACTACGATTACAGTAGTTTTTTCTACTCGTCGAGCGACGACCCGTTCGCGATTCTGGAGCCGTACAACGAGTGGTTCAACCGGGCGGTGCAGCAGGGTTACTACCTGTTCTCCCAACCGATGTCAACGCCGCCGTGGGCGCGCATCGACCTGGAGGAACAGCTCGAGTTCCGGCACGTCAAGCTCCTCAACCTCGCGTCCTACAACTATCTCGGACTGTCCTTCCGCCAGGAAGTCGTGGCCGCGGCCAAACGCGCGCTCGACAAGTACGGACTCGGCGCCGCGGGATCGCCGATTCTCAGTGGGACGATGGACATCCACGTCGAGCTCGAGCAGGCGCTGGCCAGGTTCAAGCGGAAGGAAGCGGCGATGGTCTTCCCTACCGGCTACAGCACCAACGTCGGGCTGATCTCCGGGATCATGCGCCCCGGCGACCACATCCTGGCCGATCAGAACTCGCACGCCAGCATCGTCGACGGCGCCATCCTCTCCAAGGCCAACGTCCGCTTCTTCCGCCACAACAGACCCGAGGATCTCGAGAAGAAGCTCAAGGGGTTGAGCGGCAAGAAGCTCGTCTGCATCGAGGGGGTGTACTCGATGGACGGCGATGTGTGCCCGCTCCCGGAGCTGGTGGAGGTGGCCAAGCGACATGGCGCCCGCATCCTGCTCGACGAGGCGCATTCGTCGTTCGTGTACGGCGAGAACGGGCGCGGCGTGGCGGAGCACTTCGGTCTCGAGGATGAGATCGACATCGCGCTCGGCACGTTCTCGAAGGCGCTCGGCGGACAGGGCGGCTACATCGCCGGCTCGAAAAACCTCTACAACTACCTCAAGGGCTTCGCCCGCTCCCGCGTGTTCTCGTGCGCGCTGGCCCCGGCGATCACCGCCGGCGTGCTGGAGGCGCTCCGCATCGTGCAGCGCGAGCCCGAGCTGCGCGCGGCGCTGTGGAAGAACGTGGCGCACATCCGCCGGCGGCTCGAGGAAGAGGGCGTCGACGTCGGCGACTCGACGTCGCAGATCGTTCCGATCATGGTGCGCAACGATCGGCGGATCTTCGAGCTCTGCCACAAGCTGCTGCGCGCCGGACTGTACCTGCAGCCGATCATCTATCCCGCCGTCGCCAAGCACCGCTCGCGCTTCCGCATCTCGATCTCGGCGTCGCACACCTACGAACAGCTCGACGAGGGTGTGGCCATCCTCGTCCGTGTTCTTCGCGAAGAGGGGATTCTGCTATGAGCAGGAAAGATCAGTTCATCAAGGACGGGCACGTTCGCTATCACTTCCGGGATGCCATCGGGGGATTCTTCGAGTTCCCCACCGAGAACGCGCGGCAGCTGCTGCCGCCCGACCTGCAGCCCATCGAGCCGCACCACGGCTCGAGCGTGCTCTCGGTGATGGCATTCGACTTCCACGACAGCATGGTGGGCCCCTACGGGGAGCTCATCCTGTCCATCCTGGTGGCGCCCCGGCTGGAGCCGGGCCGTCCGATGCCGCGGTCGGCGTTCTTCCCGTTCCGGCTCGGCACCACCACCAAGGAGTCGCGCGATCACGCCATCGAGCGCTGGCACCTGCCGCACTACATGCAGAACATCAACATGGAGTGGGTGCGCGGCGATGGGCACGTGACCATCAAGGCGACCGATGCCGGCGCGCCGATGGTCGAGATGACGATCACCGAGCACGAGTGGTCGAACGTGGAGCATCGCTATCAGGCCTTCATGCACGATGACGAGGGCTTCTACACGTCCACCATCATCATGGCCGGGCTGTTCTCCGAGAACGAGGAGGAGCGCGGCGGGATCATCATCCACTCGCAGGGGATGACCGATCTGCTGGAGGACTGGGAGGTGGAGACGACCCCCTTCCGCGAGCTGTGGATGAAGAACGGCCTCCAGACCTTCCACCCGCTGCAGCAGCTCGCCTCGTACGCGCGCCGCTAGTCAGGCGCCATGACCCAACGGGTCATCGTCATCGCGAACCCCGCCTCCGGCCGGGGGCGGGGCGCGAAGGCGCTTCCCGCCATCCGTGAGCAGTTCGCCGCGGTCGGGGTGACCGACGTGCGTACCACCGCGGCCAAGGGCGACGAGCGCGCGGCGACGCTCCGCGCCATCGACGAGGGGGCCACCACCATCGTGGCCGCCGGCGGCGACGGCACCTGGAGCAACGTGGCCAACGCCATCCTCTCGTCGGGCGCCGACGTGCGCCTGGCGCTCCTGGCCGCGGGCACCGGGAACGACTTCGCCAAGACCGTCGGCGCGCCGGCGCGCGACATTCGCGCCACGGCCCGTCTGGCGATCGAGGGCCCGGACGTCCGAAGCGACGTCGGTCGCATCGAGGACCGCTTCTTCCTCAACGTCTCGGGCTTCGGCTTCGACATCGCGGTGCTCGAGCACATCGAGCGGATCTCGTGGCTCAAGGGGGACGCCGTCTATCTCTACTCGGCGCTGCGGCAGCTCTTCGGCTACGGCGGTCTCGAGATCGACCTCCGCGCCGGCGCGGCCAACGGCGCGCCACGCCGGCTCGTCAGGCACCTCATGCTCATCGTGGCCAACGCGCGGAACTTCGGCGGCTCCTTCCGCATCGCGCCGTCGGCTTCGGTGCGCGATGGGATGCTCGACGCGATCGCCATCCGCGATGCCGCGCCGCTCCGGCGCATGAAGCTGTTCGGCGCGGCCACCAAGGGCACCCACACGGCGCTTCCGGAAGTGATCTCCGAGCAGGCGCCGCGCTTCACCGTCCGCTTTCCCGCTCCGCCGGCGTACGAAACGGACGGCGAGTACAACCGCGCGCGGAGCGCGGAGATCGAGATCGCCTGCGTGCCCGCCGCGCTCCGAGTGGTGACGTCGGCCGAGGGAGCCGCCGCGGCGTGAAGGCGATCTCCTTCGCCGCGCCGATCCCGACCTACCTCGCGACACTGCTGGCCGGCAAGCTCTCGGGCTCCCTGCTGGTCGGCCCGCATGCCTGCACACGGTTCGGCGACGTGGCCGACCCCGTGCTGCCGGGGGATGACTGGGTGCGGGTGCGCACGCGGATGGGCGGGATCTGCGGCAGCGATCTGGCCATCGTGACGCTCGGCTCGAGTCCGTCCACCTCTCCCTTCTCCTCCTTTCCCTTCGTGCTCGGCCACGAGATCGTGGGCGAGGTCACGGAGGTGGGGGCGGGCGCCCGCGGCGTGCGCGCGGGAGACCGGGTGGCCGTCAATCCCCTTCTCTGCTGCGAGACGCGCGGCATGGCGCCCGTGTGCCCGGCGTGCCGGGATGGACACCATTCGCGCTGCGCGCACTTCACCGACGGCGCGCTGCCGCCCGGGATGCTGCTCGGCACCACCCGAGGGCTGGGCGGAGGGTGGGGGGAGCAGCTGGTGGCGCACCAGTCGCAGCTGGTGAAGGTGCCTGACGAGATGACGGATGCGGAGGCGGTGCTGGTGGAGCCGCTCGCCTGCTCGGTGCACGCCGTGCGGCGGAGTCGCCTGGATGCCGGTGATCGCGTGCTGGTGATCGGCGCGGGATCGATCGGGCTGCTCACGGTGGCGGCGGTGCACGCGCTGGCGCCGGAGGCGCGCATCAGCGTGCTGGCGCGGCACGCCTTTCAGGGCGACCACGCCACGCGGCTGGGCGCCGAGCGCGTGATCAGCGCGCGCGGCGATTACACCCGGGCGCTGGCCGACGCGGCGGGCACGCGGCTGCTCAAGCCGATCATCGGGAAGCCGGTGGGCGTCGGCGGGTTCGACCGGACGTTCGTGTGCATCACCGGCTCGCGCGGCGTGGAGGACGCCATGCGCGTCACGCGCGCCGGCGGGACCATCGTCTTGTTAGGCAACGCCACCACGTTTCCCGGCGTGGACTGGACGCCGCTCTGGCTCAAGGAGCTGACGGTGCGCGGCAGTCTCTGCTACGGCGAGCACCGGCACGCCAGTCCGGCCACGCACGCCTTTCGCGAGGCGGCGGCGCTCATCGCCTCTGGGCAGGCGCCGGTGGGACCGCTGCTCACGCACCGCTTCCCGATCGGCGAGTATCGTCAGGCGCTGTCGGCGGCGATGGACAAGGGAGACGCGCGCAGCGTCAAGGTGGCGTTCGTCTTCCCGGGCTAGCGCCCCCGGGTGTCCGGCGTCTTCCCCGGCTCCCTGGCGTTGTCGCGGCGTCCGGGAACGAGGAGCGGCGGCTCCGCCGAGCGGAGGTCCTCCAGCATCTGGCGCTCGATCTCGCCCGCGTCGAGCGGGCGGATCATGACGCGCAGCTCCTCATCGTCGGCCAGCTCGTGGCCCAGGCGCGCGTAGAGACCGGCCACCAGCTGGAGCGACTTGGTCACCTCCTCCTCGGTGCGCAGGAGCACCTGGAGCGTGACCTCCTCCCGGAGCTCGGCGGTCTGGGCCTCCCTCGCCTGCGTTATCAGCACGAAGATCGCGAGGAAGATCGCCTCCAGCGAGACGATCATGGTGAGCAATCCAAAGGGGAAGGGATCGAAGGGCGCGGTCTCGAAGACCCCCACGTTCCAGGTGATCCAGAACAGGAACCAGAGGGTGTGAAAGACGAGGAACGGCGTGGATGCCGCGATTCTCGTCAGGCGCTCGGCGGCCCGATCCATACCGCTCTGCTCGCCGGCGCGGCTGGCCTTGATGGATTGGACGGCGCGATACGTCCCCGCGGCCCGCTGCCGCCGCTCGATCCTCCGCTCCGCATGCTCTCGCTTGTCTTCGCCGGGCATGATCTCACCTGGAAGGGGTTCGCGGGAAACGTAAGAGGGAGGAGGGAGGAGGGAGGAGGGAGGAGGAACTGCGAACAGCGCGGCATTAGGCATTAGGCATTGGGCATTCGGGCTCCCGCGACGGAATCTCTGCGCCGAGACCCCTAATGCCGAATGCCGAATGCCTAATGCC
>DATFFZ010000075.1:0-20969 GCA_035249845.1 Gemmatimonadaceae bacterium
AACCTCCCAGCGTCGCGATCTCGCGCCGCATCTCCTCGAGGAGCGCGAGGCGCTCCTGCCACGGCAGAAAGGAGCTGGCGAACGAGTCGAGCGCCACGCGCGAGAGCTCGTCGAAGGTGAAGTCGAGGTGGCGGGCGGCCAGCCAGTACTCCTCGGTCAGGGTGGTGCCGCTCATGAGCCGGTTGTCGGTGTTGAGCACCACCATGAGGCCCTGATCGAAGTATTCGCGGAGTGGGTGCGCGTCGTAGCTCGGCACCGCGTGCGTCTGCACGTTACTCGTCAGGCAGATCTCCAGCGCGATGCGCCGGTCGTTCACGTACTGCGTGAGCGCGGGATCCTCGATCAGGTGGGTGGCGTGGCCGAGGCGATGCGCGCAGCAGGAGTGCACCGCCTGCCGCACCGAGTCGGCCCCATCCCCCTCCCCGGCGTGCACCGTCACGGCCAGATCGTGCTGCCGCGCGAAGGCGAAGGCGGGGGCGTGACGCGACGCCGGGTTCCCGCGCTCCCCGCCGGCGAGATCGAACCCCACGACGCCGCGATCCTTGTACGCCACCGCCAGCCGCGCCAGCTCCAGCGAGATCTCCGGCGCGAGATGCCTCAGCGCGCACACGATCACCCGCGCCCGCACCCCGAAGTCCTTCTCCGCGCGCGCGATCCCGCGCAGCGGCTCCTCCACCGCCTCGCCCAGCGACAGCCCCTCGCCGACGTTGAGCACCGGCGCGTAGCGCATCTCGATGTAGCGGACGCCGTCGCGCGCCGCATCCTCCACCAGCTCGTACGCCGCCCGCTCCAGCGCCTCCGGGCGCTGCAATACCGAGAGCGTGATCTCGAACCGCTCCAGGTAGTCCTCCAGCGAGCGCGCGTCGCGCACGAGCATGTACTCGGCCAGCGCCTCGGAATCGTCGGCCGGCATCGGCTTGCCGTACTCGCGCGCCAGCTCCAGCAGCGTGGCCGGGCGCACCGATCCATCGAGGTGGCAATGAAGCTCCGCTTTCGGGAGCTTGGTCAACAGCTCTCGGGTGACGACCGGTGTCATTACGGGACTATTATCGCTCGGTGGAGGCGTCGGTGCCGCGTCTCCTGGCGGCAATGACCCTGAAGATGGCGCCGCCGTGCACGGTTGTCTCGCCGCCGACGGGCAGTCCGCGGCTGTCCGTCACCACTCGCTCCCCGGCGCGCACCGCGTCGGCAGCCGACGCATCGGCGGCCCGCACCGCGTCCAGCACCGTAGCGCCGCGCACGACCTCCACGCGGCGGGCATCGACGAACACCACCAGCCGCTCGGAACGCTCCTCGGTCACCGACCCACCGCGACGATCCGCTTCTCCTCGGGCGGCACGAAGCGCTCACCCCGCGTCCGCAGGTAAGCGATGAGCGCGTCCAGATCGGCCACGCCCAACGGGTCGCTCCGCACGGCGCTCTCCCCGAGCCCGAACCCGTCACCGCCCGCGACCATGAAATCGTTCATGACGATCGTATACGTCGCCGTGTTGTTCAGCGGACGCCCCTCCTGGGTGGTCACCGCCACGATGCGCTCCCCCGCCGGCTTCTTCGGGTCGTAGCGGATCTCGAGGCCGCTCACGTGTGCGTTGATGCGGTTTCCGTCCACCATCTTCTCCAGGTACTCCCGGAGATCGCTCCCCCGAACCGTCAGGCGGTAGAGCGAGTTCCCGAACGGGTGCAGCTCGTAGAGTGAGCCGTAAGTGGCCGGGCCCTTGAGCAGGTCGGTGCGGATCCCGCCGCTGTTCATCACCGCGAAGTCCCCCTTCCCCGCCCAGCGCTGCGCGTCGGCAATGAGATTGCCCAACGCGTACTGCTCCCCGTTGCGCTCCATGCTGACCGGGATCCGCGCCACGACCTGGTTGATCCGCCCCGACGTGCGCGCCACCGCGCTCTTCACCAGCGAGTCGACCCGCGCCGATGCCGGCAGCGAGTCGGCGTACACCGGGCGCACGCTGACCGCCGGCGTGCCGCCGAGCGGGATGTCGATGATCCCGATCGCGCGCCCGCTCGACAACGCCTGCACGATCGGGATCCCGTTCACCACCGTCTGGATCCGCGAATGCGTGTGGCCGGCGACGATGGCATCCACCTTCTCGGTCACGGTGTTGGCGAGATCGACGATCTGCCCGTTGCACCCGCCGGTGTAGCCCGAAGCCGAATCGCAGAAGGCGCCGATGTGGGCCACCACGATGATCGCCTCGGCGCCCCGCGCCCGCAGCACCTTGGCGTGCGCATCCACCACCGGCGCCGGGTCGTCGAAGCGCAGGCCGCGGACGTATTGCGGACGCGTCGTCATCGGAGTCGCCACCAGCGACACCCCGATGATCCCGACGCGGATCCCGTTCTTCTCCACCAGCGTGTCGTCGGGAATCCATGGCACGTCCGACCCATCGCCGAAGCGCACGTTGGCGCCGAGGATGCGATACCGCGCCTCCCGCATCCGCGCCTGGAGCGTGTCCACGGTCCAGTCGAACTCGTGATTGCCGAGCGCCGCCGCCGTGTACCCGAGCATGTTGTACAGCTGAACGATCGGCCGGCCGTACTGGAGATTGGACGCCGGCGTCCCCTGGAACATGTCCCCGCCGTCGAGCAGGAGCACCGCGCACGACGCGGTGCAGTTGCGCGACTCCTGCTCGATGGCGGTGGCCACGTACGCGGCTCCGCCGCGCCGCACGCCGCGCGCATCGGTGCGCGGCTCGAACGCACCGTGGAAATCGTTGGTGGCGATGACGCGAATGCGCCGCGGCGCCGCGGTCGCCGGCGGCGCCCCCTCGATGTACGCCTGCTCCACGCGGTTCACCGCCGCGTAGATGGGTCCGATCGCCGTGGAGGGGGTGATCGTCCAGTTCTCCCTGTGCACGTCCGCCGGCTCGATCGTCCGGAGCCGCCTCACCTCATCGATCACCAGCTGCCGGATCTCGGTCGGCCCGTGATCGTAGAGCACCGGCGCGCCGGCCAGCATCGAGAACCCACCGCCGCCCGCCTGGCGATGGTTGTTGAGGGCGAGCGTGAAGGAGTCGGTGTCGGCGACGCGCTTCCCGTTTCTGGCGAGCGTCGTGATGCGCGAGCCGATCGGCTTCGACACATCGATGGTATAGTCGACGCCGGACACGACGTCGTAGTTGTAGCCGGGGATCTCGGGGTCCACCGGCGGATCACTCGTGCCCGCGGTTCCGAAGTAGCGCGCGCTGAACTCGAGATACTCGCGCAGCTGGCGCCCCGTGATGCGCACCATCTTGAGCGTGTTCTCGTACGGGTAGAGCTTGGCCAGCTGCGCCACGGTGATCTGCCCCGGTCCGAAGCGCGCGTCGGTGCTGAAGGCCGACCCCGCCGCCAGATCCGCACCGGTCGTCCGCCGCTGGACCTCGAGGATGAGATCGACGATCGGCGTGTCGCGCACGCGCGAGGAGTCGGAGCGCCACACCGCGGACGTCGTCCCGACGCTTCCCTGCACGTACGCGATCGTGGCATCGTGCCCGGCGGCGACGGCGTCCAGCACCTTCTGGCTCTCCACGCGCCCGGCCACCGGGATGATCTCCCCCCGCTTGGCGGTCACGCGGAGCTTCCCGCCGCTCCGCGCCAGCGAGATGGTCGCCACCGCCACGCTCTGCGCCCAGTTCTTCGGCTGCATGAGCATGGTGGTTCCGATGGTCGTGTCCGCCATCTGCCGGTGCGAGTGGCCGTACACGATCAGATCGATCCCCGGAATCTCGCGCGCCACGCGCGCGGCTACGTTCTCGCTCGGCAACCGGGCGCCGACGGTGTCGTAGCTCGCCGCCTCGTTGAGCCCGGAGTGCAGAAGGACGACCACGACATCGGGATTCGTGCGCTTGACCTCCTCCACAGCTTCTCGCACGTCCGGCACGACGTCCCGTACCTCGAGCCGTCCGCGCAGATTGTCGCGGTCCCACAGATTGGCGCCGGGATTGGTGGCGCCCACGATCCCGATCCGCACTCCGGATCGGTCGATCACCCTGGACGCGGCAAAGGCGCGATTACCCGACGGCGCGTACGCGTTCGCGGCCAGGAATGGGAACTGCGCCTTCGCGGTGGCAACCGCCAGCGTGGTCAGGCCGTAGTTGAACTCGTGATTGCCGAGGGCGGCCGCGTCGTACCCCATGACGTTCATGGCCGCGATCACCGGGTGCACCGATTGCGGCGTCACTCGCGCGGCCACGTAGGTGAGCGGGGTCCCCTGGAGAAGATCTCCGGCGTCCACCAGCACCACCCGACCGGGGGCCAGACTCCGCAGGCTGTCCACCACCGTCGCTACCCTGGACAACCCGCGCAGCGTGTCCGGGCGATTCTCGTAATAGTCCCAACCGCGAAGGCGACCGTGGACGTCGGTGGTGGCGGCCACCAGCAGCTCCACCTGGTCCACTGGAGGAGGCTCGTCCACCCCCACGAGGACGGGCCGAGGGGGCGGTGGCGCGACGCAGGCGACCACCAGAAGCAGGAGGCCAAGAGTGGGGAAACGATTCATGGGCAACAAGCTAGCGTGGCTACGTCGCGACTGCGAGGCCGTTGACCCTCGGTCGCGCGCTCATCAACTTCGCTACTGATGCGACGTGCCAGATCGCTCGCCGTCACCCTCGCGCTCGCGCTCGCTGCAACCTTTCTTGCCACCGCCTGCGAGGGTGACCGGGGACGAAACGAAAGGGTGCGCGCGGACCCGGGCGCGCTCGCGTCCGCCTCGCCGTCCGCATCCCCCTCCCTCACGCTCCGGGTGCTCGACGTCAGCGACAGTCGCGTGGGCGGGCTGGCGGTGCTCGTCTCCGACTCGAGCGACGGCCGCGCCAGGCACTTGCTCATCGATGGCGGAGACCAAGCCGAAACGGTGGCCCGCGCGCTGCGACGACTCGGCGTCGACTCGCTGGCGCTGGTGGTCCTCACCCACGCGCATACCGATCACTACAACGGACTCCCCGCGGTGCTCCGCTCGCATCGCGTCGCCGCCTTCGCCTGGAACGGCGACTCGCGCGCGCTCGACAGCTACCGACGGCTGCTCCGGCAGGTCGACGCCTCGGGGGCACGCCCCATCGTGGTGAGCCAATCCGATCGAGAGGTCACGCTGGTGACCGGCACCGACACGCTCCGCATCACCCTTCTGGCGCCGCCGCCGTCCTCGAGTGCCGGCGCCCGGCGTCGCGCCGGTGCGAGCAGCGAGATCAACAACCGATCAGTAGGCGTGCTCTTGCGCTATGGCGCATTTTCGGCGCTCGTTCCGGGGGACGCCGAGCATCACGAGCTACGTGACTGGACGCGCCGACTCGGCCGCGCGCTCGACGTGGACGTCCTGGTGGCGAGTCACCACGGCGCGCGCGACGCGAACTCCACCGACCGGAATCGTGACTGGTACAGAATCGTGACACCACGCGCGCTTCTCATCGGCGCCAACGGCAGGCAGCATCCGTATCCGGAGGTGCTCGCGCACGCCCGGTCCGAGCGGATCCCGGTATACTGCACGCATACGCACGGCTCGGTGGCCGCCAGGGCGACGCGAGACGGCGCGTTCGTCGTGCTCCCCGGCCGCCCGGCCCACTGTACGCCCGGCACCGAGCTGGCGCGATGACGCCGGTGAAGCCGCTCATCATGGGTATCGCCGGTGGGTCCGGCTCGGGGAAGACGACGGTGGCACGAAGGGTCGCCGAGGCCATGCCCGGCGCGTCCGTCGCCCTCGTCGAAATGGACTCGTACTACAAGAACCTGACGCACCTCACCTACGAGGAGCGCCGGCACGTCAACTGGGATCACCCTGACGCCTTCGACATCGACCTCTTCGTCTCGCAGCTCAGCCGCCTGGCGGCCGGCGAAGCGATCGACAAGCCGGTGTACGACTTCGTCACGCACGCCCGCGCGCCCGAGTCGGTTCGCGTCGAGCCCACCCAGGTCGTGGTGATCGACGGGATCCTCCTCTTCGTGGACGCCCGCGTGCGCGATCTGTGCGACGTGAAGGTGTACGTCGACGCCGATGCCGACATCCGCCTGCTGCGCCGCATGCGCCGCGACATGCGCAAGCGCGGCCGCCCTCTGGAGGAGATCATCGAGCAGTACCTCACCACCGTGCGACCGATGCACCTGGAGTTCGTGGAGCCCAGCAAGCGCTACGCCGACATCATCGTCCCCCGCGGCGGTCGCAATCAGGTGGCGATCGAGATGATCGTCGCCCGCATTCGCCATCGGCTTCACGAGACGCAGGACACCGCGCGCCGCGCGCCGGAGCGAGCCCCCGCGTGACCGGGCCGGCCACTGGCGAGCGCGTCCTGGTGGTGGACGACGAGCCGGACATCGTCGCGCTCGTCGCGTACCACCTGGCCAAGGCGGGCTATCGCGTTTCCACCGCGTCGTCGGGGACGGAGGCGCTGGAAGCGGCACGCGAGGAGCGACCGGCGCTCATCGTGCTCGACCTGATGCTCCCCGGCATCTCCGGCTACGACGTGCTCGAGCGCTTGCGTCAGGCGGAGGGCACCAGCGGCGTCGCGGTGCTCATGCTCACCGCGCGACGGGAGGAGCCGGATCGCATCCGCGGTCTCTCGTTAGGTGCGGACGACTACCTCACCAAGCCGTTCAGTCCGCAGGAGCTGGTGCTCCGTGTCGGCGCCATCCTGCGCCGGCTCTCGGGGCCGGCGGGCGGACCGTCGGACATCCTCGCCCTCGGCCCCCTCCGCATCGACCGCACCGCGCACCGCGTCAGCGTCGACGGACGCGACGTCGAGCTCACGCCCACCGAGTACAAGCTCCTCCTCACCCTCGCCGAACGACGCGGTCGCGTGCAGGGACGCGCGCACCTGCTCGAGAACGTCTGGGACGCGGCCCCCGACATTCAGACCCGCACCGTGGACATGCACATCCAGCGACTCCGCGCCAAGCTCGGCGCCGCCGGCGAGATGATCGAGACGGTGCGCGGATTCGGCTACCGCTTCCGGGCGAGCGCCGCGCCGGCCGGAGGGACGCGGAGCTCGTGAGGCTCTCGCACCGGCTGCTGATCGGCACGCTGGTCGTGATCGGCGTCTTGGTCCTGATCGTCGTCGCGGTGAGCGGACAGCGGCTCCGCGGTGAGCTGGAGCAGCTCCTGGTCGATCAGCTCGCGCGCGAGGCGCGCTTCGTGGCCAGCCAGTGGCGCGACGTCGACGCCGCGGATTCGCTGGCCGACGCGGCCGGCCAGGCGCTGGGCCACCGCGTCACGCTGATCGACTCCGCCGGACGGGTGATCGGCGATTCACACTTCGACGCCGAGGCGCTCGCCGGCCTGGAGAATCACGCCGAGCGCTCCGAGGTGCGCGCGGTTCGCCAGGGCGCCGAGCGCGGCGTGGCGACCCGCTCCAGCGCCTCGGCCGGCGACCAGGAGATGTACGTCGCCGTCGCCGATTCGCTCGGCGTGGCGCGCGTCTCGTTAGGCACCCGCCACCTCGATGCCATCGTCGCCCAGGCGCGCCGCGACGTGCTCCTGTCCGGCGCGCTCGCCATCGTGGTGGCGCTGGTGCTCGCGGTGGCCGTCTCGCGCGACGTCTCGCGTCCCATAGAAGAGCTGCGCGACGTGACGCAGGCGCTGGCGGCGGGCGACCTCTCCCGGCGTCCGGCCCTCTCGGCGCCCGGCGAGGTCGGCGACCTGGCCGCCGCCATCCACCGCATGGCCGAGCAGCTCGGCGCGCGGCTGCGGGCGCTCCAGGCCGAGGACGAGCTCATGGGCGCGCTCATCGAGGCGCTGCACGAGGGCGTCGTGGCGGTCAATGCGCGTCGACGCGTGGTGCGCATCAACGACGTGGGCCGGGAGCTGCTGGGCATTCGTCAGGCGACCCCCTTCTCGGTGGACCTCCTGCCCCGCGAGCGTGTGTTGCGCGAGGCGCTGGCCGACGCGCTCGACGGCAAGGCGGTGGAGCACGACGAGCTCCTGCACGAAGGCCGGACGTTGGCGCTCACGGCGTTGCCGCTCGCCGAGGGGGGCGCCGTGGTGGCGCTGTACGATCTCACCGAGGTCCGCCGGTTGGAGACCATCCGCCGCGACTTCGTCGCCAACGTCTCCCACGAGCTCAAGACGCCGCTGACGGTGATCGGGGGCTTCGCCGAGACGCTCGAGTCGGAGGAGCTCCCCGAGGCGCAGCGGCGCCAGTTCGTGGAGACCATCCTCGTGAACGCGCGCCGCATGCAGCGCATCGTGGACGACCTGCTCGACCTCTCGCGCATCGAGTCCGGCGGCTGGCGTCCGAATCCCGCGCCGGTGGACGTCCGCGCGCTCGCCGGCGAGCTGGTCGCCTCCTGCACGCCGGAGGCGCGGCGGAAGAACGTTTCGCTGGGCATCGAAATGTCGGAGAGCACGCTCATCACCGCCGACCCGACCGCGCTCCGGCAGATCCTCTCCAACCTGGTCGACAACGCGCTCCGCCACACCGGCGACGGCGGAACGGTGACGATCTTCGCCGAACGCGAGAGCGACGGGATGCGCGTGGGCGTGCGCGACACCGGTGTCGGCATCGCGCCCGAGCACCTGCCGCGCATCTTCGAGCGCTTCTATCGCGTCGACAGCGGTCGCGCGCGCGATGCCGGCGGCACCGGCCTCGGCCTCGCCATCGTGCGCCACCTCGCCGAAGCGCACGGCGCCCGGGTGAGCGCCGAGAGCACGCTCGGCAAGGGCACCGCAGTGTCGGTGCTGTTCCCCGCCACAGCGCCGCCCATCTGACACACGTCGGTCACCGCGCCCCGTGACACGTTCGTTGCGAGGCCGTGCCTGGTTCGAGATGTCGCGGAGAGAGGTTCCTGGTGCCGGTACGCACCGGCCGTCGGCGGGCGAAGACCCGCCGCGACCACCTCGAACCGTGACGGGACATGACTCGACGATCGGTATGGACGTCGGCGGCCGCGCTCCTCCTGCTCGGTCCTCTCACCACCGGCACCCTCGACGCACAGCAGGCCGCGGGACGCATCACCGGACGCGTCATCGATGCCTCCACCGGACGCGGGCTCAGCAACGCGGGGATTCAGGTCGTCGGCACGACGCTCGGAACGCAGTCGCGGATCGACGGGAATTTCGACATCGCCCGAATTCCCTCGGGGACGGTGTCGCTGCACGTACGCCTGCTCGGCTATCAGCCCAAGACCGTGACGGGCATCGTGCTTCCGGCCGGAGCCGTGATCGAGCAGATGATCTCCCTCGACGTGGCCACCGTGCAGCTCGCCGCCGTGGAGGTGACCGCGGCGACGGAGCGCGGCACGGTGAGCGAGGCGCTCGACCGGCAGCGCACCGCGAGCAACATCGTCAACGCGGTGACGGCCGAGCAGATCGCGCGCAGCCCGGACTCCGACGCGGCCGCGGCGGTGCAGCGCGTCAGCGGCGTCAGCGTGCAGGACGGCCGATACGTCTTCGTGCGCGGACTCGGCGAGCGCTACACGACCACGTCGCTCAACGGCTCGAGAATCCCCAGCCCCGAGCCGGAGCGGAAGGTGGTGCCGCTCGACCTCTTCCCCACCGGTCTCCTCCAGTCGGTCACCACGTCGAAGACCTTCACGCCGGATCAGCCCGGCGATTTCAGCGGCGCGCAGGTGGACCTGGAGACGCGCGAGTTCCCCGGCCGACGTCTGGTGACCTACTCCACCTCGCTCGGTTACAACGATCGCGCGACCGCCCAGAGCGTCTTCGCCGCCCCGCGCGCCGGACTCGATTGGCTCGCCTTCGGCGTGGACAGGCGCGCACTCCCGGCGCCCGTCGCCAACGCCGGGAGCTTCGTTCCCGCGCCCACCCAGGAAGCGTACAACACCATGGTGCGCTCCTTCCGCAACGCGTGGACCGCCGACTCGCACTCAGGCGCGCCTAACAGCTCGGTGGCGCTGTCGGTGGGCGGGAGCGACCCGATCTTCGGTCGCCGGTTCGGATACATCGGCTCCTTCACCTACTCGCACAGTCAGGAGATCCGCTCGAACGAGGTGCGCGCCTACGCCGTGCCGGTCACCACGCCCGACGGCGTCGGCACCGCCGAAGTGGATCGCTACGACGGCGAGACCGGGCGCGCCAGCGTGCTCTGGGGCGGGCTGCTCAACCTCTCGACGCTCCTTGGCACGCACTCGCGTCTCAGCCTGAACAACACCTATTCGCGCAGCGCCGACAACGAAGCGCGGGTCGAATCGGGGCTGGATGAGAACACCGCCTTCCCCTTCGAGATTCAGCGCCTCCGCTACGTCGAGCGCTCGGTGTGGTCGTCGCAGCTGGCCGGAGAGCACCAGTTCGGCGACCGGCACCGCGTCGACTGGTCCGGCACCTACGCGCGCGTGAAGCGCGACGAGCCCGACCGCTCGGAGCTGGTCTACGCCACCGATCCGCAGGGCGGCACTCCGTTTCTCTTCGGTGGGAGCGAAGGCGCGGTGCGCACCTTCGCCGATCTTCGCGAGCAGAGCATCAACGGCGCCGGCTCGTACGCGCTGCGCTTCGGGCAACCTGGGCGCGAGCACCTGCTCAAGCTCGGCGGGCTCGCGCGTTACACCGAGCGGGACGCCAATGCCAGCTCGTACGCGATTCTCGCCAATCTGTCGCGCGAAGATCGCGAGCGAGCACCCGAAGAGATCTTCGGCGGCGCGTTCGTGGCGCCAGGCAGCAGCGTCTTCCGCCTGACGCCTCTCACGCAGGGCGGCTCCTATCGCGCCGAGGAAGTGATCGCCGCCGGCTTCGCCATGGTCGAGTATCAGCTCGGCGACCGGCTGCGCTTCATCGGCGGCGCCCGGCTCGAGCGCTGGGTGCTGGGGGTCAGCGCCCGCGAGACGTTCGGCGGCCGGAGCATCCCCATCGCCAAGGAAGCGACCGACGTCCTCCCTTCGGCCGCCTTCACCTTCCGGCTCACTCCGTCGCAGAACCTTCGTGTGTCGGTGTCGCAGACGCTGGCCCGACCCGAGTACCGCGAGGTGGTGCCGATCAACCAGCGCGACGTGATCGCCGGCGAGCAGTTCCGCGGTAACGAAAACCTGAAGCGCACGCTCATCCGGAACGCCGATGTACGCTGGGAGTGGTATCCGGCCAGCGGCGAGGTGCTGAGCGTCGCGCTCTTCGCCAAGCAGTTCGTGGACCCGATCGAGCGGATCTATCGCGGGACATCGGGAACGCGCGTGACGACGTTCGAGAACGCCGAGTCGGCGGACAACTACGGCGTCGAGGTCGAGGCGCGAAAGGGATTGGGGTTCCTCAGTCCCGCTCTCCAGCCATTCTCGCTCTTCGCCAACGCGACTGTGATGGAGAGCAAGATCGAGGTGGGAGCGCTCGGTGCCGGCTCAACCGACGACTCGCGCGCCATGGTGGGACAGGCGCCGTACGTCGTGAACGCCGGCCTCACCTACGCCGACGAGAGCGGGCGTACCAGCGTCACCGCGCTCTACAACGTCGTGGGGCGGCGCATCTACAGCGCCAGCCTGCTCCCGCTGCCCAACGTATACGAGGAAGCGCGGAACGTGCTCGACCTCTCCCTCCGCTTCCCGGTGTTTCGCGGGGTGAGTGGAAAGCTCGACGCCAGGAACGTACTCGACGAGCCCTACGAGGTGACGCAGGGGACGGTCACCCGCGAGTCCTATCGCTCCGGGCGAGTCTTCACCGCCGGCCTCACCTGGCGCCGGTGATCGACGCATTCGACGTGGAAACGCGCGCACGACACCACCAGCTCCTTCACCTACACGACACACACATGCCTCGCTCGCTTCGCTCACTGCCCGCTCGCCTCACGATGCTGGCGGCATTCACCGCGCTCCTCGGCGGATGCATCGACGTCACCGGTACCGACGACGGCTTCGTCGCCCCGGGCGCCGCCGACATCAGCGAGGACATCACCGCCGATCGCACCTTCTTCGCCGAGACCACGTACACGCTCACCGACTACGTGCACGTGCAGCCTGGCGCCACGCTCACCATCATGCCGGGGACGGTCATCCAGGGAGCGCGCGGCTCGGCGCTCTTCGTGATGCGCGGCGGGCGGATCATCGCCGAAGGTCGCGCCGACGCGCCGATCGTGTTCACGTCGAGCCGCGCGCCGGGCACCCGCCTCCCCGGCGACTGGGGCGGACTCATCCTCATCGGCAACGGAATCATCAACCGCGCCGGAACGATCGATCTGGAAGGGACGGGCACGCCCGTGTCCAACCCGGCGATCGACTACGGCGGCGGAACCAACAACGCGGACAACAGTGGGATCCTCAGCTACGTCCGCGTCGAGTTCGCGGGATTCGGCGTGGCCGCCAATCAGGAGCTGAACGCCTTCACCTTCGCGGCGGTCGGGAGCGGCACGCGACTCGATCACCTCCAGGCGCTGGCCGGCCTCGATGACTCCTTCGAGTGGTTCGGTGGCGCGGTCGACGCGAAGTACCTCGTGTCCTACGAGTCGGGCGACGACCACTTCGATGCCGCGGAGGGGTACATTGGCCGCAATCAGTACCTGATCGCCTTTCAGAGCACCGTGCTCGATCCCGATCCGCAGTCGGGCGTCCTCTCCTCCGACCCGCAAGGCTTCGAGATCGACGGCTGCGGCTCGGCGTCGGGAAGCGGGTGCACGCTCGGCTTCAACTCCGAGCCACTGAACATCCCCGTGTTCGCCAACTGGACGCTGGTCGGCACCGGCCCGATCGCCCGGATTACCAGCACCTCGGGTGGGATCGGCATGGTGCTCCGTCGCGGCACCGGCGGATTCCTCGTGAACGGCATCCTGGCGCGGTGGCCGCGCGCCGCCATCAGCCTCCGCGACGCGGACACGCAGACGCGGTTCAACGAAGGAAACGCGCTGGTGAGCAACGTGTCGGTGATCGAGAGCGGAAACACCGCCGGGAGCAACGCGCCACTCTTCGAGGGGGGAAGTGGCCGCTTCACCGTCGACGCGGTGGCCAACGACATCGTGCTCGATCCCGGGACGGTGACCGCCACGTCGGTCTTCTCCGACTTGCCGGCGACACCGGGTGCGGGCACTCAACTGGACTGGAGCCTCACCGCCAACGCCTCCGCGCGCACCGGCGGCACCGGCGCGTTCTCCGGAGGCCTGGCCACCCGCGCGGGGAGCTTCGTCACCGGTACCAGCTATCGCGGCGCGTGGGACCCGGTGGCGGCGGACGGCGGGAAGTGGTGGCTGGGCTGGACCGCTTACGCACAGCGATGACCGTCGCCAAGCCGGCGCTCGGGCGTCGGCCATGGAGTGCGTCTCTCATCCTGCTCCTGGCCGTCGGCTCCGCCGGCTGCGGCGATGCCGCGCAGGCCTCCTCCTCGCCGCGCACCGAAGGACGTCGCGCGTCGCTGGAGCGGGCGCTCTCGGACTTTCGCCGAGGTCTCCCCACACCGGCCGAGCTGAGCGGCGGAGAGCGTAGCCGCGACGCGCTGGTGCGCCGCTTCCTGGCGGCTGTGGAACGGCAGGACACCAACGACGTTCGCGGCATGCTCGTGACGCGAGCGGAGTTCGCCCATCTGTACTATCCCACCAGTCCGTTCGCCGTCAGGCAGCAAGCTGGTCTCTGGTGGTTTCTCAACATGGAGAACAGCCGCGTCGGCATCACCAGGACGTTCTCGCGGCTCGGAGGGAAGCCGCTCCGCTACGTCAGCCACCACTGCCGCCCTCCGGCCGCGGACGGCGCCAACCTCACGCACGACTACTGCCGGGTGACCTTCGCCGTCCGCGGCGACACCAGCACCGTCCGCCTCTTCGGCTCGATCCTCGAGCGCGACGGCCGCTACAAGTTCATGGGTTTCGGCAACGACTTCTGAGCGGGTGGCCTGTCGCCGAGCGAGCGAGAGCAGCATCGTGACGTGACCGTTACGGAGCGGGCCGCGCGTCTCGTTACCGAAACGATACGTTTCGCGCGACCCAACCGGCCGATCGCGCCCACGACATGCGACATCCCGCCCCTTCCCTCACGCTCTCGCTCGTCGCGCTCCTCCCGCTCGCGCTTGGCGCGCAGCAGCCCACGTATCCGCCGAGCGCCACGAAGGATTCCTCGGATACGCCGAAGGTCGAGCTCTCCGGCCTCCTGTTCGCCAACTTCCAGTATCGCACCGACGAGAGCGCCAAGGATCAGAATCGCTTCGACGTGGAGCGCGCCTATCTGACCGCGCGAGCCGTCATCGCCGAGCGGGTGAGCGCGCGCGTGACGATCGACGTCTTCCAGCAACAGAATCCGAACAACGACGGCTTCTATCGAGGCTGGGTTATCCGCGCCAAGTACGCGTACCTCCAGTACGACGCGATGAAGGCCGAGTCGCCGGCGGACTGGGGGGCGCTGGCGCGCTTCGGCATGCTGCACACGGTGATGATCGAGCACCTCGAGACGTTCTGGCCGCGATGGCTCGGCAACGCCGCCGAGGAGCGCTTCGGTTACTTCGCGTCGGCCGACCTCGGCGCCGCCGGCGCGGTCTCGCTGCCTAACAAGTTTGGCGAGCTCTATACGACCGTCACCAACGGGCCCGGCTACACGTCGCGCGAGACCGACCGATTCAAGGACGTCGCCGCTCGCCTCACTCTCACGCCGCTGGCCAACAGCGACTCACCTCTGTTGCGGACGGCCACGCTCAGCGCGTGGGGCTACAAGGGAGCACTCGCCAGCCGCTTCGTCTCCGGCGGAGCGGGGCAGGTGGGGAGCGTCGGGTCGGGACTCAGACGCGATCGCTGGGGTGCGTTCGCCGGGCTGCGCGACCCGCGTCTCACCGCCGTCGTCAGCTACTCGAGCCGGATCGACGAGAGCGAGCTGGGAGACAACACGCCGATCTCGCCACGCGTCGTGCGGGAGACCACTGGGCGCCTCTTCTCCACCTTCGCCCTGGTGCGGCCCCTGGCCATCGCCGACGCCGGGAGCCGCACGCCGCTCCGCTTCGTTGCCCGCTACGACCGCTTCCGCCCCGACGATTCGGCCGACGGTCGCACCCGCTTCATCATTGCCGGAGCCATCTGGGATCTGGCGCGCACCACTTCGCTGGCGGTGGACTACCAGGAGCAGACCACGTCCAACCCGACGCTGGCGCCCACCACCAAGACCTGGTTCCTGCACGTCGTGGCGGGCTTCTGAACGGGGGCCAGCAGCCACCCCGGCGTGGTCGTGACATTCTCGTTACGAAACGGGCGAATCGGCCGTGCCCGGCAGCCGGTAGCTTTCGAGCATGACGACGACATTCATCGGAGAGCGACCCGTGAGGCTCGCATTCGTGGCGACGATCGCCGCCGTCCTACTGGCGGCGTGCGGCGGTGGTGGGCAGCAGGGCTCGGACTCGGCAGCGGGGAGTGTGGCGGGGAGCGGCCGGGTGGAGCTCACCGGCGCCGGCGCGACGTTTCCCTACCCGATCTACTCCAAGTGGATACACGAGTACGATCGGCAGAAGGGCGTCCGCATCAACTATCAGAGCATCGGCTCCGGCGGCGGCATCCGGCAGCTCTCGGAGGGCACGGTCGACTTCGGTGCCTCCGACAGCCCGATGACCGACGAGGAGATCTCGCGCGCGAAGGGCGGCGCGGTGCTCCACGTCCCCACCGTGCTCGGCGCGGTGGTGCTGACGTACAACCTGCCCGGCGTCGCGCAACCTCTCAAGCTCACCTCGGACGCGATCGCCGACATCTATCTCGGACGGATCGTCAAGTGGAACGACACCCGCATCACCGCGCTGAATCCGGGCGTCTCGCTGCCGAACGCGGACATCATCGTCGTCCATCGATCGGACGGGAGCGGCACCTCCTTCGTCTTCACCGACTACCTCGCGTCGGTGAGCCAGGATTGGTCGCGCGGGCCTGGCCGCGGCAAGGAAGTGCAGTGGCCCGTGGGGCTCGGTGGCAAGGGCAATGAAGGGGTGGCCGGCCAGGTGAAGCAGACGCCGAACGCCATCGGCTACGTCGAGCTCGCCTACGCGCGGCAGAACCGCCTTCCGGCAGCCGCGGTCCGGAACTCGTCTGGCAACTTCGTGGAGCCGGCCATCGGGTCGATCACCGCCGCCGCCGCCGGCGCAATGGCGACACTGCCCCCCACGACCGACTTCCGCGTCTCGATCGTGAACCCGACCGGGGCGGACGCGTATCCGATCGCGTCGTTCACCTGGATCCTCCTGTACCGCGAGCAGCCGAACGCGGACAAGGGACGCAAGCTGGTGGACTTCCTCCGCTGGGCGATACGCGACGGGCAGGCGATGGCGCCGCCGCTCGACTACGCGCCCCTGCCGGATGCGCTCGTCCCCATGTTGGAGGCGCGGCTCGACTCGGTCCGCATCGGTACGACCACATGACGGGCAACGTCCCGGCGTCGGACGCGCCGGGGCCCCCGCGAAGCGGCGGTAATCTCGTCGTGCGACTGGAGAGCGCGGCGATCGGCGATCGCATCTATCGGATCGCCATCACCTTCTTCGCGCTCTGCATCCCGCTGCTGCTCGTCTTCATCGCCATCGAGGTCGGCATCGCGGGCGCGCCCGCCTTCGCGCGCTTCGGACTTTCCTTCCTGACCTCCAGCACCTGGGATCCGGTGCGCGAGCAGTTCGGTGCGGCGACCGCCATCTACGGCACCATCGTCAGCTCCATCATCGCGCTCGTCATCGCCACGCCGCTCGCCATCGGCGTGGCGCTCTTTCTCTCCGAGCTCGCGCCACGATGGCTGCGCCAGCCGCTCGGGTTCTTCGTCGATCTGCTGGCCGCCATCCCCAGCGTGGTGTACGGCCTGTGGGGGATCTTCGTGCTCCTCCCCCTGCTCCGGCAGTACGTGATGCCCTTCCTCCGCGACACGCTCGGTCTGGGCGTGCTGCCGCTCTTCGCCGGTCCGGCCTACGGACCCAGCATGCTGGCCGCCGGTCTGATCCTGGCGATCATGGTGCTCCCCTACATCTCGTCGGTCTCCCGAGAGGTGTTGCTGGCGGTGCCTCGCTCGCAGCGCGAGGCGGCGCTCGCATTAGGCGCGACGCGCTGGGAGATGATCTGGGGCGCGGTGCTCCCCTACGCCAAATCGGGCATCGTGGGTGGCGTGATCCTCGGACTCGGTCGCGCCCTCGGCGAGACGATGGCGGTCACCATGCTCATCGGGAACCGCCACGAGATCGCGGCATCCCTCTTCGCGCCGGGGTACACCATGGCGTCGCTCATCGCCAACGAGTTCAGCGAAGCGTCCAAGGACATCCACCTCTCGGCGCTCATGGCGGTCGGGCTCACCCTCTTCGTCATCACCATCATCGTGAACGCCATCGCGCGCTGGCTGGTGTGGCAGGTGTCGCGCGGCCGGGGCGCTCAGACCGCATGACTACCGGCACCCCCGCCACCCTCGCCACCCCGGAGGAGCCGCGCGCCCCGCGGCGTCCCAGCATCCAGCAGCGCGTCTTCGCCGAGCGGACCGTCAAGACGCTCGCCCGCCGGCGCGTCGTGAACCTCGTGATGGCTGGCCTGCTCGGCATCGCGGCGGTGGTGGCCACCTTGCCGCTGCTCTTCATCCTGTACCATCTCGTGAGAAATGGAGCGGCGTCGATCGGTCTCGACTTCTTCACCGAGACTCCGCGCCCGGTGGGCGAAGCCGGCGGCGGAATGGCCAACGCGATCGTCGGCACGCTGATGCTCATCGGGATCGCCTGCGCCCTGGGGTTGCCGGTCGGGATCGGCGCCGGGCTCTACCTGGCCGAGAACCGGGGCACCCGTCTGGCCAACGGTGTGCGCTTTCTCGCCGACGTGCTGAACGGTCTCCCGTCGATCGTGATGGGGATCTTCGCCTGGCAGTTTCTGGTCCGTCCCATGGGTCAGTTCTCGGCGCTGGCGGGCGGGATCGCGCTGGGCGCGATGATGATCCCCATGGTGACGCGCACCACCGAGGAGATGGTGAGTCTCGTTCCGGTCGCGCTCCGAGAGGCGGCGCTGGCGCTCGGCTATCCGCGATGGCGCACGTCGCTCACCATCGTCCTGCGCACCGCCATGGCCGGGATCGTCACCGGCGCGCTCGTCGCCATGGCGCGTATCGCCGGGGAGACCGCCCCGCTCCTCTTCACCGCCTTCGGCAACCAGTTCTGGTCCGTGGCCATCGATCAGCCGATCGCCGCGCTTCCACTCCAGATATTCGCCTATGCTCTCAGCCCCTATGACGAATGGCACGCCCTCGCCTGGGCAGGATCGCTCGTCCTCATCGGCCTCGTCCTCGTCATCAGCATCGCGGCACGATTCGCCACGCGCGCTCGATTCGGCGCTGGTGGCGACTGAGCCGCGCCCTCTCGCCGACGTGAGCGAGCCGCTGCGCGCCGAGCGTGTGGCGCCTGACGAGGAGCCGCGCACTCGCATTCGCACCGAGGCGCTGAGCGCGTACTTCGGCCGCGTGCACGCCGTGCGGGGCGTCAGCATGGAGCTGCTCGACCGCAACGTCACGGCCGTCATCGGCCCGTCGGGGTGCGGGAAGTCCACCTTCCTGCGCTGTCTCAACCGCATGCACGAGACGATCGCCGGCGCGCGCGTCGAGGGACGCGTGGTGTTCGATGGGCGCGACATCTACGCCAAGGGGGTCAGTCCCATCGCGGTGCGCAAGCACATCGGGATGGTCTTTCAGCGGCCCACGCCGTTCCCCACCATGTCCATCCGCGACAACGTCGCCGCCGGACTCAAGATTCTCGGCCGCTCACACCCGGGCCGGGGAGAGACGGCCGACATCGTTGAACGGGCGCTCACCCGCGCCGCGCTCTGGGAGGAGGTGAAGGACCGGCTGTCCGCCAGCGCCACCGCGCTCTCGGGCGGGCAGCAGCAGCGCCTGTGCATCGCCCGCGCGCTCGCCTCCGAGCCGGCCGTGCTCCTGCTCGACGAGCCCACCGCGTCGCTCGACCCGCTGTCCACCCAGCGGATCGAGGAGCTGGTCTACGAGCTCCGGCGCGACATCGCGGTCGTGATCGTGACGCACAACATGCAGCAGGCGGCCCGCGTGTCCGATCACACCGCGTTCTTCCTGTCGGGCGAGATGGTGGAGCTGGCGCCCACCACGCAACTCTTCACCACGCCGCGCGATCAGCGCACCGAGTCCTACATCACCGGCCGCTTCGGATGACCGCACTCACCGGCGCGCTCGCCGACCGTCGGCCGGCCTCCACCGCGCTCCCGGCCGACGACCACCCGGGAGCGGTGGCCGCGCGCGACTTCTCCTTCTGGTACGGGGAGAAGCAGGCGCTGCACGGCATCGACCTCGTCCTTCGCGCCCGCACGATCACCGCGCTCATCGGACCGTCGGGGTGCGGGAAGTCGACCTTCCTCCGCTCCATCAACCGCCTGAACGAGCTGATCCCGGGCACGCGCTCGAGCGGACAGCTCCAGCTCGACGGCGCCGACATCTACGCGCCGGGCACCGACGTCGTCGCACTCCGGCAGCGAGTGGGGATGGTCTTCCAGCGCTGGAACCCCTTCCCGAAGTCCATCTACGACAACGTCGCCTTCGGCCCGCGCGTGAACGGCACCAGCGCCCGCGGCGAGATCGACGAGATGGTGGAGCACTCGCTCCGTCGCTCGGCGCTCTGGGACGAGGTGAAGGATCGCCTGCGCAAGAGCGCGCTGGAGCTCTCCGGCGGGCAGCAGCAGCGGCTGTGCATCGCGCGTGCGCTGGCCAACAATCCGGAGGTGCTCCTGCTCGACGAGCCCGCCAGCGCCCTCGATCCGATCGCCACCCAGCGGATCGAGGAGCTGCTCTACGAGCTCAAGGAGGAGTTGACTGTGGTCATCGTCACGCACAACCTGCAACAGGCGGCGCGCGTGTCGGACTACACGGCCTTCTTCTACCTCGGCAAGCTCATCGAGACCGACGCCACCAGCACCATCTTCACCAGCCCGCGTGAGCCGCGCACCGAGGCGTATGTGACAGGGAGGTTTGGATGACACCCGACGGCGGCTTCCGCCACTTTCACGAGCAGCTCGACCTGCTCAAGCAGCGGCTCCTCGACATGTCGGAACGAGCCGAAGCGCTCGTGGACACCGCGGTGGACGCCTTGCTCACCCGCGATGCCGCCAAGGCCGAGCTGGTTCTGAACGGCGACCGCGAGATCGATGAGTTCGAGCTCGAGGTCGAGCAGCTCGCCGTCTCCCTGCTGGCGCTCCAGCAGCCGATGGCGCGCGATCTTCGCTTCATCATCAGCGCCATCAAGGTCTCGAGCGACCTGGAGCGCGTGGGTGACCACGCGGTCAACATCGCCGAGTGCGCGCAGCGTCTGGCCTCGCAGAGCGCCAAGATCACCCCCGACCCCGAGATCGAGGACATGGCACGCCGAGCACGGAAGATGCTCAGTGACGCGCTCGATGCCTTCATTCGCTCCGACGGCGAGCTCGGCCGCGCGGTCTGTCGGGCCGACGACCAGGTGGACGCCCTCCACGATTCGCTCTTCCGCATCCTGGTTACCCACATGATGGAAGATCCGAAGACGATCTCCGCGGCGCTCGAGCTGTTCCTGGTGAGCCGCAATCTGGAGCGGGTGGCCGACCTCGCCACCAACATCGGCGAGGACGCCGTGTACCTGGCCGAAGGGAAGCAGATCAAGCACCACTTCGAGGAGCGGGCCGTCCAGCGGCTCGGCTGAGATGGCCCGACGCGGGGAGAGCTCGAAGGTCATTCCGCTGCGCCAGCCCGGCGCGCGCACGCCGTCCGTGGAACGGGTGGCCGCCATCGACATCGGCTCCAACTCCATCCGCGCCATCGTGGCCGACGTCGACTCCTCAGGCGCCATCAGAGTGATCGACGAGTTGAAGGATGCGCCGCGACTGGGCGCCGGCCTGGAGACGAGCGGAATGCTCGATCCCGCGGCGATGCGCCGCGCCTCCGACGCCGTGCTCCGCATGGCCACGCTCGCCCGCGCGCACGGCGCGGGCCGGGTGGAGGCGGTGGCCACCAGCGCGGTGCGCGACGCCAGCAACGCCGACGAGTTCGTCGAGCTGGTGCGCGCCGACGCCGGTCTCCCCGTCCGCGTGCTCGAGGGAGAGGACGAGGCCCGGCTCGGCTACCGCAGCGCGCTGGCGCACTTCGACCTCGGAGTGGGGCGCTGGGCGGTGGTGGACATC
>DATFFZ010000076.1:0-7538 GCA_035249845.1 Gemmatimonadaceae bacterium
CTCACCGGCACGGGGAGCGAGCCGCCGCGCATCGACAAGCGCCGCGGCAAGCTGCCGGTCACGCAGCTGAGCAAGGAGGGCGGGCTCTTCCCGCGCTGGCGCAACGCGCGCACGCTCGAGTTCGGGAGCGGCATGCGCTACTACGCGCACCGCGTCGACCCCGACCGGCTCGCCTTGGCGCCCCCCGCTCGCACCGATACCGTTCGCCGGGTGCGCACCGACACGGTGGTGGTGCCACGCGACACGCTCGCGCGTCCCGACACGGCGCGCCCGCGGACCGACACGCTCCAGGTGCGCGACACGGTGGAGGTCGGTCGCGCGACGCTCACCGAGCTCGCACCCACCGACACGATCGAGATCGAACTGTCCGTCCGGGCAGCGGTGCCGTCGGGAACCATTGCGCTCACCAACGCCCGAATCGTCACCCTCGCCAATCGGCGAGTGATCGAGCGTGGCAACCTCATCGTGCGGCGAGGCCGCATCACGTGCGTGGGAGAGTGCGCTACCACCGAGGCCGATACCACGATCGACCTCGCCGGCGCGACGATCATCCCCGGCTGGATCGATGTCCACTCGCACAACTTCCGCGAGCACCGCGGCATCATCCCGCAGCACAACTACGAGACGGCCATCTTCCTGGCCTACGGCGTCACGACCACCATGGACCCGTCCATGTGGTCGCAGAACATCTTCCCCACTGCGGAGATGACCGACGCCGGGCTCATCGTGGGCTCGCGCGTGTTCTCCACCGGTGACCCGCTCTACGCCTGGGACGGCTCTCGTCAGGCAGACATGTCGAGCTACGAGGCCGCCGAGGCGAGCATCAACCGCCTGGCCGACTGGGGCGCGATCTCACTGAAACAGTATCTTCAGCCTCGGCGCGACCAGCGACAGTGGGTGTCCGACATCGCCCGCAAGCGCGGCCTCATGGTGACCGCCGAGAATGACGCGCTGGAGTACGTGATCGGGATGCTGATGGATGGGCAGACGGGGTTCGAGCACCCCATGAGCTACCTGCCCATGTACAGCGATCTCTCGACATTCATCGGAAAGACGGGCGGGGTGTACTCGCCGACGTTCATGGTGGGCGGTCCCGGCCCCTGGAACGAGGAGTATTTCTACGCCGAGATCGAGCAGTGGAGGGACGCGAAGCAGCAGCGCTGGCTGCCGTGGCGCCAGCTGGTGCCGCAGACGCGCCGCCGCATGCTGCGCCCCGAGACCGATTACAGCTTTCCGTTTCTGGCTCAGGGGCTGGCCGACATCATCGCCGCCGGCGGCTACGGCTCGATCGGCGCGCACGGCCAGCACAACGGCACCGGCTCGCACTACGAGGTGTGGATGGCCGCGTCTGCGCTCGGTCCCATGGGCGCGCTCGAGGTCGCGAGCGCGCACGGCGCACATTTCATTGGCCGCTCACAGGACCTCGGCACGCTCGAGGTGGGAAAGCTCGCCGACCTCATGATCCTGGGCTCCAACCCCCTGGAGAACATCCGCAACACGCTCGACATCCGCTACGTGATGAAGGGCGGCGTGCTGTACGACGACGACACGCTCAATGAACTGTGGCCACGCCGGCGACCGTACGGGGCGTATCCATGGGTGAACGCGGAGGTCCTGCGCCGCGACGACAAGCCTGTCGACGTCTACAGGAATCCGTGATGACTGCACATGCCAACTAGGCCTTCCACGCGGCCGCCATCTCGCGCGCGTAGCTCTCGAGGTCGCGGGGCGGGTGGCCGAGGATCGAGGTGAGCGTCGAGATAGCCTGCGCGGTGCCTGGCCAGCCGTTGGCCTGGAACCAGGCGTACATGTTGCCGAAGTCGAACACCAGCCAGTCGGGCATGTACTGGAGCGACTGCTTCTCCCACGCGTCCAGATCGTCGCCGCCGTACTCCACCTTCCTGCCTAACGCGCGGCTCCAGATCTCGGCGCAATCCTGTCCGGTGAGCGGACGCGGACCCACCAGGTCGTACACCTTCCCCTCGTGCCCGCCCAACGTGAGCGCGATCGCCGCGAGCTCGGCGATGTCGCGCACGTCGACGCGCGAAATCCCCTTACGGCCGATCGGTTGCGGATAGATGCCGTGCTCCACCAGCGCGGCCTGATAGAAGCGGTCGTTCTGGTGGTAGTTGTTCGGCCGAAGGATGGTGTACGGGATCCCCGATCGCTGCCCCGCCAGCTCGACCGATGTCTTGCCGCCGAAGTGCGGGAGCGTTGCCGCTTCATCGGCGCTCTGCACCGAGAGGTACACCAGGCGCTTCGCCTTGCCGATCATGGCGCCGTTCACGCCCATGATCCCTTCGTGCGTCTCCTTGGGGGTCACCACGTTGATCAAGAAGACGGCGTCCATCCCCTTGAACGCGGTCCGGACCGTCTCGACCTCCCCCAGATCCCCCACTATACCGCGCACGCGGTTGGGGAGCCCCGCCACCTTCTTCGCGTCCCGGGTGAGGACGTACACCTCCTGATCGCGCGCCAGGAGCTCGCGGACCACGTGCGAGCCCACGAGCCCCGTGCCGCCGGTCACCAGAATCTTCACCTGTCATTCCTCCGTGTTCGTTCGTGCGACCACCTACCGCACGAACGCGCAGGAAAGCAGAAGTGGTTCCTCGGTGACCGTTACGCGCCCATAACCGCCCCTACTCGCTGCGCAGTGTCGTGATCGGGTCCGCTCTGGTCGCTCGGCGGGCCGGCAGATAGGTCGCGACCGTGGCCGTGACCGTCAACCCGAGGAGCACGGCTGCATACGTGATGGGATCGGTGGCCGACACGCCGTAGAGGAAGCTGGCGAGCACCCGACCCGCCGCCAGCGCGCCGATCACGCCCAACACGGCGCCGGCGATCACCGGACGCAGCCCCTGTCCCATCACCAATCGCAGGATCTGCCCTTGCTCGGCGCCCAGCGCGATACGGATGCCCAGCTCGTTCATGCGGCGGTTCACCCCGTATGAGACGACGCCGTATATGCCGACCGCACCGATCACGAACGCGATGGCGGCGAAGAGGGCGAGCAGCAACGTACGCAGCCGTTCCTGCGTGACCGTGTCGCCGACAACCTGCTGGATGGGACGCAGATCGCTCACCGGGATGTCGGCGTCCACCGAGCGCACGGCCGCGCGCACGGCCGGCGCGAGCGCCAGCGGGTCGCCCGCGGTGCGCACGACGACCGTGGCGTCGGGTGAGACCCACTGCTGCGAGCGACGGCGCGGCAGGTAGAGCGTGGGCTCGGGGTCGCGGTCGAGCGTGAACTGCCGCAGCGCGCCGGCGATGCCGACGACCTCCCACCGCGTGCTGTCGTAGACGATCAGCTGCTTGCCGATTGGATCCTGTCCGGGCCAGTAGCGCGCGGCCATCGCCTCATCGATGATCGCCACCTCCGGTGCATCCAGTCCATCGGCATCGGTGAACCCTCGCCCGCGCTTGAGGGGAATGCCTAACGCGGCAAAGAAGCCGGGCGTGACCGACCGTGTCTCCACGGTGACTACTTCCGCCGCCGCTCCCTCCCGACCGGGCAGCGCGACTCCCATCCCATTGAAGCTCTGGCTCATGGGGAGGATGTCCACCGTCCCCACCTGCGACACGCCGGGAAGCGCCGCCAGCTGCTCGGTGAGGCGCTCGTACAGCTGATTGAGGACGGTATCGGTGCCGTACTTCGCGAACGGTGGGTTCACCTCGAACGTCAGCACCCCCGCTCGGCTGAATCCCGGATCGACTCGCTCCAGCGCCCACAGGCTCCGGATGAGGAGTCCCGCTCCGGTGAGGAGCACGAGGGCGATCGCCACCTGCGCCGCGACGAGCGTGGACCGCAGGCGGCCGCTGCTCACCCCGCCCGAGCTGCGCCCTCCTTCCTTGAGCGCCGAGTGGAGGTTGACCGCCGAGGCCTTGAGCGCCGGCGTGAGACCGAACGCCAGCCCGGTGAGGAGCGAGGCGCCGGCGGCGAAGGCCAGTACCCAGAGGTCCATCTTGACCTGCGCTGCGCGGGCCAGCGAATCGCCCGCGTACGACACGAGGAACCGCGACACGCCGATCGCGATGGCGATGCCTAACGCGCCACCGATCGCGGAGAGGACCAGGCTCTCGGTGATCATCTGCCTGACGAGTCGGCGGCGGCGGGCGCCGAGGGCGGTGCGGAGCGCCATTTCACGCTCGCGGCCGGCGGCGCGGGCGAGCATGAGGTTGGCGACGTTGACGCAGGCGATGAGGACGAGGAGTCCGGTCGCGGCGAGGAGGATGAGGAGCGCCGGCCGCACCGGGGCCGTGATCTGGTCCTTGAGTGGGACGAGCCGAACGAAGTGCCCCGAGTCGGCTTCCGGGTACTGCATCCACAGTCGTGCCTGGATGGCCGAGAGCTCGGTCTGCGCACGAGCAAGGGGCACGTCCGGCTTGAGGCGGGCGATGGCCGTGAAGGCTCGACCATTACGCGGTGAGCTCTCGAGGTTGAAGTAGGACGGCGAAACCCGCCACAGGACCGGTGCATCGTTGGCGCCACCCGAGAGGGCAGGATCCTCGAAGCCCGGCGGGGTGATGCCGACCACCGTGTACTTGACGCTGTTCACGTCGATGGGGCGGCCGATGATGCCGAGGTCGGCGCCGTAGCGACGCTGCCAGAGGCCATGGCTGAGGACGACAACGGGCTCGTGTCCCGGCACGTCCTCGTTAGGCAGGAAGAACCGGCCGCGCCAGGGGCGCACGCCGAGCACTCGGAAGAAGGGGCTGCTGACCGAGGCTCCGTCGACGCGCTCGGGGGCCTCGCCGCCGCCCAGCGTAACGGTCCATTCGTCGTACGCCGCGACCTCCTCGAACACGGTGTTCTGCGCCCGCCAGTCCATGATGTCCGGGTACGAGACCGTGCCGCGGGTGTCTCTGTCCTCTCGCATGCCCAGGAGTCGCACGAGGCGGTCCGGCTCCTGGTATGGCAGGGGGCGGAGCAGCACGCCGTTGACGGCGGTGAAGATGGCGGTGGTGGCGCCGATGCCGAGGGCGAGGGTGAGGACGGCGACCGCGGTGAACCCCGGACTGCGGCGCAGCGTGCGGAGTGCGTAGCGGATGTCGTACGCTCCATCCTCCACCCAGCGCGTGCCGCGTGCGTCGCGCCCTTCTTCCTTGTAGCGCTCGGTGCCGCCGAAGCGCAGGCGAGCGAGGCGCCTGGCTTCCTCTGTCGGGATGCCGCTCGCGGCGAGCTCGCCGGCCTCCATGTCGATGTGGAAGCGCATCTCGGCGTCCATGTCGCGCTCGACGTCGTGTTTGCGCGCCAGCACTCGCGCTCGGCGCAGCAGCGTTGTAAGCCAGCTCACGGGGCCCTCCCGGTACGTATCTACCAGGTCCGGCGCGGGCGCGGCCGGACGAGGCTCGACGGCTGATACCTAGACGTTCGACAACTGGAACAGTGTCAGGGTTTGTTGTCGAATGTCAAGGTATCGGGGCCTTGGCAAACCTGGAGAGGGCGAAGGGGGTGAGGTCGAGCGTGGGTTGCCCGTCGAGGGCGAGCGCCGCCAGCTGCTCGCCGATCACGCTCGAGAACTTGAAGCCGTGCCCCGAGCAGGGGCTGGCGATGAGGATCTGCTCGTGTCGCGGATGGCGGTCGATGATGAAGTGGAAGTCGGGGGTGTTGGTGTACATGCACACCGCCGTGTCCAACAGCGGGCCGTTGGCGGCTGGCAGGTATTGCTCGAGGAGCGCGCGGAGCTGGCCGACCTCGGCGTCGCCGACCGTGCGCCTCAGGTTGTCGGGCTCGGCCGGTTCCCCCTCGTGGTGCACCGCGACCTTCACCCCGTCACCCATGTCGGGGAAGCCGTACAACACGTGATCAGGCGCATGCTCCCAGATGAAAACGGGAAAGTTCCGCGCCCCGAGCTGCTCGGCGTCGCGCACCGGCTGAAACCAGAAGAGCACTTGCCGGGCGACGGTGAGCGGAAGCGTGAGGTCGGGGACGAGCTGCGAGAGCCAGGCACCGGCGCTCAGGATCAGCATGTCGGCGACGTACTCGTCATTGGTCGTCGAGACGCGCACGCCGTCGCCGTCGACGCGCCAATCGAGCACCTGCTCGATGGTGTGGATCGTGGCGCCGAGCTGGTTGGCGAGGTCGAGGTGCGCGCGGATGCAGCCGTCGGGGTCGAGGACGCCGGCGCGCGGCTCCCAGATCCCGATAGTGTCCGGCGGCGGGCGAAGGGGCGGATAGCGCTCCTGGAGCTCCGTCGCCGAGAGCACCTTGTGCGGCAGGTCATGCTGTGTGGCACTGAGCAGCGCGCCGGCTGCAACGGTGCTGTGGCGCGTGCCGAGCATGAGGCCGCCGGTGAGAGTGAACAGCGGAACACCGGCTTCGCGCTCGAGGTTGGCCCACAGCACGTAGGCGCGCTGGAGCAGCGGCACGTAGAGCGGGTGCTCGAAGTACGCCTCGCGGATGATGCGCGACTTGCCGTGGCTGGACCCGAGCGTATGCGGGGGCGCGAAGCGGTCCAGCGCCAGCACCCGCGCGCCTCGGCTCGCCAGGTGATAGGTGGCCGCGCTCCCCATGGCGCCCGCGCCGACGACGATCACATCGTATTGATTCGTCACGGTGCCGGTGGTTGCGGTGCGTGCCATGCATGCCGGAGCAATCTGTTGCCCACGTTGCGTATCGTTGCCGACGGACTCATGCCCCTCCTCTCTGCGAAACCCCTTCGCGATTCGCGAATGGCGAAGGGGCCAGCTATCGAGAGCTCATCACCAGTGGAAGCTGTGATCCGCCAAGGTTTACGCGCCACGCCCTACGCCCTACGCCGCACGCGCCACGCGCGACGCGCCACGCACACCTGCCCCGCGTCATAGATGCTTCGTCGCCTCCGCCGCCGTAAGCTTCGCGCCACTCCGCTCCCGGAGGCGTGGCGCGAGATCATCCGGCGCAACGTGCCGCTCTACCGGCGCCTGTCGGCGGAGCAGCAGCGGGAGCTGGAGGGTCACGTGCAGGTGTTGCTGGCCGAGAAGCACTTCGAGGGTGCGGGTGGGCTCGAGCTCACCGACGAGATTCGCGTCACCATTGCCGCGCACGCGGCGCTCCTGCTGTTGGGGCGTGAGCCCAGCTACTACCCGGCGCTCTATACTATAGTAGTGTACCCCAGCATCTACAGCGCTCCGGTGGAGAACGCCGAGGAGACGGGGATCGTGGAGGAGGGGCTGGAGGAGCGGTTGGGGGAGTCGTGGCGGCGCGGGGTGATCGTGCTGGCGTGGGACGCTGCGCGGGCCGGTGCGCTGTGCGTGGAGGACGGCGAGAACGTGATCCTGCACGAGTTCGCGCACCAGCTGGATGAGGAGACGGGGACGGCGGACGGGACGCCGTACCTGGACAGCCGGAGCCAGTACCGGTCCTGGGCGCGGGTGTTGGGTGCGGAGCTGGAGCGGCTACGCGAGTTCGGATCGTCGGGTGTGCTCGACGAGTACGGCGCCGAGAATCCGTCGGAGTTCTTCGCGGTGGCGACCGAGGCGTTCTTCGAGCGACCAGCCGACCTCAAGCGGCGGCATCCGGCGTTGTACGGGGAGCTGAGGCGGTTCTACCGGCTGGA
>DATFFZ010000077.1:0-38544 GCA_035249845.1 Gemmatimonadaceae bacterium
CACCCACCGCGACGGCGCGCCCGGTGACCGATCCGCGTTCGCCGAGTGATACGCGTCCCAGCGGGAGCGCTCGCTCATGGTCCCTCGAGGTCCTCGAGGGAACCACGTTCGATCTGCTGGTGATCGGCGGGGGCATCACCGGCGCCGGCGTCGCGCGCGACGCGGCGCTGCGCGGCCTCAGCGTCGCCCTGGTGGAGCGCGAGGACTTCGCCAGCGGCACCTCGAGCCGCTCGTCGCGCCTGGTGCACGGCGGCATTCGCTATCTCGAGCACGGTCACCTCTCGCTCGTCTTCGAGTCGAGCCGGGAGCGTCGCACGCTGCTGGAGATCGCGCCGCACCTGGTGCGACCGATGCAGTTCCTGTGGCCCCTGTACGAGGGGACGGGCGTCAAACCGTGGAAGCTCCGTGCCGGCTTCTTCCTATACGACGCGCTGGCGCTCTTCCGCAACGTCGCCCGCCACGAGCCGTTGACGGCCAACGACGTCGTCTCGCGCGAGCCGATGATCCGGCAGCTCGGCCTCTCCGGCGGCTTCACCTACTACGACGCCTCCGCCGACGACGCGCGCCTCACGCTCATGAACGCGCTCGATGCCGCGCGCGCCGGCGCCGTCGTACTCAACCACGCCGCGGTGCGAAAGCTCGATGCGCACGCGGTCAAGATCGAGGACACGCTCACCGGCCGCGCGCTCACCGCCCGCGCCCGGATCGTGGTCAACGCCACCGGTGCCTGGTCGGATCACCTTCGCCACCTGGCCGGCGACGGCACCCACGCCGGAATCCGGCCGAGCAAGGGCTCCCACATCCTCGTCCCGCGCGATCGCATCCGCAACGACGGCGCGCTCACGGTCACCTCTCCGGTGGATGGCCGCGTCATGTTCATCCTCCCGGCCGGCGATCTCACGATCATCAGCACCACCGAGACGCCTTACGAGGGACTCCCGGAGGACGTGCGCGCCACCACCGAGGACATCACCTACCTCCTCCGCTCGGCCAACGCCTACTTCCCCGCCGCTCACCTCACCCGCGCGGACGTCATCAGCGCCTGGGCCGGTGTTCGCCCGCTGGCGGCGTCCGACGAGGCGAACGCCGGGCGTGCCTCACGAGAGCACACGCTAGCCTGGAGCACTCCGTGGATGCTCACGGTGACCGGCGGCAAGCTCACCACCTATCGCGCCATGGCCGATGAGATCGTGCGCAAGGTATTTCGCAAGCTCGGCCGCCGTGCCCCCAGAACGCTCACCGCCTCCCGAGCGCTCCCCGGCGGCGAGCCCGGCTCCGGCGCGCCCGGTGGCATCATCCCCGACCCGGAAGTGGGCAGGCACCTGGCCCGCGCCTACGGCAGCCATTGGCGCGACGTGTGGGCCCGCAGCAAGGAGAAGCCCTCGCTGGCCAATCGCGTGGTGCCGGAGCTTCCCTACGTACGCGCCGAGCTGCACCACGCGGTGGAGGCGGAGATGGCGATGACGTTGGCCGACGTACTCGTCAGGCGCATCCACCTCGCCTTCGAGTTGCGCGACCACGCCCTCTCGATCGCCCCCAGGGTCGCCTCCGACATCGCCCCACTCCTCCACTGGGACCCCGCTCGCCAGGAGGACGAAGTGGAGCGATACGCGAGGGATGTCGCCAGGATGTTCGGAGTCGAGTCGGGGAGGGAGGAGGGAGGAGGGAGGAGGGAGAAGAGCTGAGCAGCGCGGCGGATGCCGAATGCCGCCACTCGCCGATGACTCCTCCCTCCTCCCTAGCTCTGGTGGATCGTCGTCAGCTCCACGATCGTCAGGCGTCGCGTCACCGCCGGGAGACGCAGCACCACCTCGTCGCCGATCCCCTTGCCGACGAGCGCGCGGCCGATGGGCGATGACATGGTGACATGTCCCTCGTCGAAGTCCTCGGCGTCGCCGAACACCAGATGGTAGATCTCGGTGGATGAGCTGCCCACGTCCTGCACCACGACGCGCGAGCCGAGTCCCACACGATCGGTGGGAATCTGCGTCATGTCCACCTGCGAGAGCTTGCTGAGGCGCTGCCGGAGCTGGCCGAGGCGCGCCTGCACGAAGGCCTGACGCTCCAGCGCCGCCTTGTATTCGCTGTTCTCGCGGAGATCGCCCATCTCCACCGCCTTCCGAATCTCGCTCGGAAGGACGACGTTCAATTCGTGCTGGAGCTTCTCGACCTCTTCGCCCAGCTTCTGCTTCAGTGCTTCAATCATTTCAGGACGACGCAAAAAAGTGGAGCGCCCGACCAGGGGCCGGGCGCCGTGCGGAGCGGGAGCGCAGCGTCCTGACGCGCGCGTCCCTCCGTTCATACTAGAAGAGTCGCGCGCCGCTGTCCACCCCAGGCGGCCAGACATAAGATTCGTGCCACGATGATCCGGCTGGAGACGCACGGCGACGTCACTCGCATCCACATTTCCTCGGCGATCAGCCACGCCATGGGGTATTCGGTCAGCGCGTATCTGGTGCGCGGCGCGCTGATCGACGTCGGATTCCCCGGCGCGGCGCGCGAATTGGCGTCGGCGCTCGATCAGCTGCGTCCCCAGGGGGTCCTGCTCACGCACCATCACGAGGACCACGCCGGCAACGTCGAGCTGGTGGCGCGAGGCGGCCTTCCGATCGCCGCCGCGCCATCGACCATCGAGGCGCTGCGCGCGCACAAGGACATCGGGCTCTACCGGCGCCTGGTGTGGGGACGACGCACCCCCTTTACCTCTCCCGTCGAGCCGTACGCGAGCGACACGCTCTCGCTCGTGGCCACGCCCGGACACTCGCACGATCATCACGTCGTCTGGGATCGCGAGACGGGGACGCTCTTCGCCGGCGACCTCTTCCTCGGCGTCAAGGTGCGCATGGCGCACCACGACGAGAATCCGCGCCAGCTCGTGGAGAGCCTCCGACAGGTATCCCGTCTCTCACCGGACCGGATGTTCGATGGCCACCGAGGGCTGGTGCCGGACGCCAGGGAGAAGCTGGCGGCCAAGGCGAGCTGGCTCGAGGAGACGATCGGGCGGATCGAGCGCCGCATCGACGAGGGGTGGGACGACCGCGCCATCACGCGCGACGTACTGGGGCGAGAGGAGACCGAGTATTACGTCTCGCTGGCCGACCTCTCGCGCATCAATCTCGTCAGGCAGGTTCGCCTGACGCGCGGCGGTTAGAACCCGTTGGGCTCCAGCAGCAGCAGCACCAGGCCGATGAGGCCGATGAAGGCGGCGGTGAGTCCGACCAGCACCATCCCCCACTGGATCGCGCGCAGCACGCGTCGATAGCTCGGACGCTGCTCGTGCCTGACGTCGAGCAGATAGCTGGCCTGCGCGGCCCGCCCCCACACGCCGAAGCAGGCCAGGCACACGAGTGGCATGGCCAGCAGCCAGGCGGCAGGAGCACCGAAGGCGAGTGTCGCCGCGCCGAGCACTCCGAGCCCGATGAACGCGTTGAGCCTTCGCGGCGACGCCTGCCCTACCCCGGTCGCCCGAAAGTTCCGAATCGTCGTGTGCTCGAGCGGTCGCGCGGGATCGAACCTGCGCGAGTGGGTGGGCGTCTGGGCGGTGGACATCGAAGAAAAGACGAATGGCGAGAGAGGGGAGCAACGGGAGCGGGGAGCGGGGAGCGGGAAGCGCAGGCGGAGACGGTAGTCATCGGGTGTGCCCGCGCTCCCCGCAGGCCGCGCTCCGCGCGGCCGCTTCCCGCTCCCCGCTCCCCGCCTCACCTGTGTTGCGGCAGGAACGAATCCGTCGCCGCCGCGTCGACCGGCTCGCCGGTCGACCGCTCGAACTCCTCACGCAGCAGCTTCATCATCTGCGCACGCCGATCGTACAGTCGCCGGAGCGGACGCTTCTTGCGCGTGGCCAGGGCGTAGGAGGTGAGCAGCGGGAGCGCGATCGTGGAATCGACGTAGCACACCACCGCGTCGGGCAGCCGGTCGGGGTCGATCTTCCCCCAGCTCACCGCCTCGGCGGGGGTGGCGCCTGACAAGCCGCCGGTGTCGGGGCGCGCGTCGGTCACCTGCAGGAAATAGTCGTGACCCTTCTCGTCGATGCCCAGCACTTCCTGGATCTGCGGCTCCGTCTGGAGCATGAAGTTCTTGGGAGAGCCGCCGCCCATGATCATCACGCCGCTCTTTCCGCCGCGGCGCTTGGCGGCCAGCACGATGGCCGCGGTCTCGTTCACATCCAGGTTCGGATCGAGCACCAGCTTTCCTCCCTCCAGCGCCAGGGCGGCGATGTTCATCCCGATCGACGAGTCGCCCGGGGAGGACGTGTAGATCGGCACGCCGGCGGTGTGCGCCGCCGACAGCAGCGAGCGCTGGCCGATACCCAGCGTCCGCTCACGCTCGCGCACGTACTTCCCCGCCAGCCAGTGGAACTCCGCGCTCGACATGGAGCGCTGAAACTCGGGTGCCCGCATGATCTGCCGGAAGAACGCGTCGGTGGAGAGCAACACGTCGTAGTCGAAGAAGATGTCGTAGATGCGGACCACGCCCTCCTCGCGCAGCACCACGTCCGACTCCTGCGCGTTGCCGCGATGCATGGCCAGACCGAGCCCGTAGTGCGTATCGTGATACAGGTTCGCGCCGGTGGAGATGATCCAGTCCACGAATCCGGCCTCGACGAGCGGGATGATCGCGGCGATCCCCAAGCCGGCCGGCGTCAACGCTCCGGTGAGCGTGAGCCCCACGGTCACGTCCTTCTCCAACATCTTCTCCGTGAAGAGCTGCGACGCTTCACGCAATCGGGCAGCGTTGTAGGCGAGAAAGGTTCCGTCGATGAGATCGGTAACCGTTTCCTTACCGGTGATCGGCGTCGGGTCGATGCGCTGCCCACGCAGAAAGCGGCTGGTGGCGTGCGAGGTCGCCCGCGCCGCGCCACGCTCCCGCTCTTCCGCCAACCGCTTCTGCTCCGCCTTGTTCCCCGCCGCCGACGCCCGCCCCGCCCCATGCCGCGACGCCTTGAATCCGCCGCGCTCCCTGTTCGCGCCGCGCTCCCTGTTCGCGCCGTGCTTTCCGCCCGTGCCCCCCTTCCCGCTCCCCGCTCCCCGCGCTTTTCTAGACATCTCGATCGTGCCTCGCCGCCTTCGTCTTCTCATGCTGTGACTGCGCTTCGATCACGAACGCCGCCGCCTCGGCCGGGTTGTCCGTGATCAGAATGAGATCCAGATCGCCGGGAGAGATCTTCTCCTCGAGCACCACGCGCGACTGAAGCCAGCGGATCAGTCCCGCCCAGTAATGCCGACCCACCAGCACCACCGGGAACTGGTAGATCTTCCCGGTCTGGATGAGCGTGAGCGCCTCGAACAGCTCGTCGAGGGTGCCGAAGCCGCCGGGGAAGATGATGAACGCGTCCGAGTACTTCACGAACATGGTTTTCCGCACGAAGAAGTAGCGGAAGTTGATGAGCGTGTCGACGTACGGATTCGCGCCCTGCTCGAACGGCAGCTCGATGTTGCAGCCGATCGAGTAGCCCCCGCCCTCGCGCGCTCCCTTGTTGGCCGCCTCCATGATCCCCGGACCGGCGCCGGTGATGACGGCGAATCCCGCCTCCGCCAGCAGCCGCGCCGTCTCCTGCGCCAGCTTGTACTGCGGATCGTCGGGCGCGATGCGCGCCGATCCGAAGATCGCGACCCCCTTCTCCACCGAGTGGAGCGTGTCGAATCCCTCGATGAACTCGCCCATGATCCGGAGGACCCGCCACGGATCGGTGCGGGTGAAGTCGAGACGCTCCGGTTTCTGAAGGAACTTCTCGTCTTCCGTCATCGGCAGCGCGTAGTCGCGAATGGACTGATCGATGACGCGCGTCGCGCCGGCGCGGCGAGTGGCGCTCTTCTGCGACGGCGGCGTGCGCCCCGCGGCGCGGTGTCCTTCCTCGGTGCGCTCGCGGAAAAAATCGCGCGACTCCGCTTCCGTCTTGGCGAGGTCCTTCGGCGTGAGCGTCTTGCCGGTGGATGTGCGGAGCTTCTTCTCTCGCTGGTTCTTCCGGCCCTTCTTCAGTCGTTTCGCCATGGCCGTACAAGCTACGTTGCCACGGCGACCGAGGGGAGGCATGGCGCTCCGTCGGGGCTTGTCACCCGTCGTCCGCTCGGCGATCATGCGTCGTGCCGGTCATCGTCCTCCTCGTGGACGGCGCGCGCGCCGATGCGTTCGCCGCCGCGTTGAGCTCCCGTCAACTCCCCTCCCTCGCGCGCATCCGCGACGAAGGGTCGCTCCGCACCATCAGCAGTACCTTCCCGTCGGTCACCGGCCCGGCGTACGCGCCATTTCTGCTGGGGAAGTTTCCGGGGACGCTCGGCCTGGCCGGCTTGCGGTGGTTCGACCGCGCCCGAACGCGATGCACCTGGCCTGACTATTGTCGGAGCTACATCGGCGTCGAGGCGCGTCACATCGACGGCGACCTCGATCCCGCCGCGCCCACCATCTACGAGCTGGCGCCCTCCAGCGCCGCGTCGATGTACATGATCGGTCGGGGGCTCGCTCCGGCGCACCGGCTGGCGCGCGGAGCGCGCTCGGTGTTGCGCACCGCGCGCGTGCACTTCTCGGGGAGCCTCGACGGATGGCTCGCCATCGACCGAGACACGGGGATGGACGCCGCGGCGCACGTCCGCCGCCATCGCCCAGACTTCGCCTTCATCGCCATGCCGGGCGTGGACAAGGTCTCGCATTCGCTCGGCCACACCGACGCGCGCGTGGCGCAGGCGCTTCGCAACGCCGACGACGTCGCCGGCACACTGCGCGAGGACGCCGAGCGTGGGGGCACCTGGGGGCACACCCACCTGTGGGTGGTGAGCGACCACGGCCACTCCGCCATCGACGCGCACGATGATCTCGTCGGCTGGGTGCGCTCGCTCGGCCACCGCGCGATCGCGCACCCGTGGGTGTACTCGCCGAGTCCCGAGGTCGGCGTCTTCGTGAGCGGCAACTGCATGGCGCAGCTCTATCTCGAGATGACGCGACGCGACCGCCCGTGGTGGCCCCAGCTCTCCGCACGCTGGGGCGATCTGGTGGCCGCACTGCTCGAGCGTCCCTCGGTCGACCTCGTGATGCTGCCGCACTCGTCCACGCGCACCGAGATCCGCGCCCGCGACCGCGGTACCGCCGTGCTCGACCGCGTCGGATCCTGCTACTCCTACCGTCCCATCACCGGCGACCCGCTCGGCCTCGGCGAGCTGGAGAGCGTGTCATTCGACGAGGCACACGGGCGCACGGTCGACACCGAATATCCCGACTCGCTGGTGCAGATCTCCCATTACTGCGGCTCATCGCGCGCCGGCGAGATCGTCCTCTCGGCGGTCCCGAGCTGGGACTTCCGTGGCAAGTGGGAGCCGATCCCGCACCGCAGCTCCCACGGCGCGCTCCACCGCCAGCACATGCTCGTTCCTCTCCTCACCAATCGGCCGATTCGAGGCACTCCGCGCCGGACGACCGATGTGATGCCGAGTGCGTGCGAGGCACTGGGCGAGAGAGCGCCCAATGGGCTGGAGGGTCGGTCGTTCCTCTAATCGGCACTCGGCTCATCGGGACTCGGCTCATCGGGACTCGGCTCATCGGGACTCGGCTCATCGGGACTCGGCTCATCGGCACTCGGCACTCGGCACTCGGCACTCGGCACTCGGCACTCGGCACTCGGCGGGCCACGATGGATTGCGCGTTGCTGCATGGGAAGGGTGCCGTGGCCAGTGAAGGAGATATCAAAGCTCCCGACGGTCCTAGCTTCGGGAGGCAGCCGTGGTCCGAGATTTCAGGGAGCTTCGAGTGTGGCAGCGCGCGATGGATCTCGTGCTTCTCGTGTACAGCCTCGTTCGGCTTCTGCCCCCCGAAGAGCGCTACGAGCTGGGCAGACAGCTTCGCCGCGCGTGCGTCTCGGTGCCTGCCAACATTGCCGAGGGAAACGGTCGATTGCACGTCAGGGAATACATCCATCACGTGTACATCGCGCGCGGCTCACTGATGGAGGTTCTCACTGGGCTCGAAATCGCTCGGCGCCTCGGCTACGTGGAGGATTCCACCGTTCGTCCGGCCTTCGAGTTGATCGATCACGTCGGCCGTATGCTGACTCGCCTCGCTCGGCAATTGCAGGCCCGAGAAGCCGAGTCCCGAGTCCCGATGGCCGAGTCCCGATGCCCGATACACCCGTGACAGTCTCATATCTTGCCATTCGACAACAGACCTCGTATTGTCGAATGACAAGGTATCGAGGGGCTTGCCGTGCATTGGACCGATAGACTGCTGCGACGCGTGCGCGCCTTGCGCCACGGCGCCGAGCTGGATGAGGAGCTCGAGACCGAGATCGCTCTTCACATCGAGTTGGAGAGCGCCGAGCTCGTCAGGCAGGGAGTCGCGCCCGTCGAGGCGCGACGGCGCGCCAGGGTGGCGTTCGGCGGCGTCGGCCGCCACGCCGAGGCGCACCGCGACGCGCGAGGCGTCCGATGGCTGGAGGAGAGTTGGCAGGATCTCCGATACGCCGTCCGCTCCCTCGGGCGCAGTCCGGCCTTCACCGTCGCCGCGGTCACCGTCCTCGCGTTAGGCATTGGCGCCAGCACGGCGGTGTTCAGCGCCGTGGATGCGGTGTTGCTGGAGGCGCTTCCCTACCCCGACGATCACCGGCTGGTCCGCGTCTTCCAGCAGAACTCTCCCACCAACCGCTGGACGCTCTCCAACGTCGACTTCCGCGCGCTCAAGGACCATGCGCGGACCCTCGCCGACGTCGGCGCCATGCGCGGGCAAGCCTATCCGGTGCGCGCCACCGGAGAGCCGCAGCGCATCGGTGTCGGACAGGTGACGTCGGGCGTCTTCCGCGCGCTCCGTCTCGCGCCGGCGCACGGGCGCGCCATCGAGGCGGCGGATGAGACGACCGGCGCGCCGCGAGTGGCGGTGGTGGCCGATGCCTTCGCGGTCCGCGAATACGGCAGCGCTCCCGCCGCGCTCGGCAAGAGCATCACCATCGATGGGATCGCTCACACCGTCGTCGGTGTCCTGGCGCCCGGCGTTCAGCGCATCGGGGTGATGTACGTCGACGTGTGGCCCGCCCTCCAGCTCGGCGAGCCGGAGCGCCGCGGGCCGTTCGGGCTTCACGTCGTGGCACGGCTGGCCGACGGCGTCACGCTCGAATCGGCGCGGCGGGAGCTGGCGGTGGTGAGCGAGCGGATCTTCCCCGAGTGGCAATCGAGCTTCCAGGACAAGGAGGCGCGCCTCACTCCGGTTCCGCTCCGCGAGACGATCATCGGCGAGTCGAGGCGAAGCTTCGGCATCCTCGCCGCCGCCGTGGCGCTCGTCCTCCTGATCGCCATCGCCAACGTGTCCAGCCTGGCGCTGGTGCGCTCCACCACCCGATGGCGGGAGATCGCGCTCCGCACGGTGCTCGGCGCCAGTCGCACCAGGCTGGTCCGGCTGCTCCTCACCGAGAGCTTCGTCATCGTTGCAGCCGCTGCATTGTTAGGCCTGGCCATCGCCATGGCTGGCGTGCGGGTGTTCGGGGTGATCGGCGCCGATGTGCCGCGGCTGGAGAACGTCGAGATCAATGCGCGGGCGATGGCGCTGGGCCTCGGGACCGCCATACTGGCCGGCATTGCCATCGCCGTCTATCCCCTCGCCATGCTGGTCTGGCGCGGCGGCAGCGAGTCGCTGCGCGACGGTGAGCGAACGATCGGCGCGGGACGCAGAACGCAAGCGCTCCGCGCCTCGTTCGTGGTCGCCGAGTTCGCGCTGGCGCTCCCGCTGCTGGCCGGCGCCGGACTCCTGCTCAACAGCTTCATCAGACTCCAACGCGTCGAGCCCGGCTTCGAGCCGGAGCGCATTCTCACCATCAGCCTGGCGCTTCCGACCGGCGCGTATGACGAGAGCAGTGACGTCGCCGCGTACTGGGAGCGCGCGCTGGCACGCGTGCGCGAGGTGCCCGGCGTCATCGAAGCAGGGTTGGTGGACGCGCTCCCGCCGGTGAGCGGCGGCATCAACGAGAACAATTTTGATCTGATCGATCGACCGGTTCCGCCGGGTGGAGCGCAACCGGTCTCCCCCTGGCCGACGGTCAACGCATCGTACTTCGACGCGCTCGACGTCCCGCTCCTCGAAGGGCGCATGTTCACCCCGGCGGACACCGGCGGCACCGCGCCGGTGGTGCTGGTCAGCCGCGCCTGGGCGCGCCACTACTACCCCGATGGCAGCCCCGTCGGCCGCCAGTTGATCTCGGGCGGTTGCACCGCCTGTCCGCCCACGACGGTCATCGGCGTGGTCGATGACGTGAAATACCTGGGATTGGAGGGCACCTCCGACGCCGTCTACAGCCCCGTGACCGAGGGTTGGTCCAACGATCTCAAGCTCGTCGTCCGGTCGACGACCGCGGCGGCCGAGGTGACGCCACGGGTGCGGGCGGCCCTCCAATCCGTCGATGCCAGCGTCCCCCTCACCGCAATGTCGATGAGCGAGCGCATGTACCTCTCGCTGACCGAGCCACGCCACTGGACGGCGCTCCTCGGCGGCTTCGCATCGACCGCGGTCGTGCTGGCGGCGATCGGCATGTTCGGGCTGCTTTCCTACACGGTGAGCGCGCGTCGTCGCGAGATCGGCGTGCGCATGGCGCTGGGCGCCCGCGCCGGCTCCGTGGTTGGGATGATCCTCCGTCGCGGCGTGGGCAACGCGTTGCTCGGGCTGGCGCTCGGACTGGCCGCCACGCTGGCGGTGAGACGCTGGCTGTCCGGTGCCCTCTTCGACGTCAGCGCGACGGATCCCGCGACACTGATCACGGTCACGGCGATTCTTTTCGGCGTAGCTCTCGTCGCCTGCTGGCTCCCCGCCCGGCGTGCCGCTCGCATCGATCCGGTCGAGGCCATCAGGGCCGAGTAGTCAGGCATCGCCGCGGCGACGGAGCAATCCGGGGAGGGACATCACCGCCCACGCCCCTTCCAGGAGGATGAAACCGAGCCGGCCATCGACGACGGCGACCCAGGTGAGGAGTCCGGCGCCGACGAAGTTGAGCGCCGAGAAGAGCCGCCGGCCGGCGGTGAGCCACCCGCGCTGGAGGGCGGCGTAGGCGCCGAGCACCAGCACTGCTCCGAGCATTGCCATCACCTGGTAGAACACGGGTTGCCTCCCTCGAATCGCGGGTCGCGCCCCGAAGCCTTGTGCGCGTCCGAGCCCGCCGCAATGTTGGCCTGGTAGGACCAACGGTAACCGAGGACGGCATGCCGTCGCTGTGTGTTGGTCTGGTCAACATGCTGCTCGTGGCCCAGGCGACAGGGGCCACGGTCTCCGGCACGATCCGCGACGCGCAGAGCGCGACGCCTCTTCCAGGGGCGGTCGTCACCCTCGTGGACATCGATCGCGCCGTCATCTCGGACAGCGCCGCACGCTACGTCTTCCACGGCGTGCCTCCCGGCCCCCATCACCTCTCCGTCAGGCGCATCGGCTTCACCCCACGCACACTGCACGCGCTGGTGCCCACGCAGGGTACGCTTCAGATCGACATCGCCCTGCACGCGGAGCCGGTGCGGCTCGGCACCGTCGACGTCCGGCCGGTCATCCCCATCCGGGGCGTGGATGGAGCCGACAGCAGCGCGTTCCCCGATCGCGCCCTCTCCATGGCGGCGGTGCGCAATCACCCGTCGCTCGCCGAGCCCGACGGGCTGCTCGCGCTCGGCGGCGGCGAGGTGGTGCTCCGCCCCGAGTCGCCGAGCGGCTTGAGCCTTCGCGGAGGTGCTTCGGACCAGACCGCATACGCGCTCGACGGCATTCCGGTCCTCAGCCCCTATCACGCGGCCGGGATGTTCAGCGCCTGGAACCCGGACGCGCTCGAACGCCTGCAGCTCAGCTCGTCAGGCGGAGCCGAGCTGAGCGGCGCGCTGTCGGGCGTGGTGAGCGCGGCCACGCGCGCACCGGGATCGCAGGCGCGGATGCAGGGCAGCCTCTCCAGCACCCAGTGGCGCGCCACGATCGATGGACCGCTCGGCCCGATCGATGGCGGATATGTGCTGAGCTTTCGCTCCGGGTTCCCGGATGCGTTCTCACCGCGCGGGGAGTCCTCCTATCTGAGCGGCGAAGCAAGCGACCTGCTGGCCAAGGTGGAGCTGCCCGCGCTCGGCGGCACCCTGAGCGCGCTGCGATACGAGAGCGCCAACGAGATCGCGTCCGCCGCTGCTCTCGACCCGCCGCCGCTCGGATCGCTGCGCAACACCTTCGAGTGGATGAGCCGTTCGCTCGGAGCCACCTGGACCGGCCGCGTGCGAGGCCTGACGACGGTGATTCGCGCGTGGGAGGCGGACGCCAGCGCGCACGCGCTGTGGGACGTGGCCGAGCCCACGGCGATCTTCATGGAGGCGCGCCGTCGCGATCGCGGCGTCATGCTCTCGGTGGAGAAGCGAGCGGCACGCACCACCAGCGCGCTCGGCGTCCGCCTCGATCGGAGCAGCACCTCGTACGAGGTGACGTCGTCCGATGAAGCGGAGCGGGTGAAGCTCCGCGCGCGAACGCCGCTCGCGTCGCTCTACGTCAGCCACGCGCGAGCACTCGGACAGGCGCTGACCGCCGAGGTGTCGCTCGCCACGGCGGTGCAGGCGGGTGACGTGCATCCGGCGCCGCGCGCGATGCTGCGGTGGACGGCGGCGCCGCGGCTGACGATCGCCGGCAGCTACGCCCGTACGTACCAGTTCGCGCAATCGCTGCGCAACGCCGAGTCGGTGGTCGCCAACGTCTTCCCGGTCGACCTCTTTCTGGGCGCCACGGAAGGTGCGTCGAGCATTCCGGTGGCGCGCAGTGATCTCGGGATCGTGGCGGCGGACTATCGGCTCGCGAGCGGCGCTCGCATGGGCGTCCAGGGTTGGGTGCGCAGGCTTCATGGACTGCTACTGGTCGCGCCCAGGAGTGGCGATCCCTTTGTCACCCGGGACTTCGCGGCGGGAGAGGGGAGCGCGCGTGGCATCTCGCTCGACGGAGCGATGAGCCGTACGCGATACGCGCTGCTGGGGAGCTACGGATGGCAGCACGTGCGCTTCACGCAGCACGACACGAGCTACACACCCGAGCACGGTGCGTCGCATCTGCTGGAAGGCGGGCTCATCGTCTTTCCCTCGACGACGTCGTCCGTTCGCGTCGGCGCGACGGCAATCTTCGGGCGGCGCGCGACACCGGTCTCCGGGCTGCTGGAATGGGAGGCATGCAACCTCTATGACCGCGGGTGCGAGATGGTCGGCACGCCCCGCCACGTCCCGGGCGAGCTCGGGGGCGAGCGCCTTCCGGCGTACGTCCGCGTGGACATCGGAGCGCGGAAGCACTGGCACCTGCGACTCGGAAGCCGGGACGCGACCATCGCGGTCTTCGGCACGATCACGAACGTGCTCGGCCGGCGGAACCTCCTCACCATCTCGATCGATCCGGAAAGCGGCGAGCGCACGGAAGTCGAGATGCGGTCGCGCGTTCCGTTGGTGGTCGGGGTGGACTGGCGATTCTGAGCCGACGGCGTTGTCACGAATCCTCGGCTCGCGTGCTCCTCCCGTGTCACGATGACCGCGCCGTTCCGCGAGCAGTTCGTCGGCCTCTTCGACGCGTACTTTCCGCGACTCTTCCGCTATCTCGATCGGTTGTCAGGCGATCCCGACCTGGCGGCGGATCTGGCGCAAGAGGCGTTCGTCAGGCTGCACGCCAGAGGCTCACTCCCCGGCACTCCGGAAGGATGGCTGGTGACGGTCGCCATGAACCTCTTTCGAAATCACAGAAACATGCGCGCGCGACGGCGGCGTCTCATGACCGTGGCACGCGCCGAATCGGTGCTCGCCGATCCGCCGGCGTCACCCGGCGGGCTGGCGGTGGCCACCGATGAGCGCGAGCACGTGCGTGCCGCACTGGACGGGCTTCCCGAGCGCGAGCGCGAGATGCTGCTGCTCCACGCCGAGGGTTACAAGTACCGCGAGATCGCCGTGGCGCTCGAGGTGAGCGAGGCGAGCGTGGGCACCATGCTCGCCCGAGCCAAGCGGGCGTTTCGAGAAGCATGGGAGCGAACGCCGGGGGCATCGCGTGCATCTCGGTAGCGAGCAGGTGCAGCGTCTGCTGCACGGCGAGCTCGCGGCCGGTGACGCCGCCGCCGCGCGCGCGCATCTCGAGCGATGCGCCGAGTGCTCGACGAAGGTCAACGACGCCGCGCAGGAAGAGTCGCACGTGCTCGACCTCCTCCGGGGGCTCGACCATCCCGTGCCGCGGGTGCGCCCGGACGTCGTCATTGCCCGCTCGGTGGAGCGTGCACGCGCGCAGCGTCTCGGCCGTCTGGCGGCCGGTGTGCTGTTGGCGATGGTCGGTGCCGGTGCGGCGTATGCGCTGCCTGGCTCGCCGGTGCCAGGAATGCTCCGTCGCGTCGTCGGTTGGGTCGGGCAGCGCGCGCCAGCCGGGGCGCCTCGTCCCAGTTCGACGCCGACCGCTGCGGAGGTCACCCGGGGGATCGCGGTAGCTCCCGGGGCGCGCTTCCTGATCTCTTTCGCCGCGCATCAGGCTGGTGGGTTGGCGATCGTATCGCTGGTCGACAGCGCGGAGGTGACCGTGCGCGCCAGCGGTAGCGGCGTCACCTTCGCATCGGAGGTCGATCGGCTGGCCATCGACAACGGTGGGAGCACGGCCATGTTCCGAATCCAGATTCCGCGCGCCGCGCCGCGCGTGGAGATCGTCGTGAGCGGGCGGCGCGCGTTCCTCAAGGAGTCGGCTCGCGTACTCACCGATGCGCCGCGCGATTCGGCGGGGCATTACCTGATCTCGCTGTCGCCGCCGGCACCGTAGCCGCCGTCACACTCGTCCTCCGTCGTTTGCTCCCTGGTGGAGAGCATGCTCCACCACAACGACGGAGGCCGTGTGAGCAGAACCTTCTTTCGGTGGGTGATCCCCGCGGTCATGCTGGTGGCGATCGACGCCTGCAGCGACAGTCCCACCGCTCCCGACTACGATCCGCAGATCGACCCCGCCAACTTCGTGGGGGCGGTGACCAATCCGCTCTTCCCGCTCGCGCCCGGCACGGTGTGGACGTACCGCGATGGAAGCGAGACCACCACCATCGAGGTGTCGAGCACCACCAAGACCATCCTCGGCATTCAGGCAACCGTGGTGCATGATCGCGAGTTCGATGACGGCGAGCTGGTGGAGGACACCTTCGATTGGTTCGCGCAGGATCGGGATGGCAACGTGTGGTATCTCGGCGAGGACACCAGGGAGCTCGAGAATGGGGTGGTGGTGAGCACCGACGGCTCGTGGGAAGCGGGCGTCGATGGCGCCAAGCCCGGGATCATCATGTGGGGCGATCCAGCCGCGCACCTGAACGAGGAGTACCGGCAGGAGTTCTACGACGGAGAGGCGGAGGACTGGGGAAAGGTCGTCGCGCTGAACGAGAGCGTGACCGTGCCCTACGGCTCCTTCACCGGCTGCGTGAAGACCGAGGACTGGAACGATCTCGAGGGTGGGCGCTCGGGGTCGTTGGAGAACAAGTGGTATTGCCCGACCATCGGCCTGGTGCGCGAGCAGGACGCCGCTGGCGGCGGCGGCAGCGTGGAGCTCATCACGCTCACCCGGCCGTGAACTGCCGGTGCCCCACCTGGATGATAGATTTCGTCGCATGGGTTGGGGCCGTCTCACCGCCGCGCTGGCGGTTCGTGCGCTGCTGAATCCGGCGCTGGCCGCGGATCTCCTGCGGGTGGCGTGGAGATTCCGCGCGCGCGGATGGTGGCGCCGTCCCCCCTTCCTGCCCGTGCCCGCGCGCGAGTACGTGCGATGGCGGATGCACACCGCCTACGGGGATCACGACGCCGTGCCGCCGGTGGAGGATGTGATGAGGTACGCGCGTTGGGTGGGCGACGAGCGGTGATCGCCCCACTCGGCGCACCCGTTTCCGCGCCGGCGCGACTGGAGGAGCGGATCAAGGCGCAGGCCTACGGGCTCGGCTTCGATCTCGTGGGGCTTACCACGCTCGGCCCGGTGGAGACCGCGCCGCACTTCGACGACTGGCTCTCGTCCGGCTTCGCGGGAGACATGGACTATCTCCCTCGCTGGGCGGAGAAGCGGCGCGACACGCGGCTCCCATTCCCCGGCGTCTCGAGCGCGATCGTGGTGGCAATGAACTACGGCGGGACGCAGCCGAGCGGACCGGTCGCTCGTTACGCGCGCGGCGAGGACTACCATGAGGTGATGGTCGAGCGTCTGCGCGAGCTGCACCGGTGGCTCGCCGACTCGTCAGGCACCCCGGTGCGCGGCAGGGCCTACGTCGACACCGGCCCGATCCTCGAGCGCGACCTGGCGCGACGGGCCGGGCTTGGCTGGTTCGGGAAGAATACCAACCTGATCAATCCCGACCTGGGCTCCTTCTTCTTCATCGGCGCGCTCCTGGTGGACCTCGAGCTCGCGCCCGATCAGCCCTTCGACGCCGACCGGTGCGGCAGCTGCACGCGATGTCTGGAGGCGTGCCCCACCCAGGCGCTGGTGGGCGACCGCGTACTCGACGCGACGCGGTGCATCTCGTACCTCACCATCGAGCACCGTGGGGCGATCCCGCATGCGCTGCGCGAATCGTTAGGCCAGCTGCTGTACGGTTGCGACATCTGTCAGGATGTCTGTCCGTGGAACGTCCGCTTCTCGCGCGATCTCGCCGTGCCGGCGCTGGCTCCGCGCGAATCGCTCGCTGGAAAGGATGCCCGGGTGCTCGCGCGCGAGCTGCTGGCGATGACGCGGGAGGAGTTTGCCGCCGCGTTCAGGCGCTCGCCGATGAAGCGGGCGAAGCTGCGGGGGTTGAAGCGGAACGCAGCCGTGGTGCTCGGGAACGCCGGCGCGTCGGATGACGTGCGCGTGCTGACCGCGGCACTCGAGGATCCGGAGCCGCTCGTGCGTGAGCACGCGGCGTGGGCGCTGGCGCGGATCGCCGAGCGCGCCGGAGGGTGAACGGACTAACAGCTCGCCGGCCAGGCGGCCGAGCGGTGGCGCGCTCCGGGAGTAGCGGGCCGCCTGATGGCCTGCCCTCATCGAATCGAGGCGCTGCCGCCCCATGGCGTGCGCCCCGACTGCTTCGTGGTCCAGCCTCCCTCACGTCATGCCTTACTCGCGCAGCGCGGCCGGTGGAGAGCGAAGACGGCGGTCGTCCGCCGTGCCCGCGCCTCGCTCTTCCCGGTTCCCCTTCCCGCTCCCTCAGGCTGCTCTTCTCGCGGCCACCGGCTGCGTCACCACCGGGGCGATCTCGCGCCTCCGTGCGAGCAGGGCGTCCAGCGAGAGCGAGCCCGCGCCCGTTGCGACGAGCGTCAGCGCCGCGCCAAGGAGCGACAGCGGGAACTCGATGCCGTTCGGGTTGAAGAAGCCCGCGCCCAGGTGCACCACCAGGATGGCGACCCCCATCGTCGCCGCCAGGCCGAGTGCCACCACGCGTGTCAGCAGGCCGCCGATCAACGCCACCCCGCCGAAGAACTCGAGCAGCGCCACCATGGGACCCACCACCGCGGCGAACGGGATGCCCATCTGACCGAACGACGCGGCCACGCCGTCGAGCCCGTACACGAACAGCTTCTGCGCGCCGTGCGCCATGAAGATGACGCCGACGACCAGCCGGAGAATGGCGAGCCCGATGTCGAGCTGCCGTCTGGAAGGTGCGCTAAAGAGTGACATGAAAGTGCCTCATGGTTGAAAGGGAAAACGCCCGAGTCAGTGTTGTACTATCCAGTGTCATAACACCTTTCGTGCCAAAAAAATCAGCCGCGATCCCGGACCGCCGCCAGAAGGCCGATCAGCGTCCGCAGCGCCTCGTCGCTCAGATGCCCGAGCCGCCGCTGATGCTCCTCCTCCACCAGATCGTCGAGCTCGCGCAAGAGCCGGCTCCCCTTCCTGGTGATGCGCGTCCGTACCTGACGGCGATCCTCGTTGCTCCGCTCCCGCACCACCAGATCGGCCTCTTCCATCCGGTCGAGCAGCCGGGTCACATCGGGCATCCGGGTCAGCATCCGGTCGCGGAGCTCGTTCCGGCACAACCCCTCGGGTTCCGCGCCGCGCAGGATCCGCAGCACGTTGTACTGCGTGGCGCTGATCCCGTACGGCTTCACCACCCGCTCGAACGCGTCGAACAGCACGCTCGCCGTGCGCACGATGCTCAACTGGGCCTCGTGCTCGAGGCTCGCAAAAGGCTTCCGCTGCCTCAGCTCATCGCGCAGGGCCGGTGTCATACGATCAAAATAGGTGTTACCACACTGAATGTCAAGACACCGTTGTCGGCGCCCTCGGTCAACCCGCGCGCGACCGGTTCACCAGCAGTTGATAGCGCGGATGGCCCCGCAGCGGCGCCCAGCGCGCCTCGGTGCGCAGTCGCTCGACGCTCATCAAGGAGGGCACGCGGAGTAGTTGATCCAGTAGCTCCAGCGCCGCCTCCTGCTCCCCCACCCGGGCGTAATTCCCCGCCGCGATCTCGGCCGCCTCGATCCACGCCATGTGGTCGCGCGTGATGGGCATGATCTCCAGCGACCGCCGCGTCTCTCGCACGGCCGCGTCCCGATCTCCCTTGATCGCGAACAGACGACCCACCACCCCGCGCACCCGGTAATCGTCGGCGTCGGTCTCCCGAAGATGCTGCCCGGCCGCCAGCACCGAGTCGGCGTACGCGGCGGCCAGCGTGGGCCTCCAGAATTCGAACAGCATCACGCGCCAGAGGAAATAGCCGAGCTTGTCACCGAAAGCGGTCTGCGACACCTGCGACAGCGCCGTCAGGTCGGTGGTGTCGAGCACGCCGATGAGCGCCTCGAATCCGTCGGCGCCGGCAGCGCGCTCCGCGCCAAACCGCTGCACGACGCCATGGGCGGTGGCCCGAGCGCCGGCCGTGTTCCCCTGGGCGAGCTCTATCCGCGCCTTGTGCAGATGCTGGTGCACCGACTCGGAGTCGGCGGCCAGCGCGCGCTGCATGTATCGCGTCGCCGCCGGGTACGCACGCGTGAGCATCAGCCCTTCCGCCGCCGACATGTTCGTCTCCAGCGAGCGCGGGTCGAGCTCGGCCGCCCGCTCCACGCGCCGCACGGCCTCGTTCCACTGGCCGCGCCGCGCCAGCACGGCCGCGCTCCGCGCCAGAATCGCCCCGTCGCTGGGCCGAGCCCGCTGCGCGATCTCGTACTCGGCGATGGCCCGGTCGAAGTCGCGGTCGAACTCGTGCAGACTCGCGCGCGCCACGTGCGCCTCGGGAAGCGTCGCGTCGAGCTTCATCGCCGAGTCGGCGGCCACGCGCGCCGCGGCCAGTCGCCCGGCGGTGTGATCGATGAACCGGTCGTACACCTCCAGATTCGCCATCGAGAGCTTGGCCAGCGCCAGCGCGAACTTCGGGTCCTCACGCGCCGCGTCGGCGAACAGCTCCGCCGCCCGCACCAGCGCGGTGGGGCTGGCGATGTCGCGCGTCATCAGCCGGTCGGCACGCATGTACGTGTCGTAGGCGGCCAGACTCTCGGTGGGGCGCGCCACGAGCCGCGCGCGCTCGGTGCTGCCCAACGCGACGGCCAGCGCGCCGGCCACCCGCTCGGCGATCTCGGACTGCACCGTGAACACGTCGCGGAGCTCGGCGTCGATGCGGTCCGCCCAGAGGTGGCTGTCGTCACGAACGCGGATGAGCTGCGGGGTCACCCGGACGCGCCCCTCGCCGTTTGCCGCGCGCTCCCAGCGCACGCTTCCCTCCAGCACGTAGTTGGCCCCCAGCTCCCCCGCGATCTGCTTCAGGGTCTTGGTGGATGCGCGATACTGATCGGCGCTGGTACGCGAGATGACGCCCAGCTCGGAGATGCTGGCCAGGCGACTCGTCAGCTCCTCGGTGATCCCGTCGGCGAAGTAGGCATCGTCGGCCGGTCCGAGATTCTTGAACGGGAGCACGGCCAGCACGATGCGCTCCGGGGGCGGTCCGGCGGTCGCGTCCTGCTTGAGTCGCCACCCGAGGACGCCGAGCGACACCAGCCCCACCAGCGCCAGCCCCACCACCGCGGCGAAGGCTGCCCGCTGGTGACGCGGCACGATCCTCGGCACTTCCTGGCTGATGGTCGGGCCCAGTGCGTCGCGGAGCTCGCCGGCGGTGGCGAAGCGCTGAGCGGGCGACGAGTGCAGGGCGCGCATGATCGCGCGCGCGGCCGACGGTGGCACCTCGGGACGAATCTCGTCGATCGGTGTCGGCGGCTCGGCGAAGTACGCGCTGGCGAGCGCGTGCGGGGTGGCGCCGACGAACGGCTGACGCCCGGCCAGCATCTCGTAGGCGACGACGCCGACGGCGAACACATCGGCGCGCGCGTCGACGGTCGGGTCGCCGGCCAGCTGCTCCGGCGCCATGTACCCCAGCGTGCCGACGCCGAACCCGGTGCCGGTGAGGCGGTCGCCGTACGACATCGCCTCGAACGCGCGCGCGATCCCGAAGTCGGCGACGATGGCGTGCCCCCCGGACAGGAGGACGTTCTCGGGCTTCACGTCGCGGTGCACGATCCCGCGCGCGTGCGCCTGCGCCAGCGCGCTGCAGATCTCGCGCAGGATCGAGAGCGCGTCGGCCACCGGGAGCGGCCCGTCGAAGGTGATCCGCTCGCGCAGCGAGTGCCCCTCCACGTAGGGCATGATGTAGTAGAGGAGATCGTCGTGCGACGCGGCCGCCAGCACGGGAAGGATGTGCGGGTGCTGCAGGTTGGCGGTGACCAGGATCTCGCGCTGAAAGCGCGCCGCGCTCACCCCGCTGGTCATCTCCGGCGGGAGCACCTTGATGACGACGCGTCGCGCGAGCGACCGCTCGACCGCCAGAAACACCCGCGACATGCCGCCGCCACCGAGCTCGCGCTCGATGGTGTACGCGTCTCCCAGCACATCCTGGAGCGCGTGCCGCAGCTCCGTCGCCATACACCGCCACTCGAGGGGACGTCAACAATAGGCGGCGGGCCGGAGGCGGGCCAGATGCGCCCCGCCCGCGGCCGCTTGACGTGACGCTCCCCGGCGTAGCACACTGGAACCGGAGTAAACGGAAGGTCCGGTCACGCATCCTCGCCGGCTCATCACCGCGCAGCCGGTTCCCACGCGCTCCGACGACACGTGCGCCACCCCACCCCTGCCGTAGTCGCCCACGGCGGAACGCCAGGCTCATCCTCACCCGCTCGGCTCGCGCGCGCGCACCGCCGCGAGGCGGGACGCTCGAGGCGTCCATCGCGATGAGGTGGCTTCGCCGCGACTCCGTCAGTCTCGAGCCGGAGCTCCGCTGGGACGTCCCCGCCGTCGAGACGTTGCGCCGCCTGATGAAAGAGCCTCTCCCGCTGGCCGTTCAGGCGGGAGACGCGGAGCATGGATTCCGGCGCGACCTGTACTACGACACGCCGGACGCCACCCTGCGGCAGCGCGGCGTGACCTGCCGCTTCCGCATGCTCTCCGACGACCGGCGGGAGCTCATGCTGTCCTTGGTGGAAGACGCCGGCGGCGTGCTCGAGTACCGACGGTTCCGCGCGCCGGTGGAAGGGGCGGAGGCCATGGCGGGCTTCAACGGAGCCAGCGAGCCGGCGCGAATCCTCCGCTCGATCGTGAACCCGGCGGCGTTGGTGGTCGACCTCGAGCTCGAGATCGAGCGTTGGGTGCGGCGCGCGCGGCGCGGTTGGCTGGTGGGCCCCCGCTTCGAGGTTCACTACGACATCGTCACGGTGCGCGCCGCCGGTCTATCGCGCTCATTTCAGGAGCTCAAGGTGCGCGAGCTTCGCGCCGGCCGGCCGAATCTGGAGCAGCTCGCGCGCGCCATCGGCGAAAGCTACGGCCTTCGCACGGTGGTGACGACCAAGCGGGTGCGCGGCTCGATGCTTCGGACCGCGCTGGAGAGCGAGTCGCTGGTGCGCGGCGTCGGCGGTGGGCGCTGGGTCTCTGTCATCGCGCTCGATCGCGCCGACGTCATCTGCGTCAAGGAGAAGGGGACGGTCCGGCTCCCCGCCAGCGAGGGGAGTGGGGAGGACGCCTGCCGCGATCTCCTGCGTCGCACCCTCGGGAGCGGCGTCGGCGATCTCCATCTCCTCTCCACGGTGCTCGGCGAAGGACGCATTCGCGCGCTGGAGGTGTGGATCGCCAGCCGCGTGGATTCCAGCGACCGCAACGCGCTGGGCGACGCCGTCCTCTGGATGCCGTTGCAGGAGCTGATGGACGATGCCATGACGTCCGCCGTGCACGATCCGCCCACGGTGGCCGCGCTGGGGACGCTCAAGCACACCGAGCTGTACACTCGCCTGGCCGCCTACACGCTGGGCGCCACCACCGAGCTACGCACCGCCGAGCTGCGCGCGCTGCCGTCGATCTCCAGCGAGCACGACAGCGACGTCGGCGCGCGCATTCCGCTCCTCGACGCGGAGATGAGTCAGCTGGAGTTCAACTCGCGCGTGCTGGCCATGGCCGAGGACGACTCGGTGCCGCTCCTCGAGCGGCTCCGCTACCTCTCGATCGTCAGCACCAATCTCGATGAGTTCTTCATGGTGCGCGTGGGTGGTCTCAAGCGCGACGCCGAGGAGGTGCTCGCCGAGAGCGACGGGCGCCTGACGACCGAGACGCGCCTCGAGGCCATCGCCCGTCGGGTGCGGGCGCTGGTGGCCAGACAGCACGCGTGCTTCGAGGCGTGCCGGCGCGCGCTGCACGACGAAGGCGTGAAGCTGGTGCCGCCGGGCGCGCTCGACCCCGCGCGCCGCTCGCATCTGCACTCGTACTTCCGCTCCACGATCTTCCCCTATCTGACGCCCCGGGCGATCACCACCACGCCGGGCCACTCGCTCCCCCTCATCCCCGACCTGGCGCTCTGCATCGCGGTCGTGCTGCGCGACCTGCGCACCAGCGGACCGCTGCACTTCGCCGAGGTGACGGTGCCGAGCGCGCTCCCGCGCTTCATCGAGCTGCCCACCGGGAAGGAGTTCGTGGCCATCGAGGACGTGATCCGGCCCGAGCTGCCGCTCCTGTACCCGGGGCGTCACGTGGAGCACGCCTATCTGTTCCGGGTGACGCGCGACGCCGATCTGGACGTGGACGTGCGGCGCGCCGGAAACCTGGCGCAGGCGATCGCGGAGCGGACGCAGCGGCGGCGACAGCAGCCGGTGGTCCGCATCGAGGTGGAGCGGGCCATGCCGCCGACGCTCCGCCAGCTGCTCTTGCGCGAGCTGCAGCTGGAGCCGGGCGCCCTTCCCGGCTCGTTGGGCGCCAACGACGAGTACCAGATCGAAGGTCTCATGGACCTCGGCGCGCTGACGGAGCTGGCGGGCTTGCCGATGCCGGCGCATCGCTTCCCGCCCTTCGAGCCCAATCCCGCCATCGACGCGCGGCGGTCGGTGTGGGAGACGCTGCGCGCGCACGACGTGCTGGTCCACCACCCCTACGATGACTTTCGCACCACCGTGGCGCGCTTCTTCGACGAGGCCGCCGAGGATCCCGACGTGGCGGCGATCAAGGTGACGCTGTATCGGGCGGGAGAGCGCTCACCGATCGTCGATGCGCTCCTGCGGGCGGCCAACGCGGGGAAGGACGTCACCGTGTTCGTGGAGCTCAAGGCCCGGTTCGACGAGCAGCGCAACGTGCGCTGGGCGAAGCAGCTCGAGAGCGCCGGCGTGCACGTGGTGGAGGCGGTGCTGGGCGTGAAGAACCACGCCAAGGTGGCGCTGGTGATCCGGCGCGAGGATGGCGTGCCCAGGCGCTACGTGCACATCGGCACCGGCAACTACAACGCCGACACCGCCCGCGGCTATACCGATCTCGGTCTGTTCACGGCCCACGAGCAGATCGGCGCCGACGTGAGCGACCTGTTCAACTCGCTCACCGGATCGTCCGTCCCCACCGCCCACGCGTACCGGGAGTGTCTGGTGGCGCCGGCTGGGCTGATCACCGGACTGTGCGAGCGGATCGAGCGCGAGGCGGAGCACGCCCGCGAGGGGCGCGGCGGCCGCATCCGGATGAAAGTCAACGGGATCTCCGACCGCGAGGTCGTGCACGCGCTCTATCGCGCGTCGCAGGCCGGCGTGGAGATCGACCTCATCGTGCGCGGCATCTGCACCCTCACGCCGGGCGTGCCGGGTATCTCCGACAACATCCGCGTGATCAGCATCGTCGGCCGTTTCCTCGAGCACGCGCGCATCATGCACTTTGGCGGGGGCGGCGCGCCGGAGTACTTCATCGGCTCCGCCGACCTCCGCCCGCGCAACCTTCGACGGCGCGTGGAGGTGCTGGCGCCGGTGCACGACATCGATCTGCGATCGCGTCTGGACTGGCTGCTCGACCTCGAGCTGTCCGATCCCACGGCGTGGGAGCTCTCATCGAACGGAACCTACCAGCAGCGCCAGGGTCGCGAGGCGGCGTTGGGCACGCCGGCCATGAGCGCGCAGGAGCGGTTGATGTTCATGGCGGCCGACGCGCGGGAGGCATTGGCATGAGCATTCGTCCGTCTCGCCTCGGATTCCTGGCGGTCGCCCTCTCCTGCGCGGCGGCGTCGAGCACACCCACCGCTCTCGATCGCTATGACGTGCGTGCCAGTGCCGCCACCCAGACGCCGTTGCCCGAGATGCTGCGCGAGGTCTCGGACCTGGCGCTCACGGACGACGGAAGGATGCTGGCGGTGCAGGATGAGACCGGCGTGGTCTTCGAGGTGGACGTGCGCCGCGGAACCATCGTGAAGAGGTTCGCGCTGGCGCCGGCCGTGCTCGGCGATTTCGAGGGTCTCACCGTCGTGGACGGGCGGATCTTCATGCTCACCGCCACCGGCCAGCTGTACGAGACCCGCGAAGGAGCCGACCGCGCCGGCGTTCCGTACACGCTCACCGACACCGGGCTGCGCCGGCAGTGCGAGTTCGAGGGGCTCACGTACGAGCCGACGTCGCGCTCCCTGATCCTGGCCTGCAAGACGCCGCACGCGAGGGAGCTGCGCGGCAGCGTGACGCTCTACCGGTGGTCGCTGGAGCAGAAGGCGTTGGCGACGCCGGCACGGATCTCCGCGCCGCTCGCCGACGTGATGCGCGGCGTTCGCGGCAAGGCGTTCAGTCCGTCCGCCGTCGCCCGCATGAGCGAGACCGGCAACTTCGTGGTGCTGGCCGGACGGCAAGGGCTCATCGCCGAGATCACTCCGGCCGGCGCGGTGGTCGGCACGCGTGCCCTGGAGCGGCGTCTTCACCCGCAGCCCGAAGGGATCGCCTTCCTCGGCGACTCGCTGCTGGTGATCTCCGACGAGGGTGGAAAGGGGCGGGGCACGCTTACGCTCTACCCTCGTGCGAAGTAGCGCCGGGGTCGTCGCGCTGTGCGTCGTGACGCTGGCGACGCCGGCGACGCCGGCGACGCCGGCAGGAGCGCAGACCGAGGGGACGAGCAGCGGAGCGCGCGCCGAATCGACGGTGGTGGTGGTGCCTGGCGCGCGCTACCGCGCCGGCGCGTTCCACGAGTTCTTCCTCGGCGAGAATTACCGCGAGCTGTGGGCGACGCCGATTCGCGTCGACGTGCTGAGCTTGTCCGCCACCGGCGGCGGTCTGACGCCCACCGAGCGCGGCGGCGGACTGCAAACCGCTTCGCTCCGCTTCAAGGGGGGCGACGGGCGCGAGTACGTCTTCCGCTCGCTCGACAAGGATCCCTCGCGCGCGCTGCCCGAGGAGCTGCGCGAGACCATCGTGGAAGGGGTGCACCAGGACCAGGTGAGCGCCTTTCACCCCGCCGCCGCCCTGGTGGTGGCGCGGTTGCTCGACGCCACGCGCATCCGCCACGTGAATCCGCGCCTGGTGGTCCTCCCCGACGATGCGCGTCTGGGCGAGTTCCGCGCCGACTTCGCCGGCACGCTGGGGATCTTCGAGGAACGACCCGAAGAAGGCTTCGAGGAGAGCGACAGCGCCTCGGGCGCCACGCGGGTGATCAGCACCGAGCGCCTCTTCGAGCGCATGATGAAGAATGGCGAGACGCGCGTGGACACGCGCGCGTTCCTCGCCGCCCGTCTCTTCGACGTGTTCGTGGGCGATCGGGATCGTCACCGCGATCAGTGGCGGTGGGCGACCTTCGCGCAGGGCGATGATGCGCAGTGGGAGCCCATCCCGCGCGACCGCGACATGGCCTTCGTGAAGCACGAGGGACTCTTCCCTACCCTCGCCAGGCAGGTGCTGCCGCAGATCGTCACCTTCGACGACCACTATCCGCGCATGGTGAATCTCAACTGGAACGCGCGCGAGATGGACCGCCGCCTTCTGGTGGGATTGGAGCGGCCGGTCTGGGACTCCGCGTCCCGGGCGCTCCAGGCGCAGCTCACCGACGCGGTGATCGACGATGCGATCGGCGCCATGCCGCCGGAGCTGGTGCGGGAGAACGGGGCGGAGCTCCGGGCGGCGCTGCGCCGCCGCCGCGACCGGCTCCCCGAGGCCGCCGCGGCATTCTACGATGTGTTGGCCGCCGAGGTCGACTTCACCGCCACCGAGGATCCGGATCTCGCCGACGTCACGTACCTCGACGATGGATCGGTGGAGGTGGCGCTCTTCCCGCGCTCGAGCGGCGACGCGCACACACGCGCGCGCGCGCCGTATCTCCGCCGCCGCTTCGATCCACGCGAGACCCGCGAGGTGCGCATCTACCTGCACGACGGCGACGACCGCGCCGTGGTGCGGGGCGGCCCGCGCGATGACATCACCGTCCGCGTGATCGGCGGCAATGGCGACGACGAGCTGGTCGACTCCTCCCGTGCCGGGGCGCGGTTCTACGATGCGGCCGGGAACGATCGCGTGACGCGCGGACCGGACACCGAGCTCGACGACCGGCGCTACACGCCGCCGGAGACGAAGGGCCCGCAGGACCCGCCACGCGATTGGGGGCGCCGATGGGTCACCCTCCCATGGGTGAGTCACGCGCCGGACATCGGGCTCTTCCTCGGCGCCAGCGTCACGCACTCGCGCTACGCGTTCCGCACCCACCCCTACAAGTTGCGCGTTCGGATGGAGGCGGGATACGCGTTCGAGGCGAAGGAGCCTCGCCTGCAGATCCTCGCCGAGCATCGGTGGCCGAGCTCCGACAACATCGGACGACTGGAGCTTCGCGCCTCGGGGGTCGAGCTCATCCGCTTCTACGGGCTGGGGAACGAGACGACATCCGAGGAATCGGAGTCGTTCTACCGCGTGTTCCAGACGCAGTATCTCGTCGAGCCGACCGTGGTGTTTCCACTTTCGCCGGCGATCAGCACCTCGTTAGGCGCTGTCGGGCAGCTCACCAACAGCGAGCCCCGGAACGGCACGCTGCTCGACGCCCTTCGACCCTACGGCACCGGGCAGTTCGTGCAGCTCGGCGCGCGTCTCGGGATCGCCGCCGACACGCGCGACACCCCCATCGCGGCCAAGCGTGGCATCCACGCCGTGCTGGCGGGCAGCCTGTACCCGTCCGCGCTCGACGTCGCCAGCACCTTCGGTGAGCTCCACGGCAGCGTCGCCACCTACCACACCGCTCAGTCGATACGAACGACGTTCGCCTTCCGCGCGGCGGGAAAGCACGTTTTCGGCCGCTTCCCCTTTTTCGAGTCGGCCTTCGTCGGCGGCTCGCAGACGCTCCGCGGCTGGGGCGAGCAGCGATTCGCCGGACGCTCGGCGGTGTACGGCAACGCGGAAGTCAGGCTCTTCCTTTCGAGATTCCGCCTCTTCGTCCCTGGCGAGATGGGAATCTTCGGCCTGTTCGACGTCGGTCGCGTCTACGCATCGTCGGAAGATTCCGATCGCTGGCACACCGGCGTGGGCGGCGGAGTGTGGGCCGCGCCCGTCTGGCGCGAGCACACGGTGAGCATCGCCGTCGCCCGCGGAAAGGAAGAGACCGGATTCTACGTGCGCACCGGATTTCTGTTCTGAGACGCGCCCGATGCCTCACGGCACCGGCTTCCGCATCGCCGCCTCGATTTCCGCGATCTCACGCGGCGCCTTGGACAGCCGCTCCAGCCCCTGAGCGGTCACCACGTAGTCATCCTCGATTCGCACGCCCGTGTGCGCGTACCGGTCCACCGCGCCCCGAATCTTGGCTGCCAGCGCTCGGTTGCGCGGCGTATCCGGGAGGAGGCGCAGGACCTCGGGGTTCACGTAGATCCCGGGCTCGATGGTGAACACGTCGCCATCGCCGAAGACGCGGGCCTCCTCGTAGTACATCGCCGGGTCGTGTACCTCCAGCCCGATCCCGTGGCCGAGACCGTGCGGCAGCCAGAGCGCGAACTGCTTGCACAGTCGCGGGCGTGCCTCGCACTCGCCTGACCACGGCGCATCGAACTCCGCGCCCGGCGACTCGATGAGGCCGAGCCGCGCCAGGCCGCGCGCCACCACCGAATCGGCGGCGGCCTGCGAGGCGGGCGCCGATCCGCCGACCTTCGTCGCCTTCTCGGCGGCCTTCTGCGCCTCGAGAACGATCCCGTAGATCGCGCGCTGATCGGCGGTGAACCGACCGGTGACCGGCACGGTGCGGGTGATGTCGGCCGAGTAGCCCTCGTACGACGCGCCGATGTCCATCACCACCACCTCTCCCGCGCGCATCGTGCGGGTGTTCTTGGCGTAGTGCAGCGTGGTCGAGTTCGGACCGGATCCGACGATGCTCGAGAAACCCGGTCCCTCCGCGCCCCCTTCGAGGAACGTCCGCTCGATCACCGCCTGCACCGCGCGCTCGGTCATGCCTGACGACATGGCGGCCATGGCCGCGCGGTGCGCCTCGTCGGTGATGTCGATGGCGCGGCGCAGGAGCGCCATCTCCCGCCGCGACTTTCGGGCGCGGAGCTGGTCCACCAGCGGGTGCGCGTCGCGCACCACCAGTCCGGGGTGGTCGCGCGCCAGCTCCGCCAGGAACCGCGCGCCGAGCGTCACCGTATCGCGGTCGGCGGCGTCACCGGATCCGAAGTCGGCCAGGGTGTAGAGCGGAAGACCGGCGCCGACCAGGGTGTCGAGCACCGCGCGCAGGGAGGGGAGCGCTCGCTTGGTCAGACCCGTGGCGCGCGCCACGGCGGCCGAGTCGGCGGGGATGCCCACGTAGAGCTGGTACCGTGGGCTCACCGGATTGGTGAAGACGTAGCTGCCGAGCGCGCCCCCGCGCTTGACCAGCAGGAGCACCGCGTCGGGCTCGTCGAAATTCGTCAGGTAGCGGAGCGCCGGGAGCTGCCGGAACTGGCCCCACGGCACCATGGGCTCTCGTGCACCGAACGCGATCACCACCGCGCTGTCCATCTTGGCCGTGAGCGCGGCGCGGCGTGACGCGTACTCTGACAGCGGGATCTGCGCGCCGAGGTGCGTCGAGCCGATGCCCGCCAGCGCGCACGCCGAAAGCAAGGTGAGTCGAAGGATCGGTAGGGACATGGTGTTCGTGGCAATGGATCGGGGAAGTCGAGCTGGGAGCGGACGAGTAATCTACGCCACGGGAGCCCCTCCTGTCTCCCGCCTCACGATGGGGGCCACTTTCGTCCCCAGGAGCTCGATCGACTTCATGAGCAGCGCGTGTGGCATCGTACCGACGCTCATCTGCGCCAGGAAGCGGTCGTGACGGAACAACTGGTACTGGAACATGATCTTGTCGATCACTTCCTGTGGGCTGCCTACCAGCAGCGCGCCACGGGGCGAGCGGAGCGTCTCGAAGTGGGCGCGCGTGGTGGGCGGCCATCCGCGCTCGCGGCCGATGCGGGTCATGACCTCGGCGTAGCTGGGATAGAAGGCGTCGGCCGCCTCTCGCGAGTGCTCGGCGATGAAAGCGTGCGAGTTGATGCTGAGCTTCAGCGCGGACGGGTCGTGTCCGCCGCGCCGTCCCGTCTCGCGGTAGAGCTCGACGAGTGGGACGAACTGCTCCGGCGCGCCGCCGATGATGGCCAGCGCCATCGGCAGGCCGAGGGTGGCGGCTCGCACGACGGATTGCGGTGTCCCGCCCACCGCGATCCAGATCGGCAGGCGATGCTGCGACGGTCGCGGATAGACGCCGAGGTCGCGCATGGGCGGGCGATGCGTCCCCGACCAGCTCACGCGTTCGGTATCGCGGAGCGTGAGCAGGAGGTCGAGCTTCTCGGTGAAGAGCTCATCGTAGTCATCCAGATCGTACCCGAAGAGCGGGAAGGACTCGATGAACGATCCGCGGCCGGCCATGATCTCGGCGCGCCCGCCGCTCAGGAGATCGAGGGTGGCGAAGTCCTGGAAGACGCGCACCGGATCGTCGGAGCTGAGGACGGTGACTGCGCTCGTCAGGCGGATGCGTTTGGTGTGCTCGGCCGCCGCCGCCAGCACCACCGCGGGCGACGACACCACGTAGTCCGGGCGGTGGTGCTCGCCGACGCCGAAAACCTCGAGCCCCACCTGGTCGGCGAGCTCCATCTCCTCGATGAGGTTGCGCAACCGTTCGGCGGCGCTGATGGTGCGACCCGTGGCCGGGTCGGGAGTGGCTTCGCCGAAGGTATAGAGGCCGATCTCCACGCTCGTCTAGCTACCGCCGACTTCCATCACCAGGACGTCGCTCTGCCGGTCATCGACCGTGAAATAGAAGTGCTCGGATCCCAGCGCCCAGTTTGGCCGGTAGGAGGGACGGGTTGGGTCATCGAGGCGCACGAGCATTCGTGGGGTGCCGCCGGTGGCTGGAAGGCGCCAGAAGGTCGCGTTGCCATCGGCGTCGTGGCTCTTGAAATAGATCGTGCGACCGTCCCTTCCCCAGCGGGGTTGCTTGATCAACGGTCCGCCGGAGCGTGAGCCGTCGTAGATGAGGCGCGCGGGGCCGCTGTCGGTCGAGGCGACGTACAGAAGCGACGTGAAGATCGCCGCCGTGAACGCGAAGGAGCGCCCATCGGGCGACCACACCGGCCAGAATCCGACTTCGATACGCTTGGCTGGCGCGGTCCACCTCCCGTCGGGAGTTCGGCGTGAGAAATAGATGGAGCCCGTCGCCGTCGTATCGCCAGCCGCGCTGGCGAACTCGCCGAAGGCGAGCGTGACCCCGTCGGGCGACCAACCGGCGAACAGCTCCTGCTCGGGAGTGTCGGTGACGCGCTGCACCGGTCCGCCGTCGAGCGGCATCACGTAGACGTCACGATTCCCGCCGCGCCACGAGTGAAAGGCGATCTCTCTGCCGTCGGGGGAGACGTCGGGCGCGAAATCGTCGCTCGGGTCCGTCGTCAGGCGCTCCTGCTCGCCGTCGGGAAGCCGCATGCGGTAGACATCGCTGTTCCCCGCCAGATTCGAATCGAAGAGCAGCCAGCGTCCGTCAGGAGACGGTCGCATGTTCTCGATGACCTGCGTTCCGCGCGTGACCTGCCTGGCCCGCTCCATGGAGACCGATGCGCCCTCCGCTGGTATCGGAAGCGCCCAGATGTTGGCGGTGGTCGAATACGCGGCGTAGGCCAGCCGCGTGCCGTCGGCGGAAAGGGAGAACGAGTGCGCATCGAGGCCCGTCGTGAGGCGCACGGGCTCGCGCACCGCTCGCGCGTCGCGGTCGAGGTTGATCAGGTACAGATCGCGCGGGCCGTGGCGGTTGGAGAGGAAGAAGAGCCGGCGGCCATCGGGCGACCAGACCGGACTGTGATTGAGCGACGAATTATCCGTGAGAACGGTCTGCGCTCCATCGCGCACGCGGACCACGATGATCCGGCTGGGCGACAGATTGCCGATCAGCTCGCTGGCCCGGGAGTAACGAGCGTTGCCCGATGCGCAGGCGATGCGCGCACCGTCGGGCGACCAGTCGCAGAGCGCCGGCTCGGGCATGAGGGAGAGCAGACGCGGAGCCGCATCACGTTCGCGGATGAAGAGGGAATCGAAGATGACGTACGCCATCGATGCGCCATCGGGAGACCAGGAGGCCCAGCTCACCTCGGTGGGCCGTCCGGCGGGCACTTCCTGCCGCGGCACGCCGCCCGACGAGGGGACGCTGAACGCGCCGCCGCGCGCGAGGTAGAGAATTCGCGTGCCGTCGGGCGACCAGCGCGGCTCCGACTGGTGCTCGGTCGAGTCGTTGGTGAGTGGGACGGCCCGTCCACCAGCCACGGGCCTGACGTACACCTGTTGGAGCGTCGATGTCCCCGCGCCGTAGGCGACGAGCTTTCCGTCGGGGGAGATGGCCGGAAGAATCTCCATTCCCGGATCCCAAGTCACCTTGGTCGTCGCTCCGAATCGCGGCATGGCGGGCCCGGCGCGACGCGCCCACTCCGCGCCCAGGGCGAAGAGCGCCGTGCCTGCCACGAAGGCGATGCTCCACGCGCCGACGCGTCGCCAGGGGCTCGGACGAGCACCGATGCGTCGAGACGTCGCAACGCTGACCGGCTGCGCCGCCAGCGCGTGCGCAAACTCGGCGGCCGTGCCGAAGCGGTCGGCGGGGAGCTTCTCCAGCGCCGTGAGGATCGCGGCATCCACGTGCTCCGGTACGGTGCGGCGCTGCCCCGTGATCGACTTCGGCTCATCGGTGATCACCCGGGCCAGAACGGCCTGCGCGCTCCCGCCGCTGAACGGCGGCTCGCCCACCAGCATCTCGTAGGTGATGGTGCCAAGCGCGTAGATGTCGACGCGGGCATCGATGGTTCGCTCGCCGGCCGCTTGTTCGGGGGCCATGTACTGCGGCGTGCCCACCGAGAGCCCGGTCTGGGTGATGCGGTGCCCACCCGCCTCGTGAACCGCCAGCGCGATCCCGAAGTCGGCCACCAGCGCGCGGCCGTCGTGCAGCAACACGTTCTCCGGCTTGATGTCCCGGTGGATCACTCCGCGCCGGTGCGCGTACTCCAGCGCGTCCGCCACCTCGCCGGCGATGCGGAGGGCCACCGGCACCGGAAGCTGGCGCTCGCGCGTCAGACGCTGGCGCAGCGACTCCCCTTCCACGTACGGCATGACGTAGTAGAGCAGCCCCTCGGCGTCTCCCGAGTCGAACAGCGGCAGGATGTGCGGGTGCTGGAGGCTGGCGGTGAGCTCGATCTCCTTCAGGAACCGCTCGGCGCCGAGCACCGCGGAGAGCTCGGGGTGCAGCACCTTGACGGCCACCCTCCGGCCGTGCTTCACGTCCTGCGCCAGATAGACGGTGGCCATCCCGCCGCTGCCGAGCGCGCGATCCACGCGATAGCGGCTGGCGATGGACGAGAGGAACCCGGTCGTGGCGTCGGTCACGAGTGAAGCACCTGGCGCTGGGCTGACCAGTGAATATGTCCGCCACTCATGGATAAGTCACGGCGACCTCGCGGGCGGTACGAGCATCACCGCGCCGCCACCACGCGAACGCCGCGCGCCAGCGTCTGCTTGATCGGGCAGCGATCGGCGATCTCGAGAAGCCGCGTTCTCTGCTCGTCCGTGAGCGGACCGGAAAGCTCCACCTCGCGCTCCACGGTCGTCATCCCCACCTCGTCCTCCTCGCACTTCACGCAGTCCTCGGCGTGCGAGCCGGAGGTGCGCAGGCGAACACGCACGTCCTGGAGCGGCCACTGCTTTCGATCCGCGTACATGCGCAGCGTCATGGCCGTGCACGCGCCGAGCGATGCGAGCAGCAGCTCGTACGGCGTCGGCCCGGCGTCGCGGCCACCTACCGAGAAGGGCTCATCGGCCACGAAGAAATGATCGCGCGAACGGATCTCGGTGCGAAAGCGCGCGGGTCCTATGTGAGACGTCGTCCAGGTCGTTTCCTGCTCTGGGATCGCCATGTGCCTCGTCGGGCCGTGGATGAGAATACAGTACAGCGGGGAGCGGGGAGCGGGGAGCGGGAAGCGCCGGCACACCCAATGGCCTCTGTTTCCTCCTGCGCTTCCCGCTCCCCGCATCCCGCTCCCCGCTCCTTTCATGCGCTTTCCCTGTGCCGCGCGCCGCCATACACTTCGCCTGAATCAGGAGGTGTACATGGAAGCGCAATGCACGCATCTCGAGCAACTGCGCGCGGTGAGCCCCCGAACCCCTCGAGGGTGCGAGGAATGCCTGGCGACGGGGATGCGTTGGGTACATCTGCGGCTGTGTCTCACCTGCGGACACGTCGGCTGCTGCGACAGCTCGCCGGGCAAGCACGCCACCAAACACTTCCGCGCCATCGGCCATCCCATCGTCCGTAGCTTCGAGCGCGACGAGGACTGGGGCTGGTGCTACGCCGATCAGCTCTTCTTCGAGCCCGCGCCGGCGCCTCCGGGATGATGGTCGCCACGATCGAGGCGTGGCCGGCGCTCCCGCTCGACGTCTGGCGCGAGACGTACGAGACGCTCCACATGTGGACGCAGATCGTTGGGAAGACGCGACTCGCGCTCTCCCCCATGGAAAACCACTGGTGGAACGTGGCGCTCTACGTCACGCCGCGCGGGCTCACCACGTCGGCCATGCCGTCGGGGAATCGCACGGCGTCGGTGGACTTCGACTTCATCGATCACGAGCTGGTGATCCGAACCAGCGACGGCGCCACGCGCTCCTTGCGTCTCGCGCCACGGAGCGTGGCGGATTTCTATCGGGAATACGCCTCGGCGCTGGGAGAGCTCGACCTCGCCGTTCGAATGCGGCCCGTGCCGGTGGAGGTCGAGGTGGCCACTCCCTTCGCGGAGGATACACGACACGCGTCGTACGACGCCGCGTCGGCGCGCCGCTTCTGGCGGGTGCTGGCGCAGGCGGACCGTGTGATGAAGCGGTTCCGCGCACGCTTCATTGGAAAGTCGAGCCCGGTGCACTTCTTCTGGGGAAGCTTCGATCACGCCGCCACGCGCTACTCCGGACGGGCCGCGCCTCGGCATCCCGGCGGCGCGCCGAACTGCCCCGACTACGTGATGTACGAGGCCTATTCCCACGAGTGCAGCAGCTGCGGCTTCTGGCCCGGCGGCGGCGCGGTCACCGAGCCGATGTTCTACGCCTACGCGTATCCCGAGCCCGACGGCTTCAAGGACCACCCGGTGCGCCCAGAGGGCGCCTACTACAGCGACACGCTGCGCGAGTTTGTCCTTCCCTACGAGCGCGTGCGCTCCGCCGCCTCGCCTGACGACGCGTTGCTGGACTTCCTCCAGAGCACCTACGAAGCGGCCGCGGTGCGCGGCGGGTGGAATCGAGAAGCGCTGGAGAGGTCTGTCGACGGCATGTAACGGCGCGGGAAGCGCGAGGCGGCCGCGCGAAGCGCGGCCTGCGGGGAGCGCAGGCGGAGACGGTAGTCATCGGGTGTGCCGGCGCTTCCCGCTTCCCGCTCCCCGCTCCCCGCTCCTACGGTTTCTTCTCCAACTTCTTCCTCAACGCATCCACCAGCTTCGCCGCCGCATCGTTCGTCGCGGCCTGAGGGGAGGCGGTGGAGCCGGAACTCAGATCGGGGAAGCTCACCACGAAGTCGCGCAGCGCGCGAACCTGCTTGCTCGGCAACAGCTCCAGCTGCGCCACTGTGAAATCGTGCGTGAAGCTGGTGCCGTGCTCCAGTCTTGCGGCCTCGGGACGGAACAGGCTGAAGATCGCCGTGCGCGATTGGCCGGGCGCCAGCACGAACTGCGGATCGGCGGCCCGTCCCGTGAGGTAGCCCATGCCGGTCACGCTTCCATCGTGCGTTCCCGCCCGCCCCCAGAAGTAGCGGTTGCCGAGGTTGTCCATCACGCCACTCGTCCCGGACTTGTAGGCGAGGATGAGCGGCTGGCTGGTGAGATTCCGGAACTTCACCGTGATGCGCAGGAAGTGGTGCCGCTCCCGCGCCGTCCCGCTGGCGGCGAGCTGCGTCACCTCGGCCACGAACGGACCGGCACCGTAGCAGCGCCCCCTCCCTTCACACGGATCGGCCTCGGCCGGAAGCTCCACTTCCGTAATGGCCGTCGCCGACGGCTTCTCGGTGGAGCCGCCGCCGGCCGTGATCGCCGGCTCCTCGGCCGCCGCCACGCCACCCGACCCGAACCCGCGGAACTGCAGCGCGTGCTCTCTCCCCAGACGGAACTGATTCCCCGGCAGCGGATCGATCTCGCGGATGGCGAGCTCCACGTCGTAGCGAGTCCCGTAGATCGTGTTCGCCGTCATCGCCAGCGAGAAGTCGATGCGAGCGTCGCTCGCCTCGCCCGGTTGCAGCGTGAACTTCGGATCGAACGTCGAGCCGGTGATCCAGCCGATCCCGCGCACCGACTGCGGGGCATTGACCCCGTAGCGGTTTCCCTGGTCGTCGGTGACGACGCCGGTGTTCTGCACGTAGCCGAGCGTCAACGGCCGGTTGGTCTTGTTGCGGAAGCGCACCGTGGTGGTGACCAGCTTGGTGCGTCCTGCCTGACTGGTGCGAAAGTCGGTGATCGTGGCCACGAACGCCGTGACCTCGGTGCAGTCGGTGCGTCGTCCACAGCTCGGCGTGCCCTGGGCCGCCGCCGAGCTCGCCAGGATCACGCCGAGCGTTCCCATCAGTCCGATCGTCAGTCGCTGTGCGTTCATCGTCGTCTCTCGAAGGCGGAAGGAGTGATCACTGTGATTGCGCCGACGCCCAGTTGGCGTCGACCAGCTGCAGCACCACGCGGATCAGCGGCAGCGCGTTGCCGCTGCGGCCGATGAAGTCGCTCTCGGGCTTGTAGTACGCCGCCACCGCCGTTGCCGGGCCGGAGCGATCGTAGACCAGCGCCGGATTCACCTGCGGACCCCAGCCGAGCGCGTAGCCGCTCCCCTGCTTCGCGTCGGCCACCGGGCCGTACTTGCGAACGAGCGCGGCGCGGAAGACGTCCGCTTCCATCCATGGGAACACGCGCTCGATGCGGATGGCGCGCACCACGTCGCTCTCGTCCAGGTATGCCGTGACGCACACGGAGCCGGGCACTGCCTTCTGCCCTTTCCAGTCGAGCGCCATGCATCCCATCTCGTTCACGAACAGCCCGGCGGCGTATCCGGGGTGCCACCCTCGATCGCGCGCGCGGCGGCTCACCGGGCCGAACATGCGCCGCAGCGTCGTCTCCAGCTCCCTCGCCCTGACGCCCACGTGGAAGCCGGAGACGTCGGCCGTGGCGGCGTCGAAGGACTCGGCCGTCGCGGCGGCGGTGCCCGGCGCGGTGATGCGCGGCGTGAACACCACGCGACCGTCGCGATCGAGCAGCCGCGACGCGAGAATCTCGGCGCGGACGACGCGCGCGCCGGTCACGCCGCCCGCCGGATCGCCCTTTCCGATCACCCGAAAACGGATCTCGTTGCTGACCGCGCGCCCCATCGCCGTGAGCTGCTGATCGAAGACGCGCGCCTCTTCCTTGGGCATCGGGATCGCCCCGGCGCCATCGGCGTTGGCGAACACCAGGCGATACTCCTGCCCGAACGCCTGGAGCTGCACGTAAAAGCCGGGCTGGAAGAGCATCACCGAGAACTCGCCGCGCTCGTGGTCGTACTGCGAGATGTTGTCGCTCACGCGCACGAAGAACTCGCGCTGGGGATCGACGGCGGCGAGCTCCGACTGCAGGCGCGCGATCTCCGCCTTCACCACATCGGGACGGTCGAACGGCGTCGCGCGCTGCACGACGGGTGATCGCTCGGCGATGGCGGCGATGTCGAGCGGCTCGCCGGAGAGCTTGTGATAGGTGAGCGCCACTAGCGGCTCGTCGAATCCGTCGGCCTGCGCGGCCGCGCGGCCGAACGGCGCGAAAAGCATGAGCGCGCCAGTGAGCAGCCGCGACAAGGGATGAGTTCGGATGCTCATTTGCCTTCCGCCTCGCGCACCACGCGCTTCCTGAGGGGGATGCGCTCGCCACTGGCGAATCTGAGCTCCAGTCCGTCGCCCATCGGCAGGATCTGCGCGCCGATCCCGTTGCCGAGCTCCAGCGAGCGGCTGTCGCCATCGCCGCGCGTTGCCTTCACCTGGGTCATCCCGGTGAAGGCGTCATCACCGTCGAGCACCATCACGTGAGTGCCGCTCACGAAGGCGAGGAGGGCCGCCGGGGCGCTCTTGCGGTCGTCCTCCTGGGCCAGCTCCCAGAGCTCTCCCGATCGCGCGGGCACGCGGATGCCCGCCTCGGGCGAGTCTCCGCCCCCGCCGCAGGCGGTCAGGACTACCGTGGCGACGACCAACCGTGTGAACGCTTGCATGGCTGTGTGGGTTGGTGGTAGGCTAGCGATCCGAACGGCCGGGTCTCTCGCACGCGACGTCGCGTGTCGATGCCCACCCACCAATGCGTCGGCGGTGTCGAAAAACCGTCATGGCCCCTCGCGGTGAAGACGCCATCAGCCGTCCCGACCCTTCGGAGCACTCGCCGCCGCAGGAGAGTCGCCGCGCGCTCGACCACCTGTTCAGCGCGACCTACGAGGAGCTGCGGCGCCTGGCGGGGAGCGTGCGCCGCGGCGACCCGAGCGCGACCCTCTCTCCCACCGCGCTCGTCAACGAGGCCTGGCTCAAGCTGGCGGCGTCTCCCGGGCTCGGCGTCACCTCCCGGCTCCATTTCAAGCGCATCGCCGCGCGCGCCATGCGGCAGGTGCTGGTGGAAGCGGCGCGACGCCGCACGGCCGAGAAGCGCGGCGGGGCGCATGCGGCATTCGTCACCTTCGACGACGCGGTCAACGGCGCCACCGGAGCCGGCAGCAGCGGCGATGAGGTGTTGGCGCTCGATGTCGCGCTGGACGAGCTGGCCCGCGTTGCTCCGCGTCAGGCACAGCTGGTGGAGAGTCGCTTCTTCGGCGGTCTGGACGTGCGGGAGACGGCCGAGTCGTTAGGCGTCTCGGAGGCTACCGTGCTGCGCGACTGGCGCGCCGCGCGGGCGTG
>DATFFZ010000078.1:0-14939 GCA_035249845.1 Gemmatimonadaceae bacterium
CCACCCCGAGCTCGGTCGAGAGGAGGCGCGTGGACGGCACGCGCTCACCGCCGCGCAGGCGCCCGCTCAGGATCCCCTCACGGATACCCTGATAGATCTGCCGGAACAACGGCTCCGGCGACGACGCGTCGAGCGTGAGCAGGAGAGGGGTAGAGCTGGCGACCTTCCGCATGGCGGCCCGGTGAAATCATCACCATGGTAGCCGCGGGACTGGATTGGTCAACAGCAGCGAACCCGGCAGTTGGACCAGACCACTTTCCCCTCGAACGCGGCTCGGTGGTCTGGTCCCGCCCTCACTCCTCGCGAAGCGCGCTCACCGGATCGAGCCGCGCGGCACGCCACGCCGGAAGGAATCCGGCCACCATGGCCACCACGGTCAGCACCGCCGCCGCCATCGCCATCACGGTCGGATCCGCCGGCTCGAGCCCGAACAGGAACGATCGAACCAGCGCCCCCGCCGCGATCGCGCCTGCCACGCCAATCAGCAGTCCGATCGCCACCATGCGGGCCACGTCGGCCAACACCATGCGCAGCACCCGGCCGCGCGCCGCGCCGAGCGCGATGCGCACGCCGATCTCGTTGCGCCGACGCGTGACGGTGTACGCCATCACGCCGTAGAGGCCGAGCATGGAGAGCACCAGCGCCATCCCGCCGAGGAGCCCGGAGAGCACCGCCAGCAACCGCTCCCGGCGCAGCGACGAGGCGATCTGCTTGGCGAAGGGGGTGAACTCCACCGACGTGGCGGAGTGCATCTCCAGAAGCGCCGCCTTCACCGGCGGCACCAGCGCATACGGGTCTCCATCGCCGCGAACGTGCAGAACGACCCGCGGACCGGGCGCGCTGTCCTGAAGCGCGGGCAGGTACACCGTGCCGCTCCCCTCTTCGCGCAGGTCGCTGTACTTCGCGCTCTCCACCACCCCGACGATCGTGTACGGGTCGCTCGGCCCACTGGCGCTCTTCGTTCGCACCTGGCGTCCGAGGGGCGACGTGCTTCCGAACATCTTCCTCGCCATGTCCTCGTTGATGATCGCCGTCTTCGTCGCGCCGACGACGTCGCCATGGTCGAAGTCGCGGCCGGCGAGGAGCCGCGTCTCCATCGTGGCGAAGTAGCCTTCACTCACCTCATTGAACCACACGGTGGCGTCCTCCTCGCTCGACGGCTGAAAGCCGTCCACGATCACGAGGTCGTTCCAGCTCGAGCGCCCGAGCGGACTGATCTGCGCCGTGCTGGCCGCCCGCACGCCGGGGACCGCTCTCACCCGATCGAGCAGCCTGCGTTGCGTGGCCGCCATCTGCGCCGGCGGAATCCCGGTGCGCTCGAGATCGACATCGGCCACCAGCACCCCCTCGGCGCGGAAGCCGGGGTTCAGCGTGGTCAGATTCCGGAGCGAGCCGATGAGCAGCCCGGCGCCCACGAGCATCGTGAGCGACAGCGCCACCTGCGCCGCCACCAGCGCCTTGCCGATCGTGAAGCGGGCATGTCCTTCGGCTACGTTGCGCGCGCTCGTCTTCATCGCCGCGTGCGGGCTGACCCGCGTGGCCCGCCAGGCAGGCACGAGCCCGAAGATCGCCGCCGTGAGCGCCGAGACGAGCGCCGTGAAAGCGACCACGCGCGGGTTGAGCGAGAGATCGAGGAGGATCGGGTTACGCTCGGAGGAGATGAGCGCGACCAGCGCGTGCGTCGCCCAGCGCGCGATGAGGAGTCCACCGAGCGCGCCGAGCAGGGCGAGGATGGCGCTCTCGGTGAGCAGCTGCCTGACGAGCCGGGCGCGGCCGGCGCCGATGGCGAGTCGCACGGCTACCTCCCGTCCGCGCGATGCCGCGCGCGCCAGCAGCAGGTTGGCGACGTTGGCGCAGGCGATGAGGAGCAGCAGCCCGACGGCACCCATCAGCATCGTCAGGCTGCCGGCGTACGCCGATCGGAGCATCGAGAGCCCGCGCGGCGCGGGAGTGGCGGCGAGCTTGCCCCGCACGTACTCCACCTTGTGCTCGTCGAACCAGCGCGGCGGGATGGTGGCGGCGTACACGGCCGGCGCGATCGTCATCAGGCGGGCATTCAGCTGCTCCACGCTGACATCCGGCTGTCTTCGGCCCATCACTTGGAGCCACCAGGAGCTGCGGTGGTCGAGCGATGCTTCGCCGCGCACCGCCGCGGAGGCACAGATGGGAGCGTAGAACTGGTTGTCGCGCCCCACGTCGGGACCGTGGAAGCCGGCCGCGGTGACGCCGACGATCTCGAACGGCTTCCCTTCGAAGGTGAGCACCTTGCCGACGACATCGGGCCGCGCGCCGTATTCCCTGGTCCAGTAGCGGTGACTGAGCACCGCGATCGGACGGCATCCGCGGACGTCGTCGGCGCGCGTGAAGAGCCGTCCGACGGCCGGGCGCGCGGCGAACACCCTGAAGTAGTCGCCGCCCACCCACGCCCCACGGAGACGGCGCGGCTCCCCGCCGCTGGCGAGATTGAGTGAGATGTCGCTGAAGGCGGCGATCGACTCGAAGCCGCTCTGCCGGTCCCGAAGCTCCTCCCAGAGGGGATTGGTGAAGATGCCCTCCGTGTCATCGGGATTCCGGATCACGTGCACCAGCTCATCGGGCTTCCAGACGGGAAGGGGACGCAGGATGACGGCCTCGATCAGCGCGTAGATCGCGGTGTTGGCGCCGATGCCGAGCGCCAGCGAGGCCACGGCGACCACGGCAAAGATCGGCGAGCGGATGAGCGCGCGGAGCGCGTATCGGATGTCGCCGCGGACCGAGTCGAGCCAGGTGAGGATGTCCACGTCGCGGGTGCGCTCGCTCTGGAGCGTCCGGTTGCCGAAGCGCCGGCGCGCCGCGCGCAGCGCCTCCTCCTCGGTCATCCCGGATGCACGAAGCGCTTCGGCGCGTTCGGCGATGTGGAAGGACATCTCGCGATCGATGTCGCGCGCGAGGCGCTCCGAGCCGACGAGATTGCGGAGACGGCGAAGCCAGGACATGGCGACCTCTCGGTATGACGGTCAGGCGTAGCGGAGCACGCGGTTCACCCCTTCGGTGAGCCGTGCCCAGCTCTCGCGCTCGATGTCGAGCTGACGCTTCCCCTTGGCCGTGAGCTCGTAGAAGCGGGCTTCACGGTTCTTCTCGGTGAGGCCCCACGTCGCGCGGAGCCAGCCATCCTGCTCCATGCGGTGCAGGGCGGGATACAGCGAGCCCTCCTCCACCCGCAGCAGGTCGGCGGAGACGCGACCGATGTGGGCGGTGATCGCGTACCCGTGCATGCGCCCGCTGGCGGCCAGCGTGCGGAGGACGAGCAGCGCGAGCGTCCCCTGGAGGACATCGTTCTTTCCTTTGGCCATATACCTAGCTTGCTATGCCTAGGTAGCTAGATATGCGGGTGTGGCGCGCGTGTCAAGGGAAGCTCTCAGCGGGCGGCGGCGAGCTCCTTGAGCAGCTTCGCCGCCAGGGGGGCGGTGATGTCGAGGGGGTCGCGCGAGGGATTCAGCTCCACGATGTCGGCGCCGACGATCGGACCCTCGAGCTGCTGGAGGATGGAGATGACGTCGCGCGGGCGGAGCCCGCCCGGCTCGCGGTGTGACACGCCGGGTGCGTGGGCGGGATCGAAGACGTCGAGATCGATGGAGACGTACACCGGACCCGTCAGGCGCGGGCGGCGCCCCCCCTCCCAGGCGCGCATGTCGATCACCTCCACGCCGTAGCGCTCGGCCTGCTCGCGCTGCGCGCCGTTCATCGTGCGGATCCCCACCTGCATCAGCCGCTCGGTCAGACGCTCTTCCATGACACGGGCGAAGGGGCAGGCGTGCGAGTACCGATCGCCGTCGAATTCCGGGTAGAGATCCGGGTGCGCGTCGAAGTGCAGCACAGAGAAGGGAGCGCGCCTGGCCGCGGTGGCCCGGATGAGAGGGTAGCTGACGGAGTGGTCACCACCGAGGGCGATGAGGCGGGCGCCGGAGGCCAGCAGGGCGGCGGTGGCTCGCTCGATGGCGTCGCGCTCCTGTCCCTCGGGGAGCTCGACGTCGCCGGCATCGTGCAGCGCGCCGTCGGTTCCGAGGTCGAGCAGCGACTCGGTCCAGAGGTTGGTGGCGGGTGAGTGGAGGGCGCGGCGGATGGCGGCGGGACCTTCGGCCGCGCCGCGCGCGAACGAGGAGGCGCGATCGAACGGCACGCCGAGGAGGGTGGTCGTCACGCGTGGTGGACGGTCATCTGGAGCGGAAGTGTCAAGATAAGGTGGAGGCGCGCGGGCCGCGCGTCCATAGACTTCGACGGCGGCGATGCCGCGTGCCGGCGGGGTCGCTGCAATGGCATATTGCCAATTAGCTGAAAGACTATATACTGGACGGCTCGGTCCACCGGCCGGACCGGCCAGATACTCTCACGCGGAGCACCCGGTGTCCGGAACCATCGAGGCGCGTCTCTCCCGGCTCGGCATCGAGCTTCCCGCCGCCGCCACGCCCGTCGCCAACTTCATCCCCTGCGTCCAGAGCGGCACCACCCTCTACGTCTCGGGACAGGTCACCTCCCGCAACGGGGAGCTCGAGTACCGCGGCAAGGTCGGGCGCGATGTGAGCGTGGAGGACGCGCGCGCCGCCGCCCGGCTCTCAGCCCTCAACATCCTCGCCCAGGTCAAGGCGCACCTCGGCGACCTCGATCGAGTCCGGCGCGTCTGCATGGTCCAGGGATTCGTCAACGCCATCCCGGAGTTCACCGAGCACCCGCGGGTGATCAACGGCGCTTCCGATCTCTTCGTCGAGGTCTTCGGCGAGGCGATCGGCACGCACGCGCGATTCGCGATCGGCGCCGGCTCCCTTCCGTTCAACGTCGCCGTCGAAGTGGCGGCGATTCTCGAGGTGCACCCATGACGACCGCATCGCGCGACGTCGGCATCAACACGCTGCTCATCCACGCCGATCACGATCTGGCCGAGACCAGCTCGGTCGTGCCGCCCATCTATCAGACGGCGACCTTCCGCGGCGCCACCGCCGAGGAGCTCCAGGCGATGGCCACCGAGCCCCGGCACCACCGCTTCTACACGCGCTACGAGAACCAGACGCACGCGCACGCCGAAGCGGTGATCGCCGCCCTCGAGGGCGCGGAAGCAGCGATGCTGGCGGCATCGGGGATGGGGGCGATCTCCACCACCCTGATGTCGCTCCTCTCCCAGGGTGACCACGTCATCGCCCAGCAGAATCACTATCCCGGAATCACCGGGCTCATCCGCGATCACCTGGCGCGCTGGGGCGTGGAGAGCACGGTGGTGGACCAGCGGTCGGTGGAGGAGTTCGCAAGCGCCATCCGCCCGAATACGCGGCTCATCATGCTGGAGTCGCCCAGCAACCCGCTCCTCCGACTCACGGATCTCGCCGCGGTGGCCGAGCTCGCCCGGGAGCACGGCATCACCACGGTGTGCGACAACACCTTCGCCACGCCCATCAACCAGCGCCCGATCGAGCTCGGCGTCGACATCGTGGTGCACAGTGCCACCAAGTACCTGTCCGGTCACTGCGACGTGATCGCCGGCGCCGTGGCCGGCCCCACCGCGCTCATCGACCGCATCTGGCACGCCTCCATCGACTTCGGCGCATCGCTCGGCCCACTCGACGGATGGCTCCTGCTGCGCGGGCTGCGCACCCTCGGCCTTCGCATGGAGCGACACAACCGCACTGGAACGGCGGTCGCGCGCTTCCTGGCCAGCCACCCCAAGGTTCGCGTCGTCAACTTCCCGGGACTGGAGAGTCACCCGCAGCACGAGCTCGCCTGCCGGCAGATGAACGGACCGAGCGGCATCCTGAGCTTCGAGCTGCGCGACGGCTTCGAGGCGGCGGAGCGGTTCGTCTCGGCGCTCACGATTCCCGTCCGCGCGCCGAGCGTGGGCGGCGTGGACTCGCTGGTGGTGCATCCGGCGGCGATGCTGGCCAAGACGATGTCGGCCGCGCAGTTCGCCGCGGTCGGCGTGCACCCCGATCTCCTTCGTCTCTCGGTCGGACTGGAGGATGAAGCCGACCTCATCCGTGACATCGAGCAGGCGCTGAAACGAGCGTGACAGACGGGAATCGGGAATCGGGAAGCGGAACGGCGGATCCGGAGCTCATCGGGTGTGCCGGCGCTTCCCGCTCCCCGCTCCCCGCTCCTTACCAAACTCTCAGCGCCGTCTCCAGCTCCTCCCAACGTCCACGCGCCACGCGCAGCCGGACGCCGTTGGTGAGGACCAGCATGCCGCCCCCGTCGGATTCGCGGTGCAGCTCGCGGACGCGCGACAGATTGACGATCAGCGACCGGTGGACGCGCAGAAACTCGCGCGAGTCGAGCAACCGCTCGAGCGACTGCATCCGCTGCGACACCAGATACACATGCTTTCCGGCGTGAATGCGCGCGTAGTCGCCGGCGGCCTCGATCCAATCCACGTCCGGGACGTCCACCAGCACCGTCCTGGTACCGGTGCGGACCCCGATCCGACGCGGCGCGGCTCGAGGAGCGCGTGGGCCGGGGAGTGGGAGAGGGCCATCGGCGATGGTCAGCTCGCCGGGCACCCCCGCGGCACGGGCGGCACGGTCCGCGGCCATGCTGGCCAGCGTGCGCTGGAGCGTGAGCGCGTCGAGCGCGCTGAGCCGCTCCAGCGCGCGCGTGACCGCCGCGCGAAAGCGGATGCGCCCGAACGGCTTGAGCACGTAGTCGAGGGCGTGCACGTCGAAGGCGCGGAGCGCGTGCTGGTCGTGCGCGGTCACGAAGATCACGCCGCGCGGGACGTCGTCGCCCAACGCGGCCAGGACGCCGAATCCGTCGGCATCCGGCATCTGCACGTCCAGGAAGAGCAGATCGGGGCGCGTCCGTCGCACCATCTCGATCGCCTCGTTCCCGTTCGACGCCTGGCCGATCACCTGGACCTTCGGCTCCTCCGCCAGCAGCGTCACCACCGCCTCCCGGCCGGCCGGCTCGTCGTCTGCCACCACGGCACGAACGACGCCGCGCGCACCGTCAAGCATTCGATGGCTCCGCCGCCCCCTCGCCATTCCGGGTGGCCGGCAGCTCCAGGCGAATGGTCGTGCCGTGGCCGGCGGCGGACTCGATGCTGAGCCGCGCCGCGCTCGCGTCACCGTCCCCATTGCCGCGCAGCTGCTCCAGCCGCTCACGCGTGTTGCGCAGCCCGGTGCCGGTGCCTGACGAGTCGCTGGAGCCCCCCATCCCGGGCCCGTCGTCGCGCACCGTCAGGCAGAGGCGGCCGTCGCGCACCGCGGCGGTCACCTCCACCGTGCCCGCCGACGACACGGCCGACACGCCGTGCCGAACGGCGTTCTCCACCAGCGGCTGAAGCAGCAGCGGCGGCACCAGACACTCGAGCGCCTCGGTCGTCGCCTCCACTCGAGGGCGCAGACGATCGCGGAATCGCGCCTCCTCGATCGCCAGATAGTCCTTCACCATCGCCAGCTCGTCGGCCAACGGGATCTGGAGCTGCGACGTCGACGTCTGCACGCGATGAAAGAGGCTCCCGAGGTGGTCGAGCAGCGCGTCGGCATCGTCGCTCCGGCCGGAGCGCCACAGCTGGCCGATGGTGTGGAGGGCGTTGAACAGGAAATGCGGACGGATCTGCGCGTTCAGCGCCTGCAGTCGCGCGCGCGCGAGCTGTCCTTCCACCCTGGCCAGCCGGAGCTCGCGCTCTCGCATGGCGCGCCAGTATCGCACCCCTTCGGTGATCGCCACCACCGCCGCGTAGATGAGGAGCGCGACGTGAAAGCGGAGCGCCGCCCACAGCGCACCCTGCCGCACCAGCGCGTCGATGCCGTCGAAGCGCCCCATCGTGATCCAGTACCCGAGCACCACCAGCGCGTTGGCGGCGAAGGCGAGTATCGGCGCGGCGACGAGGTGGACGAGGATGTTGCGCGGCGACCGCCGGCCGATCGGAAAGCGGACGGTGAGCGCGACGGCGATCAACGTCACCGGGATCCACGGAACGCACTGCATGAGCGCCGCCGAGATGGCGCGCGAGAGCGTCACCGGATCGCTCCGTCGCATGGCCGAGCCGAGCGCGGTCTGCGCGCCGAGGACGACGGCCACGAACACCCACGCCGCGCTCACCCCGAGCACGACGTTTCGTCGCGTGCGCCACCGTCCGCTTCCGGAGGAGTTCACATCCGGAATGTATGTGTGTACTTGACCAACAACGAGCGAGACATCGAGCGAGGGAGGCGCGGGGCGCCGGGGTCGGGGAGCAGGTCGGTGGCCAGCCCCTCGTCGTACACCACCCAGAGGTCGGTCCCCTCCGAGAAATTGTAGCGCGCCCGCAGGTTCACGTTCACGCGCTGGGTGGTCGAGTTGTATTGCACGAACGCGTTCGCCGAAGCGCGCGCATCGAGCGTGGCGCCGACGCGAAGGCGCGCCAGGTGGATGTCCGCCTTCTCGTCGCGGTCGTCGAAGCGCAGCAGGCTGAGCTGATAGCTTCCGCCCAGCTCCACGTAGCGCGACAGGTTCCAGGTGGGCGAGACGATGATCTGCGCCCGCGTCCCGTCGAAGTAGGTGCCGGCGCGCGCATCCATGCTGGTGCGGAGGCGCGCGCCGCTCGGCATCTGCAGCACGAGTTGGAGATCGGCGAAGGTGTAGCGGCCGGCCGGGATGGTGGCGGTTCGCCCGATCGGGAACGCCGTCACCACATCCTCGTGGAACAGCTTCGGCTCGATCCACCCGCCGCCGCCCGCTTTGGTGTCCCACTGCACCCACAGCGCGTACTGCGCCGACTCGAGCTCGCCGTCCGAGTTTCGGAAGGTCGAGAACGCCAGCGCCCCCGGATACACACGGCGGAGCGTCCTGTGCCCGTCGGTGAAGATGAACCAGTTGCCGAACGCGTTCACGGTGGTGAAGTCGCGTCGCTGGAGAAATCCGAGCTCCGGCGCGAAGTCCGCTCCGGAGCGCGAGTACGTCACCGAGTACTGGAGTCCGCGTCCGACCCGGCGCTCGTACTGCGCGTGGATCTGGCTGTGTCGCGCCAGCTCGCTGCCCACGCCATCGCTCTCCGACGTGGTGCCCGCCCATTTCATCGTCAGATACTCGTCGCCGCGCACGCGCACCACCGCGTCGAGCCCGAGCGCGTAGTCGTCGTCGCCCCCGCCGGTGCGCGACGTCACCAGCACGCCGGCCGCCGAGTACGGGTTGAGGATGCCGCGTCGGAAGCGCACCGCGCCGAACGTCTCGCCCTGGAGGTCGCCCAGCTCTTCGGTGCGCATGCCGAGGAGTCCGACGTCCCACGCGCCGGCGCGCCCCACCAGGCGCACGCCGCCGAGCACCGGCACCGGCGCACCATCGTCGGTGAGCCCGATGCGGCGGGAATGGAAGAGGCGCGTGTTGTTGGCCATGAGGAAGTCGAAGACGCCGCTTCCCTCCTGGAAGAAGCGTCGCTTCTCGGGGAAGAAGAGCGAGAAGCGGTCGAGGTTGACCTGCTGGTCGTCGGCTTCCACCTGCGCGAAGTCGGTGTTGGTGGTGACGTCCAGCGTGAGGCGGCTGGTGAGCGCGTAGCGAAGGTCGACGCCGACCTCACGGGAGCGGTCGCGGTCGAGGTCGTAGGCGGTGGCCTTCGGCAGGAGCCGCTGTCGTTGCTCCACGCCGGTGAGCGCGTAGGGCGTGATGTAGAGCGGGCGCGAGCTGCGCACGTCGGTGAGCACGACGTCCCGCGCCACCGAGGGCTGGCGGAACTGCAGCCGCGGATCGATGGCGGGGAAGGTGACGCGCTCGTTGAGCCGCGACACGAGCCGCGTGACGGTCAGGCCCATCACCGCCCGAGTGCCATCCACGCGAAAGCCGATGCTCGAGAACGGAATGCGCACTTCGGCGAACCATCCCTCATCGGTCAGGCGAGTCCTGGAGTCCCAGAAGGTGTCCCAACTGTCGTTCTGGGTGTTGCCGTCATCGGAGAGGAGGATGTCGAAGCGGATCCCGCCGGGGGTGGTGCCGAACCACTTGGCGTTCTTGTTGTCGTTGAACGGATCGATGTAGATGGCGAAGGCGTCATCGCCGTTCCATCGGTCGCGGTAGAGGGAGTTGATGCGGATGCCGTCGCGGTCGGTGTCGTAGAACCACCCGGCGGCGTAGAAATACTCGTCGTCGTAGGCGACGCGGATCTCGGTTCGCTGGGTGGGTTGTCCTCGGAAGACGGGCGTGTAGAGGGTGAGCGGGAGCGCCGGCACCTCCTGCCAGGCGGGCTCGTCGGGCATTCCGTCGAAGACGATCCCGGCCGGCAAGCGTGGGAGTTGCAGGGGCGCATCGGTCTCCTGAGCCTCGAGCGTGAGCGCCAGGGGCATCGCCAGGGCGATGGTTCGGAGGGTTGGCGGAAGCATCGACGGCACGGAGGGCGAGGGGGGAGGGGGGAGGGGGAGGGGGAGGGGGGCGCTGCCCCTTTTCCTCCAGTACGCCCCCTCGGCACGCCCTCCGGCAAGCTGATTTCGACGAAGTGCGGAAAGCGGCCGCCGAAACGGGGTGAGGCAGGGACGGCCGGCATCGGGACTCGGCCATCGGGACTCGGGACTCGGGACTCGGGAATCGGGAATCGGGAATCGGGAATCGGCGACCGGTCGGGATCTCACCGCCCCAGCCGAGTCCCGATGACCGATGGCCGAGTCCCGATACCTCTTGACAAGCCGGCGTCAAAATGTAAACGGTTACATGCGCGCCCACCCCCTGCGGATGGCGCTTACTGCCGGCCGACGATGGTCGGGCTCGATCCACTTCCGCGGACCCGTTCACCCGCTGGGCGATGGTCACCATCAAGGATGTGGCACGGGAAGCCGGTGTCTCGGTCGCCACGGTCTCGCGAGTCTACAACGACAGCGAGCTCGTGAGCCAAGAGACGCGTCAGCACGTCAAGGAAGTCGGCACGCGGCTACGCTACACCCCCAATCGCACCGCCCGCAGTCTCACCACCGCCAAGACCAACTCCATCGGCGTTCTCCTCCCCGACATCTACGGCGAGTTCTTCTCCGAGGTCATCCGCGGCATCGATGAATCGGCGCAGGCACGCGACTACCACATCCTCGTCTCCAGCTCGCACGCCGCCACCTCCGAGATCGACGTCGCCCTCCGCTCCATGCGCGGCCGCGTCGATGGCCTCATCCTGATGTGGCCCACCAACGACGCCGAGCTGGTGCTGCCGAGCCTCCCCGATGGATTCCCCGTCGTGCTGCTCAACAGCACCACCGACGACGGCGCCTTCGATTCGCTCACCATCGACAACTACACGGGTGCCCACGCCATGGTCACCCATCTCATCGCCCTCGGGCATCGCAAGATCGCCATGATCCTCGGCGCGCCCGGCAACCACGACGCCTCCGAGCGGCTGCGCGGCTACCGCGCCGCGCTGTGCGACGCCGGCCTGGCGCTCGTTCCCGACTGGGAGCTGCCGGGCGATTTCAGCGAATCGTCGGGGTGGGTGGCCACCATGGCGCTCATCGAGCGATGGGCACGCCCCACCGCCATCTTCGCCGCCAACGACTCCATGGCCATCGGCGCCATGAGCGCGCTCGGCGAGAAGGGGTTGCGCGTGCCCGACGACATCGCCGTCGCGGGCTTCGACGACATCCCGATGGCGCGATACATGAACCCGCCGCTCTCCTCGGTGCACGTGGAGATCGCGGCCCTCGGCGCGCAGGCCACGCAGATGCTGCTCGACCGCATCGAGCGGAAGGCTGCCGACCGTCAACACCGAACCTTACCCACCCGGCTGGTGATCCGGAGCTCGTGCGGCGGCAGCTACGCGCCTCATGAGTCGTAGGATCACGCGACCGGCACCCTTCTTCACGCAGCCCCAGGAGGCAGGCACCATGAACCTCACAGTGGTAGGACGATGGCTGACCACCACGCTCGTGCTCCTGACCGTCGCCGCCGCGAGCGCCGCCGTCTCGTCCAAGGCCGGCGCGCAGACGACCGTAGGCAACATCCGCGGCTACGTGCGTGGCACGGGAGATGAAGCGGTCAGCGACGCGCAGGTCTCGGCCCGGAACGTCCAGACGAACCAGACGCGCGGCACGGTGTCGCAGCCGTCCGGCTTCTATTTCATCGGTGGACTTCCGCCCGGACAGTACGAGCTGACGGTGCGGCGCGTCGGGATGGCGCAGCAGACGCTCCCGGTTCGCCTGCTGATCGGGCAGACGCTGGATCTCAACTTCCAGCTCGGAGAGGCGCCGGTGGTGCTGGCCGGCGTGGAGACGATCGCCGAGCAGGGCGTGGAGACGCGCACGTCCGAGATCGCGACCAACGTCGACGAGCGGCAGATCGACCAGCTCCCGACCTCCGATCGCAACCTGATGGCGCTCGCCACCCTCTCGCCGGGCGTGACGTTGCAGGGCGAGCGGCTCAGCGACACGCGGAAGACCTTCTCGGTTGGCGCGCAGGGCGCCGAGCAGGTGAACCTGTTTGTCGACGGCGCCAGCTACAAGAACGACATCCTGAAGGGCGGGGTCGCCGGTCAGGATGCGAGCCGCGGCAATCCCTTCCCGTTAGGCGCCGTGCAGGAGTTCCGCGTCCTCACGCAGAACTACAAGGCGGAATACCAGAAGGCCTCGAGCGGGATCATCACGGCCACCACCAAGTCGGGGGGCACCACCTGGGAAGGGAGCGCGTTCTACACCTTCCTGGACAAGGGCCTGGTGGCGCTCACCGAGTTCCAGCGCCGCACCCGCGCCGCCGACCCGAACTTCGAGGAGCCGGAGTTCGAGCGACAGCAGTTCGGCTTCGGCGTCGGCGGTCCCATCGCGGAGAGGCTCCGCTTCTTCGGGTCGTACGAGCGGAACAACCAGGATCGCTCCCAGCGCGTGAGCATCGTTCCACCAACGCCCGGCACCTTTCCGGCACTGGACACGATCGACTTCCTGGGGCGGAACGGCGAATTCGCGTCGCCCTTCCACGCCGACCTCGGCTTCGCCAAGCTGAGCTTCGACCACACCCAGACGTCCACCTTCGAGCTGAGCTACAATCACCGGCGCGAGGACGACATCCGCGACTTCGGCAACCTGGCGTCGTACGAGCTCGCGCAGCGGGTCAACAACAGGGTCAACACCGCCATCCTCAAGCACACCTTCGCCCCGGGGTACTGGCTCAACGAAGCGACAGTGAGCTTCCAGCGGTACAAGTTCAATCCCGAGCCGAATCAGCTGGGCACGGCGAACCGCTTCTACGGCTTCGGATGCTGCGCCGAGATCGGGAGCAATCGCTCGCTCCAGGACTTCACGCAGAAGCGCGTGTCGATCCGGAACGATCTGAGCTACTCCGGATTCCGCGTGGGCGGCGAGCACGTGATCAAGGGTGGCGCCAACGTCGATTTCCTCAATTACGACGTCATCAAGCGGAACTCCGAGATTCCGCGCTTCACCTACGAGCCCTGGTTTCACAACTTCGAGTTCCCGCACCGCGTCGAGTTCCAGACCGGCGATCCGAACTTCAGCGACAACAACACGCAGATCGGGGCGTACCTGCAGGACGACTGGAGCCCCACCTCGCGGCTGACGCTGAACCTCGGCCTTCGCTGGGACTACGAGTCGAAGATGATGAACTACGACTACGAGACGCCCGGGGCGGTGCGCGACTCGATCAGCAAGTACCGCGACTCGCTCTTCATTCCGCTGGACGAGGATCGCTACTTCACCGACGGAGATGACCGCGACCGCTTCCTGACCGCGTTCCAGCCGCGGGTCGGGATCTCGTACGCGCTCGATCGTGACGGCCGCACCACGCTCTTCGGCGGCTGGGGGATCTACATCGACCGGACGCTGTACGATCAGACGCTCGAGGAGCGCTTCGCTCTCCAGCATCCGAGCTACACCATCTTCTTCAGTCCACCCGGGGACCCCCCCGTCCCGGGGCTCGTTCCCTGGGACATCCGGTTCCTCGAGGAGGGGAAGCCGGCGCTCGACCAGCTCATCGCCTCGCAGCAGGCCAACACGCCGGAGGCGAAGCTGCTGCCCAACGATCTGCGGCCGCCCATGTCGCAACAGTTCTCGGCCGGGATCCGGCAGCTCCTGGGGAACTTCGCCATCGAGGCGGCGTACACCGGCGTGCGCAGCGAGAACGTGTTCACGTTCTATTGGGCGAACCAGAACTTCATCTGTCCGGAGCGCGCCTTCTCGGTCCCCGGCTGCTTCCAGGCTCGTCGGGTGCCGGGCTTCAGCGTGGTGCTCTTCGCCGACGACGCGGGAAAGACCTGGTACGACGCCCTCCAGCTCAAGGTCGATCGTCGCTTCCAGCCGGGGAACATCCTCGGATGGGGAGGCGGACTCGCCTACACGCTGGCCAAGCGGCAGACGCAGGGCTTCAACGATGACTTCTCCTTCCCGAATCCGGTGGACTATCCGAAGCAGGTGCGGAACGACGAGCGACACCGGGTCGTGATGCACTGGCTCACCGAGTCCCCGCTGGCGTGGGGGATCCAGTTCAGCGGCGTGATCACGCTCGGCAGCGGCATTCCCTACGACATCGGCGATCGCTTCGCCAACAACTTCGAGCCCGGCGGCGGGAAGCCGGAGAAGCACTCCTTCATCATTCCCAATGCTTGGGCGTATCGGATCGTCGACCTTCGCCTCCGGAAGGACTTCGTGAACTACCGCGGGGCGAACATGGGTGTGGCCGTCGATCTCTTCAACGCCTTCAACTACACGAATTACGGATCCTTCACCGGCGACCCGAACAGCCCGAACTTCGGCAAGGCGACCAACGTCATCAGCGATCCGCGTCGCCTCCAGATCGGCGTGCAGTTCGACTTCGCCGCCCGCACGCCGGCAACGGATACTCGTGAGCCATGATGTCCCGGATGGATGCGCCAGGCCCCGGAACGATCTCCTCGAGCCGGCGATCCCGGCCATTCATTCGGTCGAGCGCGAGCGCCGCTCTGGCGCTCGCGCTCGTGGCGGCACTCTCCTGCAAGTCGACGACGAACGGCTCCACCACGGAGCTCGAGCCGCACCGCACGCCGCGAG
>DATFFZ010000079.1:0-3209 GCA_035249845.1 Gemmatimonadaceae bacterium
CACGCCCGCCGGTCGACCACGCGAAGCCGCTGGTCCGCCGCGTAGAAGTTGGCGACCCGCTCCTCGTAGCGGTCATCGGTCCGGCTCACCCGCACGATGTTTCCACTGGCGTCGTAGGTCATGCTCTCGCCGAAGACGCCGTCGGTCGTACTCAGTGCCGGCCGGTCCGGGTCATCACCCCCTGGTGGCGCCGCCAGTTCGCCATGACGCCCGCCCTGGCGCTGGCGTTCGGCGCCGGCATGCTCGTGATCGGCGCGGCTATAGCGATGTTCATGCTGAAGGCGCGATAGCGCCGACATTCGGGATTCCACATTCGGGACTCGGCGCGAGCCGGGTCCCGTTTTGCATCGTGTCCGGTGATCCTGGCTTCGGGACTGGCGCCGCGCGAGGCAACCACCACCACCGAGCGGAAGCCGTGTCTACGGCTCGAGATTCCGGCGCATGAGCCGGAGCGCAACCCCGGGGCGGAAGAGATCCTCCACCCGCCCCTCCTCCTCGTACCCGTAGCGCTCGAGAAGCTCCAGCCCCGGCCGCATGATCGCGTCGTCCGACAGCTCGGCCAGCACGAAGCGGGCACCCCGCCTGACGAGTGCCTGGTGCACCGCGGCGAGCAACCGGAGCCCGATTCCCTGAAGCCGCGCGCCGGCGGTCACCACCACGAGGTAGATCCGCCCGGCCCCCTTCGCGCCCGCGTACTCCCCGTACAGCGCGAGGCCCACCACCTCGCCCCCACGCTCGGCCACCAGCGCCGCCGCCTCGGGCGTCTCTCGCTCGAGCGACGTGTCGAGCGCCCAGACCGGCGTCTCCAGATACGGCGACCCGCCCAGCGCCTGCTCGATGAACGCCCGCGCCGCGCGCCGGTCGGCGGCGCGGATGGTCCGGATGCGGAGCGGCACGACGCGGCTAGATGTGGATGGAACGGCCCAGCACGCCTAACGCGGCTTCCTTCACCGTCTCGGAGAGCGTGGGGTGCCCGTGCACGGTGATGCCGACGTCCTCCGACGAGCCGTCGAACTCGAAGGCCAGCACCAGCTCGGCCACCAGCTCCGAGACGCCGGGCCCGATGAGGTGCGCGCCTAACAGCTCGTCGGTGCGGGCGTCGGCGATGAGCTTGACGAAGCCGGCCGATTCGCCGGCGGTGCGCGCGCGCCCGTTGGCGGAGAAGGGGAACTTCCCGGCCCGGTACTCGCGCCCGCTCTCCTTCACCTGCTGCTCGGTGAGCCCCACCGCCGCGATCTCGGGCCAGGTGTACACGATGGCCGGGATGGACTTGTAATGCATCTTGGCCGGCTTCCCGGCGATCACCTCGGCGGCCACCACGCCCTCCTCCTCGGCCTTGTGCGCCAGCAGCAGGCCGCCCACTGCGTCGCCGATGGCGTACACGTTCGGCAGATTGGTGCGCATCTGCCCATCGACCTTGATCTCGCCACGCTCGCCTAACGCGAGTCCGAGCGCCTTCGCATCCACGCCGGTGAGCGACGGCTTGCGCCCCACCGACACCAGCACGTAGTCGGCGTCGAGCGTCTCGCTCTTTCCATCCTTCTCGATCTTCACCGAGATCGACGCGCCCTTTCGCTCGGCGCCGGTGACCCTGGTGGCGACGCGGATGTCGAGCCCCTGCTTGCGGAAGACCTTGTCCGCTTCCTTGATGACGTCGGCGTCGTTGCCGGCGAGTATCGTGGGAAGGAGCTCGACCACGGTGACCTTTGCGCCGAGCCGCCGCCACACGGAGCCCAGCTCGACGCCGATCACGCCGCCGCCGATGACGACCAGGTGCTGTGGGACCTCGGGGATGGTGAGCGCTCCGATGTTCGAGAGGACGCGCTCCTCGTCGAACTTCAGGAATGGCAGCTCGACCGGCACCGACCCGGTGGCGAGGATGACGCTCTTCGCGCGAATGGTGCTGGTGGTGCCGTCGGGCGCCCTCACCTCCACGACGTTCCCTTTCCCGAGCGTGCCGACCCCGCGCGCCACGGTGATCTTGTTCTTCCGCATGAGGAAGTCGAGCCCGCGGGTGTTCTGCGCCACGACCTCGTCCTTGCGCTTGAGCATGGTGGCGAGGTCGAGCGACAGCTCCCCCACGCCGATCCCGTGCTCCCTGGCGTGCAACCTGGCGAACTCGTAGTGCTCGGAGCTGGTCAGCAGCGCCTTCGACGGAATGCACCCCACGTTGACGCACGTTCCGCCCAACGTGGGGTCCTTCTCGACGAGGGTGGTGGAAAGGCCGAGCTGAGCGGCGCGGATGGCGGCGACGTAGCCACCCGGCCCGCCGCCTAACACCAAAACGTCAGTCTGGGTATCGGCCATTCAGTGATGTGCGATGTGCGATCGACATATGACGATATGACGATTGCATCGCGAAGGTGCGATGTGGATGTGCCAGGTGCGAGGGGCTCCGAGCCAAACTGGAGCCCCTCGCACCTCCTCGGTCCACCTCGCTGATCGCACCTGCAATCGTCATATCGTCATATGTCGATCGCACATTATCAATTCAGTCGACCAGCATCGACGCCGGGTCTTCCATCAGCTCCTTGAGCCGCACCAGGAACTGCACCGCGTGCGCCCCTTCCACGATCCGGTGATCGTACGAGAGCGCCAGGTACATCATCGGCCGGATCTCCACCGCCCCCCCCACCGCCATCGGCCGCTCCTGGATCTTGTGCAGCCCCAGAATCCCCGACTGCGGAAAGTTCAGGATGGGCGTCGACATGAGCGACCCGAACACCCCGCCGTTGGTGATGGTGAACGACCCGCCGGTGAGGTCTTCCATGGTGAGCTTCCCTTCGCGCGCCCGCTTCGCCACCGCCGAGAGCTCGCGGCTCACGTCGATCATCCCCTTGCGATCGGCGTCGCGGATGACCGGCACCACCAGCCCGGCGTCCGACGCCACCGCGATCCCCATGTGCACGTAGTGCTTGAAGATGATCTCGTCGCCATCCACCTGCGCGTTCAGCGTCGGAAACTGCCTGAGCGCCATCGACGCCGCGCGGATGAAGAAGGGCATGAAGGTGAGCTTCACCTGATGCTCCCGCTCCACCCGCTCCTTGAGCCGGTCCCGCACCGCCATCACCTGCGACATGTCCACTTCGTTGAACGTCGTCAGGCTCGCCGTCTCGTGCTGCGCCTCGAGCAAGTGCTGCGCGATGCGCTTGCGGCGGGTGGACATCTTCTCACGAGTCTCGAGGGAGGAGGGAGGAGGGAGGAGGGAG
>DATFFZ010000080.1:0-7982 GCA_035249845.1 Gemmatimonadaceae bacterium
GCTAGGGCGCCGCGATCGAGCGCCGCGTGCCGCGCCGCGATCGCGGCTTCGATCACTACTTTGGAGACGGGAGCCGCCGTCTTCCCCCCGTAGTAGTCTCCCACCGGATCGTCGAGCTTCACCAGCACCACGTACTGCGGCGCGTCGGCCGGGAAGAGACCGACGAACGACGCCGTGTACGCGCCGGCCACGTAGCCCTTCCCCGGAAGACTCCGCCGCGCCGTCCCGCTCTTCCCCGCCATGGAGAACTGCCCCAGCCCGGCGGTCCTGGCGGTGCCGTCCTGCACCACGCCAACGAGGAGTCGGAGGATGGTGTCGGCCACCTCCTTCGGCATCGTCCGCCTGACGACGCGCCGCTGGTGCCGGTACCGCACCGTCCCGTCCGCCGACCTGACCTCCTTGACCAGCGTCGGCTCCAGCAGCTCTCCGCCGTTGGCGATGGCGGCGAAGGCCACCGCCAGCTGGATGGGCGTGACGCCGATCTCGTACCCCATGGCCAGCGACGCCGCCGACTGTCTCGACCAATCCTTCGGCACCCGAAGCACCCCGCTCGCCTCCGATGGATACTCGATCCCGGTGGGCGTGCCGAAGCCGAAATCGCGGAGCGCCTCGTACTGCTCCGCCCTGGAAAGCCGCTGGGCGAACTTCACCATCCCGATGTTGCTCGACCACCGGATCACCTCGGCCAGCGACATCGACGCTTCCCTGTGGATGTCGTTGATGGTGCGCCCTTCCGTCGTGTAGACGCCGTTCTCGGTGCTCACCACGTCCGTCGTCCGCGCCAGCCCGCGCGTGAGCAGCGCGGCGGCGAGGAAGGGCTTGAGCGTCGAGCCGGGCTCGAACGTCTCCACCAGCGCCGAGCTTCCGTTCGAGCGCGGGTCGGAGCGGCGGCTCGACATTGCCCGCACCTCGCCCGTGTGTGGATCGAGGATGACGATGTCTCCGCCGCTGGCGCCGGTGCGCGACACCGCGTCGCCGAGTGCGCGCTCGGCGATCTCCTGCAGCTCCTGATTGATGGTGAGCACCAGGTTGTCGCCCGCGAGCGGGGCGAGCGAGGTGTCCATCGGCGTCTCGGCGCTGCGCCCGCGCGCCTCGCGAGCCACCGTCCCGCGGCCGCGCGTCCCCCGCAGGAGGGAGTCGAGCGCCAGCTCCAGCCCATCCATCGCGCGACCCTCGGCGTCCACGCGGCCGATCACGCGCCGCGTCGCCTGACGAGACGTGTACACGCGCTCGATGGTGGGCTCGGAGTAGACGCCGCGCATCGCGGTGAGGGTCGCCACGTCGCTCGGCAGGTAGCGGCCGGGTAGGCGCACCCAGGCACGCTTCCGGTCGGAGGCCCGGCGGACCCAGTCACGCGGGACGCCGCTTCGCGCCAGCTCGCGGGAGAGTCGGCCGGCGTCGCGCACTTCCCGGGGCGCGATGCTGAGCCGAACCAGCTCGCGATTCTCGGCCAGCGGGGCGCCGGCGGCGTCGAGGATCGCGCCCCGTCGTGCCGGCACGTCGGCGTTGGCCCAGTGCTGCCGCTGCGCCCGCTTCGCCCACGTCCCACCCTGCCACAGCTGCACCTGCGCCGCGCGCGCCACCAGCGCCGCCGCGAAGAGAAGCAGCGAGAGATGGATGAGCGTCGTTCGACCGGGCGTGAACATCTATGGTGCGGAGGACGGAGATGGGACGGGGAGTATCACGACCTGCGTGTCGCTGGGCACGTGCATGTTCAGCCGGCGTTCCACGATTGGAGCGAGCCGCCCGCGGCTCGATGCGTCGCGGATCTCGCTGACGAGCTTGGCGCGCTCCGATTCGAGCTGGAGCCGCCGCTGCTCGAGCGCGCGGAGCTCGCGCGCCCGGGAGAAACCGGCCGCTCTACGCCAGATGACGCCTGCGGCAATGAGAACGAAACCGAGCAACGCGAGGGCGACGACGGTCCGCCCCCGCGCTGCTACTCGACGGCGCGCCACGCGCGGAGCCGGGCGCTGCGTGCTCGCGGGTTGTGGGCCACCTCCTCGGCGTCCGGCATGACCGCGCGCTTGGTGAGGAGCGCCCCCAATGCCTTCCCGCCGCAGGTACAGACCGGCTGCCGCGGCGGGCAGGTGCAGGCGGTGCTCCATTCGCGGAAGGTGTGCTTCACCATGCGGTCCTCTCCGGAGTGATAGGCGATGACCACCATGACGCCGCCCGGTCGAAGCCGGTCGCGGAGCGCCGGGAGCGCCCTGGCCAGCCCCGCCAGCTCGTCGTTGACTTCGATCCGCACCGCCTGGAAGAGACGGGCAAAGTCGGCCGGACCGGAGCGCGGACCGAGGGCTCCCCTGATGGCGCCCACCAGGTCGTCGCTGACCGCGAAGGGACGCGTCGCGCGCCGGCGCACGATCTGTCTGGCCAGGCGGCTGGCCCGTGGCTCGTCACCGTACTCCCGGAAGACGCGATGCAGCTCCTTTTCATTCGCTTCATTGAGGAAGTCCGACGCTCCGGCACGGACGTCGCTACCCATGCGCATGTCCAGAGGAGCGCCCTCCCGGAAGGAGAAGCCGCGGGCAGGGTCATCGATCTGATGTGAGGAGACGCCGAGGTCGAGCAGGACGGCATCGAACCGCGCTCCGGAAAGCTCGGGGACGCTGTCGATGTCGGAGAAGTTGGCGAGGAATGCGCGGAAGCGTCCCGCGGACTCGTAGTCGCGAAGGCGCTCGCGCGCGGCTTCGATGGCTTGCGGGTCTCGGTCGAGCGCGGTTACCATCGCGCCGTGCTCGAGAAACGCGAGCGAGTGGCCACCACCGCCCAGCGTTCCGTCCAGCACGTCGCGTGCATCGCGCACGAGCGCGAGGACCTCCTCGGCGAGGACGGGGGTGTGATATTCACTCCCCCACCGCGACGCGGAGACCTGCGGGGAAGGCATTCTAGTGTCGTCCTGATGGAACCGTCAAGCGCGGGCGACAACGCCGCGCAAATCCTTGCTTGCACTCGCGATGCGTCGCTCCAACACCCGCGCGAAATCCGCTCGAACGATGCTCTTCGTCGTGCATGGCGCGCGCGCCGATCAGCCGGCGCTGCGCCATCTCGTCGACTGGGTGAGAGACAAGGGACACGTCGTCGATCCGCGCATCACGTGGGAGCAGGGCGACGCGATTCGCTTCACCCGCGAGGGCGTGGCGCGTGGCGTCGACACCGTGGTCGCGATCGGGGGCGACGGCACCGTCAACGAGGTCGTGAATGGGCTCGACGGCTCCGACGTTCCGTTGGGAATCGTTCCCGTGGGGACCGCCAACGACTTCGCCCGCCAGGTCGGCATCCCCGACGACACTGATCATGCCATGGATGTTATCCTCCAGCGCAAGCCCGTGCGCATCGACACCGCCGAGCTCGACGGGCGGCGATTCCTCAACGTGTCGAGCGGAGGGATCGGCGCCGAGGCGACCGCCGAGACGCCGCCGGAGGCGAAGGAGACGCTGGGCCCGCTCGCCTACGCGCTCACCGGCGTGCGCAAGCTTCCCAAGCTCACGCCAGGACGAGCGCGCTTCGTGGGGCCCGGCGTCGAAATCGACTGCGAGTTCCTCATCTTCGCCGTCGGCAACGGCCGCATCACGGGCGGGGGGACGCGCATCGCGCCGCGCGCGCGCGTGGGCGACGGCTTGCTCGACGTCTGCATCGTGGAGGCGATGCCGCTCCGGAAGTTCTCGCGCGTCCTGCTCAAGATGCGGAAGGGAGAGCACATCGGCGAGGAGGGCGTGCACTACGCCCAGCTGCCGTCGCTCACCATCACCGCGCGTCAGCCGGTCACCGTGAACGTTGATGGCGAGTCGCTGGAGCGGCGCACGATGCACTATCGGGCGCGACCACGCGATCTCCTGGTGCATCTCCCTCCCCTGCCGAGCGGTGAGCGGAGGCGGTGAAAACGAAACGCCCGCCGTGAAGGCGGGCGTTTCGTGTCGGATCATGACGAGCCGTTACCTGCAGAAGCGCTTGACCTGATTCTGGACCACGGGCTCGTACTGCGGCACGGCGCCCATGAGCTGCCTGACGAGGTCGGGCTGCGCCTGGCCGCCCTGCGGCAGGTAGATCTGGGCCTCGGTCAGCGCACTCTGCCCGGTGCGGGCGAGATCGCAGCTCTTCGCCTGCTGATTCTCGCGGATGGCCGAATCGGCGATCTTGAAGTGCGCGAATCCGAGCAGGAACTTCGAGTTCGGGCTCGGGGCGGCCTTGTCGGACTCCGCCAGCACCGCGATCGCCTTCTGGAAGTCCTCCCGCTTGTTCGTCTTGGAGGCTTCCTGAATCTGCTTGTTCCCCTGCACCAGGAGGAACTGTCCCACGATCGCCTTGTCCTCGCCATTGGCGGCCGCCTGCTTCAGCGACTCGATGGCCTGGTCCGTCTGGCCGAGATCCACCTGAGCCTGAGCCAGTCGCAGGTACGCGTGCTCGGTTTTCGGGTTGATCTGGATCGCGCGCTGCGCGGCCTGCACGGCCTGCTGCGTCTGCCCCGCCAGCCGGAGCGTCTGCGAGTGGAGCGACCAGAGCGAGGCGTTGTTGGGGTACTTGGCGACGGCGCGCGCCGTCGTCTCGGACGCCTTCTGCGGCTGGCTGTCGGTGGCGTACGCGGCGGCGAGTCGCGTGAAGAAGGTCGTGTCGGCCGCGGCCGTGTCACTCCTCACCATCTCCTCACCGCTGGCGATTGCTTCCTTCCAGTCCTTGGTGGCCAGGAGGATCAGCCACTTGAGACGGATGAGATCGGGGTCGCCGGGGTTCTCGTCCACCGCCTTGACGATGATCGGCTTGGCGAGACGCGCCTCACCGCTCTGCGCGATCTGCTCGGTGATCTCCTGCGCCAGACGCGTGTTCCTCGGATCAGCCGCCAGCAGCATCGTCCACGTCTCCACCGCCTTGGCGGTGTTGCCGGCATCCTTGTACGCCTGCGCCAGGATGCGCAGCGCCGGCCGGTTGCGCGGATCAAGCTCGGTGACCTTGGCCGTCAGCGCGATGATGGAGTCAACGGGCCGCTTGAGGTTGAGATACGCGTTCGCCAGGCACACCCGGCCGATGGTCGAGTTCGGGTAGGAGGCGATCGCCTGCTGAGCGTGATTCACCGCGTCCTGCGCCCGCCCGGCCGCCAGCGACACCTCGCAGGAGCGCTCCGAGGCGAGCTGCTTGCGCGCCTCGCGCAACGACGCCACCACGGACTTGGCCGCGTCACCCAGCCTCGGCGCCTCGGCAACCGGAAGCGGCTGCGTCATGTTCGCATCGCGCGTGAGCACCATGCGCGTTTCGAGGCGGTAGCCAGTGGGCGTGCGCGTCACCTGCCCCTCGAGGAACTCGTCGGCGCGCAGCGTCTGCGCCAGGAGCCTCGCCGTCACCGGATCGGGGACGGTGTCGCACGGGAAGCCTGACGCGGTCAGGTTCGCGCACATCGTTTCCTTGGGGATGACGTAGAGCTGCCGGATCGGGATGTCCGATTCGATGCGCTTGCGGATCTCATCCCCCGCATCGACGCCGAGCTTCTTTTCGCGCGCACCGAGCGTCGGGACCATGAACCGAGGCGCGTCCGGTGGTGGCGCCTGCTGCGGCCGCCTCATCGTCTGTGCGGCGGTGGTAACGGGAATGAGTCCCGTCCCCCCCACCAACACCAAGCCGGCCATCAAGCTCGCCCGGCGAATCAATGCCTTCACGTTCGTAACCTCCGAGGTGTCATAACAGGTACCCCACCGCTCCCCGCGGGGTCCAACCATATCCATGGGCGAAGAGGGACTCGAACCCCCGACTTCCTGCGTGTAAGGCAGGCGCTCTAACCAACTGAGCTATTCGCCCTCGGCGGCTTCGCACCACTCGGCTGCGGGCGCGACCCCACCGCGGCGAACCGGGCTCGGGATCCGACCGGAACCCAAGCAACCGGCGTGCTACTGTTACTTGAGAATGGCGAGCGGTACGAGCACGCAGTAGCCGAGAACCAGCAGCACCGGCGCGATCGTCTCGCCCCCGCGCATCAGATCGGCGAACCCAAGCGCGATCGTCCCCAGCGCGATCCCCCACCACAGCATGGGACGAGAGCGCGGCAAACTGTCCGATTTCGGCATAACTCTCTAGTGTAGGTTAGCTGAAAGTGGGTGTCAAGCAACGATGGGGCCTACGTTTCCGCGCGGTCGCGCGATGTGTTACGTCGGCGGCGTCCGGCTCCGGTCGGCAGATCCCTCGGTGTGGGGGGGAGCATCCGGCGGAGTGTCGTCCATCGGCAGCGACGGTGTGGCGGCGCCCCGCAACAATTCCTCCAGCGCGCTTTCCCTCGCGGCACGCTCCGCCGCCTCCTCGGCATTGCGAAGCGCCTCGAGCCGGGCGCGCAGCCGCCGGCGTCTCGTGACGTACAGTGGGACCACGATGATCGCCAGGATCCCCGCCGCCAGCGAGACGTTGGCCAGGAGCGCGAGCGCGCCGAAGCGACGCATCGTCCGCGACCGCCAGTGCGCCTCGAACCCGGTGAGGGTGATGCCGTACCCGAGCCTGACGGCACGCTCGAGCGACTGCTCGCGCTTCCAGTACTGGAAGAAAAGGGTGAGCCCCCGCTCGGGGTCGAGCGCGGCCAGCTCCGCGACCGCGCGGTAGGCGAGCGCGTAGGCCGCCTGCGCGCGCACCGATCCGGCATAGAAGGCATTGTCGAGCGAATCGAGAGCGGGAAGGCCGTGGACGAGCAGCGACAGGCTGGTCGCCAGCACTTCGTCCCTGCTCCACTCCCCCGCCGCATAGCTCGCGTACCCCTCGTCGAACCACCGTGGCGGGAGGTCACCGAGCTGCTCGTGCAGGATCAGGTGAGCCAGCTCGTGACGAAGAACCTGCACCGGATCCCCCGCGTCGGAGCCTGCGCGTCGCCCTTGCATCACGATCCGTCGCTCGGCGGGGAAGGCAATGGCGGAGCCCCACTCGGGGGCGGCCGGTCCGATCCACTCGCGGAATCGTCGCTCGTCAGGCGCCAGCGCCACCACCACCGGCGCGACGGGGCGCGGGAGCCCCGGGAAGGTGTCGCGGCTCATCGCGCTGGCCAGCAGGGAGCGCGCGAGTTGCGACTCGGATGGGAAGAAAACGAAGGTGAAGCGGCCGCCGTCGAGGCGGAGGGGGGCAGCGAGCTGCGCCGACGCGCCCTGGGGAAGCAGGGCGAGGGCGAGGACCGCTAGGAGGCGCGCGCGGGCGCGCCGCCCTCCTCGACGTGCTTCAGCATCTCCCCGCAGCGCTTCCCCCATGGATTGAACTTGTTCGCCGCCAGTCCGTCGCGCCACGCCTGACGCGCTTCCTCGTGCTGTCCCTCGAACCAGAGCGCGCGCCCCAGCTCGTAGTAGGCTTCGATCAGATTGGGACCGAGTGCCAGCGTCTTCCGGAAGAACGTCTGCGCGTCCTCGTACATCTCCCGCTCGAGATACACCAGCCCGAGATAGAAGTGCGCGTAGAGCGTCGCCTTGCGGTCGTTGTCGAGGCGGATGGCCTTGGAGAGATGCTCGATCGCCTCGCCGAAGATCCGCTTCTTGAGGCAGATGTAGCCGAGGTTGATGCGCGCCAGCGAGTTCGCCGGCTGGCGCATGAGCACCTTCTGGAAGAACAGCAGCGCCGAGTCGTACTTCTCTTGGAGCATCTGCGCCCAACCGAGCAGCGATTCCGTTTGCGGATCATCGGGGGCGAACTCGAGCGCCTTGGTGAGCGCGCGCTCGGCGCCTTCGTAGTCGCCCAGGGAGATGAGGTTCCACCCCTTCTCCACGTAGGACGAGGCGTTGAGGTGGTCGGCGTGGACGCGCGACGGCTGCGCGCCGTCCGGCGCCTCCGGCGGCGCGGCCTGGCTCGCGCTCTTCCATTTCTCGGCGAGCTTCCGGATCTCCTCCTTGAACGACGCGAGCTCGGCGAGCTCACGCTCCACATCCTTGTAGAGCGCGATGATCTCCGCCTTGAGCAGGTCGCGATCGGAACCGCCGGCGGTCGCCGCGAGCCGCTGCTCGAGCGCCTCCAGCCGCTCCCGAAACGCCGGT
>DATFFZ010000081.1:0-5452 GCA_035249845.1 Gemmatimonadaceae bacterium
AAGCCAGCGCGAAGCGCCCGCGTCCGGCGGTGACGGCGACGCCCGCCGCCTCGGCGCCCGCCGTGAAGAGCGCGCCGGCCGCGCGAGCGCCGAGCGCCGTCAAGGCGCCAGCCGCCAAGAAAGCGGCGCCGCCGAAGAAAGCCGCCAAACCGGCGGCGAAGAAAGGGCCCGCAAAAGCCGCCAAGAAGAAGAAGAGATAGCCTTAGCGGATGTGCGATCGACATATGACGATATGACGATCGCATCGCGGAGGCGCGATGTGGATGTGCCATGTGCGAGGGGCTCCGAATGCGCATCGGAGCCCCTCGCACATCCTGGATCCACATCGCCCATCGCACCTGCAATCGCCATATCGTCGTATGTCGATCGCACCTCGCCCCTACGCGCTTTCCTTCTTCCTGAACCCCGGCGGCGACAACAACCACTGTAGGATCTCGCGAACCTCAGCCGTGTCTTCCGCCCCGAACTCCGCCGCCGTCGGCGATTCGTCGCCGTGCGTGACGCGGACCGTCACCGCGCGGGCGGCGCGGGCGCGGAGCGCGCGGAAGGCGTCTTCATCCGTGCGGTCATCGCCGATGAAGATGATGCTGGCGCCGTCGCGGAATCCTTCGAGGCGCTGGGCCAGCGTCAGCACCGACGTCCCCTTGTCCACCCGCAGCGGCGGGCGGACCTCCAGCACCAGCTTCCCCTCCGTGATGCGAAGGCCGAGCGGACGGGTGGTCTCCTCCACCGCGGCCCGGAGTCGCGGAACCACGCCCGGCTCCGCCAGGCGGTAGTGGATGCTGTGCGTCCACGTCTTGTCCTCGAAGATCACGCCGGGAACGTGGGCCACCTGCGCCATCAGCTTGCGCGCCGCCTGCGCCATCACCGGGCGATAGCCGGCCACCTGCGGGTCCACCAGCTCCTCGCCATCCGGTCCGGTGATCTCGTACCCATGGTTGCCGATCGTCCACACGTTGGCGACGCCGACCATGCGGCGCGCCACCGAGGCGGCGCGGCCGGAGACGAGCACCACGTGCACCTTGTCGCGGGCGGCGAGTGCCGCCACCTGGCGACGCGTCTCCGGCGGGACGGTCGCCTCGTCGGGACGCGCGGTGATCGGCGCCAGCGTGCCGTCCACGTCGAGCATGATGATGAGCGGCGAGCCGTCCAGACGCTCGGCCAGCGCCGGCTGCACCGGGAAGAAGGGCGTCGTCATGCCGCGCCCTCCCCGCGCGCGCGGGCGCCGATCAGCTCCTCCGTGCGCGTGAGGATCGCCGCCAGCCAGTCGAAGATCGTGCGCTCTCGCAGCTGCTTCCGCATGCGATGCATGCGGATCTTGCGCTCCCCCTCGCTCATGTCGAGCGCGCGTCGTATCCCTTCCACGAATCCATCGAGGTTGAACGGGTTGATCAGTATCGCGCCGTCGATCTCCTCGGCGGCGCCGGTGAAGCGGCTCAGCACCAGCACGCCACGCTCCTCCACCTGACAGGCGACGAACTCCTTGGCCACCAGGTTCATGCCGTCCTGCAAGGATGACACGAGACAGAGGTCCGCCGCCCGGAATACCCCGGCCAGCATCTCGGCGTTCACGTTCTCGTTCACCAGCACGATCGGCGCCCACTCCTCCGTGCGAAAGCGATCGTTGATCTCCACCACCAGGTTGAACATCTCCTCGTCCACCGAGCGATAGGCGGGGAGCTCCGAGCGCGACGGCGTGGCCACCAGCAGGAAGGTGATCGCGCCGCGCATCTCCTGGTGCTGCTCCCAGAGCTGCCTCAGCGCGCGCAGACGCTCGGGAATTCCCTTCGTGTAGTCGACGCGGTCGACGCCGACGCCCAGCTGGGCGCCGGTCGCGCAGTAGCGCTCCCGTAGTCGCAGGGCGAGCGACTCCGCCTCCGGCTCACGGGCCAGCCTCTCGTAGCGCTCGTAGTCGATGCTGATCGGGAAGGCGCCCACCTCGATGGCACGCCCCTCGTAATGCACCACCAGCGTGTCGGCGTCGATCTCCGCTTCGGGGATGAACTCCGCCACGCAGCCGAGGAAGTTGAGCGCGTAGCGCTCGGTGTGGAAGCCGAGCAGGTCGTTCCCCAGCATGCCACGCAGCAGACCGTCGTGCACTCCGCTGGGGAGGAAGCGCAGAATGTCGGCGGGTGGAAATGGGATGTGCCAGAATTGATGGATGAGGACCGGATGGGAGCGATCGCGGATCATCTGGGCGGCGAGCCCGAAATGGTAATCCTGGATCCACACCACCGGCTTCTTCCCGGCGCGCGACACCTCGTCGGCCACCGCCGCGGCGAATCGCTCGTTCACCCGCGCGTAGCGCTCCCAGTATTCGGCGCGATACTCGAAGTGCTGCACCAGCAGGTGACAGAGCGGCCAGAGCGAGCGGTTGGCGAAGCCGAGGTAGTAGCCTTCGACATCGCCGCTCTCCAGAAAGACACGACGGAGCGTGTATGCCGGATGGTCCGGGGGAACCTGGAGACGTCCCTCGGAGTCGGCGCATTCGCCGTCGGCGTTGCCCGATCCCCACGCCACCCACACGCCGTGCGTGGCGCGCATGGTGGGATCGAGCGCCGAGACGAGCCCGCCCGGCGGCTGCCGGACCTCGAGAACGCCGCTCTCGGCACGCCGATGCTCGTACGGTTCGCGATTGGACAGCATGATCAGCGTTCGATCGCGAAGGTACTGCGAGAGATTCGGCATAGTTTTCCGAGAGGCGGCAGAAGGCGTGCCGCGTGGCGGACAGAGCACCCGAGCGCATTGGCGAGTCCGAAGCGTCGCGCTACCTTATGGCCACTCTGCCCCGGAGAAGCATGCACGTCAAGAGACCAGGCGCGCGAGGCGCCTAGCGTGCCGGTCGTCATCGCGCGCGCTCCCACTCGCATCGATTTCGGCGGCGGCTGGACGGATGTTCCGCCGTACAGCAGCGAGCAGGGCGGCTGCGTCTGCAACATCGCCATCAGCAGGTACGCCACCGTCGAGCTCTCGGGAGGCGCGGGCACCGCGCCGGCCGACGAGCTGGCGCGCGCCGCGCTGCGTCGCGCGGGGGTGTCGAACGTCCGGCTCACGATGGACAGCGACTTTCCGTACGGTGCGGGACTCGGCGGCTCATCGGCGGTGGGTGTGGCGCTGGCGGGAGCGCTGGCATCGTGGTGCGGCGAGTCGCTCGACCGCGCCGCGATCGCCGAGCGGAGCCGCACGGTGGAGGTCGAGGAGCTGCGCGTGGCCGGAGGGCGGCAGGACCACTACGCCGCCGCGTTCGGCGGCGCGCTCGGGCTCTGGTTCGGCGACGCCGTGCGCACGCGCCGCATCCCCCTGTCCGCCGAGCTGGCGAGCGCCATCGAGCGCCGGTGCATCGTGGTGTACACCGGGCAGTCGCGCATCTCCGGCGAGAACATCACCGCCGTCCTCGACGCCTACCGCGCGCGCGAGCCGCGCGTCACCTCCGCGCTGGCGCGGCTGCGCGAGCTGGCGGAGATGATGATCCCGGTGCTGGAGCGCGGGGCGCTGGACGAGCTGGGCGCGCTGGTGGGCGAGCACTGGGTGCACCAGCGCTCGCTGCACCCGGCGATCACCACGCCGGCGATCGAAGCGGTGCTCGAGGCCGGGCGGCGCGCGGGCGCCCTCGGCGGGAAAGCGCTGGGCGCATCGGGGGGCGGATGCGTGCTGCTCATCGCGCCGGAGGAGAGCGCCGAGCTGGTGCGCGGCGCCGCGGAGGCGGTGTCGTCCCCACTCGAGTTCGGCGTCGACCACGAGGGACTGAGCGTCGAGCGCCTCGAGGAGCGAGCGGCGTGACCGTCGAGCGCGGCGACGCGGTGGCGCTGGCGCGCGAGCTCATCCGCATCGACTCGCGCAATCCGTCGCTCTCGCCCAACGCCCCGGGAGAGGGAGCAGTGGCGCGCGCGCTCGGCGAGATCCTGAGCGGTTGGGGGATGACCGTCGAGCTGGACGAGGTGCTTCCCGGACGCCCCAACGTGATCGCGCGGACCGGTGCGACCAAGGTCCGATCGCTGATGCTGAACGGGCACCTGGACGTGGTGGGGACCACCGGGATGACGCACGAGCCCTTCGCCGCGGAGGAGCGCGAGGGGCGGATCTACGGGCGCGGGTCCACCGACATGAAGGGAGGGATCGCCGCGATGTGCGCGGCGGCCGCGCGCGCGGCCGAGGTGGATGGAGAGGTGGTGATCGCGGCGGTGGCCGACGAGGAGTACGAGAGCGCGGGGACGCGCGCGCTGGTGGAGCGGGGCGTGCGCGCGGACGCGGCCATCGTCACCGAGCCGACGCGGATGGCGATCATGCCGGCGCATCGGGGCTTCGTGTGGATCGAGGTGACGGTGCACGGGCGCGCGGCGCACGGGAGCAGGTACGACCTCGGCGTGGACGCCATCCGCAACGCCGGGCTGCTGCTGGCCGAGCTCGACGCGCTCGAGCGCGAGACGCTCGTCAGGCGCGTGCACCCGCTGTTGGGGCGCGCGTCGCTGCACGCGTCGCACATCGAGGGGGGGATCGGGATGTCGACCTACCCGGACCGGTGCGTGCTCAAGCTGGAGCGCCGCACCATGCCGGGGGAGAGCGTGCCGATGGTGATGGACGAGGTGCGCGCGGCGTGCGACCGGCTTCGGGCGGCGGCGACCGCGATGCGCGCCGACGTGACGCTCATGTTCGCGCAGGGTCCGAGCGACGTGCCGGTGGAGGCACCGATCGTGCGCGCGCTGTCATCGGCGCTGGAGGCGAGCGGCGAGGCGGTGCGGGTGGAGGGGATGAGCGCCTGGACCGACGCCGCCATTCTGAACGAGGCGGGGATTCCGGCGATCTGCTTCGGACCGGGGGACATCACGCTGGCGCACGCGGCCGAGGAGTACGTGGAGCTTTCTGAGATCGAGCGCGCGACGACGGTGTTGACCGAGCTGATCGGCCGCTGGCTCGGCGGAGGCGAGGGGTCATGGCGCAGTTGACGCACGCGCAGTACGACGTATTGGAGCGCGCCATCGCCGACCGGCGCCGCATCGCGATCTACCGGCGCGGCACGGAGTACGTGGTCATCCCGCGCGCGCTGAGGCTGGTGGGCGGGCGCGAGCTGATCGAGTCCACGCATCCCACCACCGGCGATTCCTTCGACTTCTTCATCGACGAGCTGGAGAGCATCCAGGTCGTGGCCTGATCCACTGGTGAGCGCGTGACGGTGCCTGACAAGCGCGAGCCGCTGCCAGTGGTGGCGGTGTACGCCGACGAGTCGTGTATCGGCAACGGCCGCGAGGGGGACAACCCCGGCGGGGCCGCCGGGTTGATCGAGCTGTGGGCGCCGAGGCGCGCGGTGGTGCGGCGCGACTACTGGTTGAGCGAGCCGGCGACGACCAACAACCGGATGGCGCTCCGCTCGGCGATCGAGGCCTTTCGGGTGTTGTCGGGAAAGGGGAAGCGGATGCGCGTCTTCTTCACCAGCGACTCGCAGTATCTGGTGCAG
>DATFFZ010000082.1:0-20745 GCA_035249845.1 Gemmatimonadaceae bacterium
CCGAGGTAGCGGCTCCAGATGGACTCGTAGAAGAGCCCGGCCGCGCCGGAGAGGATGAAGACGACGTACAACAGGGGCTGCATCGGGGAGAATCTACGATCGGGACGGTCGCATCGGGACTCCCGATGCCCGATGCTGGAATGACTTATGCTCATCTCCCGCTACCGGATGGATCATGTCTTCACCATGCGATTCGCGATGCGGCAGTCTGCGCGCGCGGGCGAGAATCACATCGCGTCGGTGGCGCGCGCGCGTCCACTTCTCCTCCTCTTCCTCCTCGCCGGTACGGCCTGCGCCAAGGATGCACCGGCCCGCGATCCGGATTCATCCGCCGCCATGGCGACCGCATCGACCGGCGCCGCCGCCACCGGCGCCACGGCCTCCGTACCCGCCGAGGACGGACAGTGGACGATGGTGGCCAAGGATTTCGCCAACACGCGCTACAGCGGCCTCGACGAGATCACCACACAGAACGCGCAGCAGCTGCGCGTGGCGTGGACGTTCTCCACGGGGGTGCTGCGCGGTCACGAAGCGGCGCCGCTCGTCATCGGCGGCACGATGTACGTGGTCACGCCATTCCCGAACATCCTCTACGCGCTCGATGTCAGGGACGGCAGCACGAAATGGTCGTACCGACCCGCGCCGGCCTCCGCCGCGCAGGGTGTCGCCTGCTGCGACGTGGTGAACCGCGGTGCCGCCTACGCCGACGGGAAGATCATCTACAACACCCTCGACAATCACACCGTCGCCGTGGACGCGGAGAACGGACGGCCGCTGTGGAGCACCAAGGTCGGCGACATCACCAGGGGCGAGACGATGACCATGGCGCCCCTCGCCGTGAACGGGCGCGTGATGGTGGGGAACAGCGGCGGTGAGATGGGCGTGCGCGGCTGGTTGGCCGCGCTCGACGTGCGCTCGGGAGATCTCCTCTGGCGCGCCTACGCCACCGGCCCCGACAGCGAGGTGCTGATCGGCGACGATTTCCGCCCGTTCTACGCCGACGATCGGCGCCCGAACCTCGGCGTCGAGAGCTGGCCCGGCGACGCCTGGATGATGGGAGGAGGAAATTCCTGGGGCTTCGTCTCGTACGACCCCGACCTCGACCTCATCTACTACGGCACCGCCAACCCCGGACCGTGGAATCCGGAGCAGCGACCCGGCGACAACAAGTGGACGGCCGCGGTGTTCGCGCGGCGTCCGAGCGATGGCCGTGCCGCCTGGGCCTATCAGTACAACCCGCACGATCAGCACGACTACGACGGCATCAACGAGCACATCCTGCTCGAGCTCCCCTGGCAGGGCAGCCGGCGACGCGTGCTCTTCCACCCCGATCGCAACGGCTACGTCTACCTCATCGATCGCCTGAGCGGCGAGGTGCTCTCGGCGGAGCCGTTCGTGCACATCAATTCCAGCCACGGCGTCGATCTGAGAACGGGCCGCCCGCGCGTCGCGCACGAGAAGTCGCCGGTGTTAGGCAAGGTGATACGCGACATCTGTCCGGCGGCACCCGGCGGCAAGGATTGGCAGCCCGCGGCTTTCTCGCCGCGTACCGGTCTCGTCTACATCCCGCACCAGAACCTCTGCATGGACGTGGAGAGTCTGGAGGCGAACTACATCTCCGGCACGCCGTACGTCGGGATGAACGTGCGCATGAAGGCGGGGCCGGGCGGACATCGCGGAGAGCTCACCGCCTGGGACCCGGTGTCGGCGAAGCCGGCGTGGAAGCTCGTCGAGCGCTTCCCGGTGTGGAGCGGCGCGCTGGTCACCGCCGGCGACGTCGTCTTCTACGGTACCATGGAAGGCTACTTCAAGGCGGTCGATGCGCGATCGGGCGCGCCGCTCTGGCAGTTCAAGACCGGCTCGGGGATCATCGGGCAGCCGGTCACGTACCGGGGGCCGGACGGCAAGCAGTACGTGGCGGTACTGGCCGGAGTGGGCGGGTGGGCCGGCGCCATCGTCGCCGGCGATCTCGATGCCCGAGACTCCACCGCGGGGCTCGGCTTCGCGCACGCGATGCAGGACCTCCCCGCCGTCACGTCGAAAGGGGGAACGCTCTATGTGTTCTCGCTCCCCTGATCGCACGTCGAGCCCGGCGCCGACGTCGCGCCGCGGCATCGCCCGCATCATCGCCGTCGCCGGCGTGCTCCTGCTCGGCGTCGCATTGGCGAGCGTCGCCACCGGCGTGCACCGGCTCACCGGCCCGGAACGTCCCAGCGACCGCGACACCGCTCCGACCGCGGCGCGCGTGCTCCGCGTGTGTGCCGATCCGAACAACCTGCCGTTCTCCAACGACCGGCAGGAGGGATTCGAGAACCGCATCGCGTCGCTCCTCGCGCGCGAGATGGGCGCCACGCTCGAGTACCACTGGTGGGCACAGCGCCGCGGCTACGTGCGCAACACGATCGGGTCGGGCACGTGCGACGTCCTGGTCGGAGTGCCGACAGGGATGGACCGCGTGATCACGACCAAGTCCTACTATCGAAGCAGCTACGCCATCGTCACCCGCGCGCGCGACGGGCTCCGCATCGAGTCGCTGGATGATCCATCGCTGCGCCGGCTGCGCGTCGGCGTGCAGCTGGTGGGCGACGACTACGTCAACACGCCACCGGCGCACGCGCTCGCGCGCCGTGGGATCGTGGACAACGTGCGCGGCTATTCCGTCCAGGGTGACTACGCGCGCCCCAACCCGCCCGCTCGCGTGATCGACGCGGTGGCGTCCGGTGAGATCGATGTCGCCGTGGCGTGGGGCCCGCTCGCCGGCTACTTCGCGGAGCGCGAGAGCCTTCCGCTCAGCGTCGTGCCCTTGCGCGCCGCCACGGATTCGGGCCTCCCCATGGCCTTCGACGTCTCGGTGGGCGTGCGTCCCGGCGCCGTCGCGCTGCGCGACACGCTCGACGCGATTCTCGAGCGCCGGCGCTCGGAGATCGACCGCATCCTCGATGAATACGAGGTGCCGCGCCCGTGAGGCGCTCATCGCTGCGGGCATTCGCCGCGCTCCTGCTCGCGCTGTCGCTCGCGGCCTGCGAACGCGAGATCCGCCGCGCGCGCGAGTCACCGCCGGCATCCAACGCCACCGACGTCGTCACCATGAGCCCGCTCCAGCCCGGACAGCCGTCGCCGCGCGCGGCGCTGGTGAACGTGTACGAGCAGAACGCCTGGGCGATCTCCGAAGGGAAGCGTCTCTACGGCGCCTTCAACTGCGCCGGCTGCCATGCGTCGGGCGGTGGCGGCGGCATGGGCCCGCCGTTGCTCGACGACCAGTGGATCTACGGCAGCGAGCCGGAGAACGTGTACGCCACGATCGTCGAGGGACGGCCGAACGGAATGCCGTCGTTCGCCAATCGCCTGACGACTCCGCAGCTGTGGCAGCTGGTCGGCTACGTGCGCTCCCTCAACGGTCTGCTCGCCGCCGACGTTCGCCCCGGGCGCTCCGACCACATGTCGATCCGCGCCGCCGAGCAGGGGCTGGAGACGGTGAAGCCCAAGCAGTCGTCGCCGCCACCCGCATCGCGGCAGCCATGACGCTGTTGCTCGTCCAGTTCCCCCAGAACGTCCTGGCGCCCGCGGGCCCGCAAGCAGCGACCATCGGGTCGCTCTGGTGGTTCATCCTGGCGGTCGCCACGGTCGTGTTCGTCGCGGTCATGGTGGCGCTCCTCTACGCGGTGCTGCACCGCCGGCCACGCTGGGAGCGCGAGAGCGCGCCGCCGGAGTCACACCGGCGCGCGACGATCAGCATCGCCGTGGCGGGAGCGATCACGGTGGCGATCCTCTTCGCCTTTCTGGTGGCGGACTTCGGCACGCTGCGAGCGCTGAATGCCGTGGACGACAGGGCGGAGCTCACCATCGAGCTCATCGGACATCAATGGTGGTGGCAGGTGGAGTACCCCGATGCCGTGCCGCAGCGTCGCGTGAGCACCGCCAACGAGATCCACATCCCGGTCGGCCGGCCGGTGATGATCAAGACCACCTCCCGCGATGTCATTCACAGCTTCTGGGCGCCGAATCTCCACGGCAAGCGGGATCTCGTGCCCGGCCATCAGAACGCGCTCGTCATCCAGGCGGATACGCCCGGCGTCTATCGCGCGCAGTGCGCCGAGTACTGCGGACATCAACACGCGAAGATGGCGCTCTTCGTCGTCGCGGAGTCGGAGGAGCGCTTTCAGGAATGGCTGCGGCGAGAGCGCGCGCTGGCCGCGCCACCCATCGATTCGATCGCCCGCCGCGGGCAGGAGGTCTTCCTCCAGGGCACGTGCGTGATGTGCCACGCCATCAAGGGGACGCCCGCGGGGAGCCGCATCGGGCCCGATCTCACGCACCTGGCCAGCCGCCTGACGATCGGCGCCGGGACGCTGCCGAACACACGGGGGAATCTCGCCGGCTGGATCACCGATCCGCAGACGATCAAGCCGGGCGTCCGCATGCCGCCGAACGCGCTCACGCCGTCGGACCTGCAAGCACTGCTCGCCTATCTGGAGACGCTGCGATGACGCCGGCGGTGGAGACGCTCACCGCACCGGAGTCCGAGCGGGCCGAGCTCGATGCCGAGGCGGCCGAGGCGCGTCGTCGAGAGGAGATCCGGCTGGAAGTGACCTGGCGCCGGCCCCCCGGCCTCTGGGGCTTCCTCTGCGACGTCGATCACAAGTCGATTGCCAAGCGCTACATCGTCACCGCCTTCGTCTTCTTCCTGCTCGGCGGGCTCGAGGCGGCCGTGATCCGCGCGCAACTGGCGCGGCCGGAGAATCAGCTCGTGAACGCCGACCTCTACGCGCAGTTCTTCACCATGCACGGGACGACGATGATGTTCCTCTTCGCCGTGCCGGTCATGGAGGCGGTCGGTCTCTACCTCGTGCCCCTGATGGTCGGGGCGAGAAGCGTGGCGTTCCCGCGCCTCAACGCGATGGGGTACTGGACGTATCTGGCGGGAGGACTCCTTCTCTACCTCGCCTTCTTCATGAACACCGGTCCGGACAACGGGTGGTTCAGCTACGTGCCCCTGGCGGGACCGGACTACTCGCCGGGCAAGCGCGTGGACGTGTGGGCGCAGACGGTGACCTTCACCGAGATCGCGGGCATCATCGCCGCCATCCAGATCATCGTCACGGCGTTCAAGATGCGCGCGCCGGGCATGTCGCTGAACCGCATTCCACTCTTCGTGTGGGCGGAGGTGGTGACCGCCTTCATGGTGATGTTCGCCATGCCGGTGGTGGCGACGGGAAGTCTCATGCTGGCGGGCGACCGGCTGGTGAGTACGCACTTCTTCAATCCGGCGGAGGGGGGAGACTCGCTCCTCTGGCAGCACATCTTCTGGTTCTTCGGGCATCCCGAGGTCTACATCATCTTCATCCCCGCGCTGGGAATGGTGTCGTCCATCGTCGCCACCTTCTCGCGCCGGCCGGTGTTCGGGTATCCCGCGGTGGTCCTGGCGATGATCGCCCAGGGGTTCATCGCCTTCGGCCTCTGGGTGCACCACATGTTCGCGGCCGGCGTGCCGATCCTTGGCGCCAGCTTCTTCACCGCGGCGAGCGCGCTGATCGCGCTGCCGGTCGGAGTGCAGATCTTCTGCTGGATCGCCACGCTCTGGCTCGGGCGCCCGAAGTTCGACACGCCGCTGCTATACGTGCTCGGCTTCGTGGCGCTCTTCCTGATCGGCGGACTCTCCGGCGTCATGATCTCGTCGGTGCCATTCGATTGGCAGGTGCACGACACCTTCTTCATCGTCGCGCACTTCCACTACGTGCTCATCGGTGGCGCCGTCTTTCCACTCTTCGGCGCCATCTACTACTGGTTTCCGAAGGTCACCGGGCGAATGCTCAGCGAGCGGCTGGGGAGGATCCAGTTCTGGCTCTTCTTCATCGGTGTCAACCTCACCTTCTTCCCGATGCACCAGCTCGGCCTCCAGGGGATGCCCCGTCGCATCTACACGTATCTGGCGGAGACCGGGTGGGGAGAGCTGAATCTCCTGGCGAGCACTGGCGCCGCCCTCATCGCCGTGAGCGTCGGGCTCTTCCTGGTAAACGTGGTGAGGTCGCTGCGGTCCGGCAGAGTGGCCGGGGCCGACCCGTGGCAGGGTGAGACGCTCGAATGGTCGACGACATCTCCGCCTCCCAGGTACGGCTACCCGCGCATCCCGATCGTGGAGGGACGCTCCGCCATGTGGGATCGCGGCCCCGACGCGCCCGAGGTCGTCGGCACGCGCACCGACCGGCGCGAGGTGCTCATCACCAGCGTGGTGGACGCGGTGCCGGACCATCGTCTCTGGCAGCCGGGGCCCACTATCTGGCCGGTGATCGCCGCCATCGCCATCGCCATCTTCTTCGTGACGCTGATCTTCACGCCCTGGGCCTTCGTGTGGGGGAGCATCGCCGCATTCATTGCCTTCCTCGGTTGGGGGTGGCCGCGCGGGCAGCGAGCGCTCGAGCGTGAAGAGGAGGAGAACCGTCGCCTCGCGGCCGAGCGGCTGGGAGAGGGCGCGTGAGAGCACGCCCCGGAAGCATCGACGTGTCCGAGCTGCCCACCACGGCGTTCGGCTTTCGCGCGGTCACCACCTGGGGAACGCTCGGCTTCATGCTGGTGGAGGCGACGACCATGGCGGTGGGTGTCGCCGCGTACTTCTACCTGCGCCGGAACTTCCAGGCATACCCGCCGCTCGGCACGCCGAACCCCGCGCTGCTGATGCCGACGCTCGGGCTCATGGTGCTGCTGAGCAGCATCGCGATCGCGCGATGGACCGACCGCGCCGCCAAACGGCTCGACGCCGGCGGCGTCGCCCGTTCACTGCTCGTCTCCGTCCTCTTCGGCGTCATCATCCTGGTCATCCGCATCTACGAGGGGTTCGGCGTCCACACGCGCTGGGACAGCGACGCCTACGGCTCGACGGTGTGGATGCTCCTCTGCTTTCACACGCTGCTGGTGCTCATCGACACCATCGAATCCACGGTGATGTGGAGGATCATGAAGCGGCCCGACGTGGAGGACAAACACTTCGTGGACGCCAGCGATGGCGCCTTCTACTGGTATTTCGCGGCGCTGGTGTGGATCCCGCTCTACATCGTCCTGTATCTGGCACCGAGGTGGGTCTGATGTCCGCGCGAGGTGATGCGGAGCCCGTGCCGTCGCCGGGAGTCGAGCGTGGCGACAAGCTGCTGTGGGCGGGGATGCTGGTGCCGCCGCTCGCGTTTCTGTTCAGTCTCGGCGTCCTCTACGCGGTGGTCGAGCTCGTGTGCGGATCGCGGAGCTCCGAAGCGCTGCACATCGCGCCGCCGGCGGCGCTGGCGGTGATCGTCGTGCTTGGCGTGCTGGTGCGGCGCGATTGGAGACGCCGTGGCGCCGAGCCGCCAACGGACGCGTACGGGCCGACGCACACGCGGAGCTTCATGGGAGTGATCGCGCTCGCCTCGGGCGCGCTGTTCGGCGTGTTGCTCGTGGCGCAGTGGCTGGCCGTCTGGCTCCTTCCACACTGCCGGCGGTGAGGGTGCGGCGCCGCGTCTCGTTGCTGATCGCCGCGTGCATCGCGGCCGGCGCCACACCGGCGGCGGCGCACACCGGGCAGCCGCTCGAGCCGCACGATCTGGCCGCGGCCTGGACGCTCGACCCCCCGATGCTGCTCTTCCTGGCGGGCATCGCCTGGCTGTACGCGCGCGGCGTGGGTCGGCTCTGGCGTGCCTCGCATCCGGGGCGTGGTGTGAACCGGGCACGGGCTGCGTGCTTCGCCACCGGCTGGGTGGTACTCGCCTTCGCGCTGCTCTCGCCGCTGCACGCGATGGGGAGCGTCCTCTTCTCCGCCCACATGGTGCAGCACGAGCTGCTCATGGCCGTGGCGGCGCCGCTCCTGGTGCTCGGGCGTCCGCTCGTGTCGTTCGTGTGGGGACTTCCGCCGCGCGCGCGGCCGGCGGCGGGTGCGGTGCGACGCGTGATGCACCCGGCCGTGCGCGCGCTCCGGCGTCCCGTCGTCGCGTGGTCGGTTCACGCCGTGGCGATCCTGGCCTGGCACCTGCCGGCGCCGTATCAGGCGACGCTCGCCAACGAAGGCGCGCACTTCATGCAGCACGCCAGCTTTCTCGGCTCCGCGGTCATCTTCTGGTGGGCGATGCTCGACGGACGCCGCGATTCCGGGCCCGGCGCGGCCGTGATCGCTCTCTTCACGACGATGATGTACACCGGGGTGCTGGGCGCGCTGCTCACGTTTTCACCCACCGTGTGGTATCCGGGGTACGCCAGCACCACCGGGCCGTGGGGACTGTCGCCGCTCGAGGACCAGCAGTTAGGCGGTCTCATCATGTGGATCCCCGGCGGCGCGAGCTACATCGTGGCGGCGATGGCGGTCCTGTCGCGCGCGCTCCGCGCGGAGCGGCTCGTGCCGCGCGCGGCGGCCATCGGCCTCCTGGCCGCCGCGTGTCTGGGAGCGATGTCGGCCTGTCGCGAGCCAGGTGACGAGCACGAGATGTCGCGCGCGCTCACCGGTGGCGATGCGAGGCGCGGGGAGGAGCAGATCCGCCGGTTCGGATGCGGCGCCTGCCACGTGATTCCCGGGGTGGCGGGCGCGCGCGGTCTGGTCGGGCCGCCGCTCACCGGCGTGGCGAATCGGGTGTACATCGCTGGGGTGCTCACCAACACGCCGGACAACCTCGTGCGCTGGATCATGACGCCGCAGGGCGTCGACTCGCTCACCGCCATGCCGAATCTCGGCGTGGGCGAGCGAGATGCGCGTGACATCGCGGCCTATCTCTACACGTTGCGCTGAAGCGCGCGGCGCCGCATGATCTCCGGGCGCCGGCAGGCCGGGCGCCCTCCCGCCCCTCTGATCCCTCCATGACGTCCACCTCTCCCACGGCCGCCCCGTTCGGACCTCCGGCCACGCGCCGAAGTCTGCTCAAGGTGCTCGGTGTCGGCTTCGGGATCGCCGTCACCATTGGCAACACCATCGGCGCGGGGATTCTCCGAACGCCCGGAGAGATCGCCGAGCGGCTGCCGTCCCCGGTTTTCTTCCTCGGGGTGTGGATCGTGGGTGCCCTCTACGCGACCCTCGGCGCGATCTCACTCGCCGAGCTGGGGACGATGCTGCCACGCTCGGGCGGGCAGTACGTGTTCGCGCGGCATGCGTTTGGGCGATACGCGGGGTTCGTCGTCGGGTGGACCGACTGGCTGTCGACCGCCGGGAGCGCGGCCGCCGTGTCGATCGTGGTGGGCGAGTATTCGAGCACGCTCTTCCCGCCGCTGGCCGGGCGCGGCGCGGCGGTGGCCGGCGGGCTCATCGTCTTCCTCACCGCGATTCAATGGCGCGGCGTACGGTGGGGTGGGGGCGTGCAAGCGCTCACCAGCCTCCTCAAGGCGGTGGTATTGCTGGCGCTGGTGGTTGCCTGCTTCGTGCTGGCCGATGCCGGCGCGCGCCCCGCGGACGTGTCACCGGCGTTGGCCAGTGGCGCACCGCTGCTCGTGGCGATCATCCTCTCGCTTCAGGCGGTGATCTTCACGTATGACGGATGGACCGGCGTGATCTACTTCTCCGAGGAGGTGCGCGATCCGGGGCGAGACATCCCGCGCTCGATGCTGGGCGGGGTGCTGTGCGTGACGGCGATCTACCTGCTGCTGAACGTGTCGTTCCTCCAGGTGCTGCCGCTCTCGAGCATGGCGGGGAAGACGCTGGTGGCCGGAGAGGTGGCGACGACGCTCTTCGGGCCGATGGGGGACGCGGTGATCCGCGCCATCATGATCGTGGCGTTGCTGAGCACCGTGAACGCGCTGGTGCTGATGGCGCCTCGCGTGCTCTATGCGATGAGCCGTGACGGGCTCTTCTCGGCGCGCGGTACGGAGGTGAACGAGGGTGGGACGCCCACCATAGCGCTGCTGCTCAGCTCGCTGGTGGCGCTGCTGTTCGTCGCCACGGGGACGTTCGGTACCGTGATCGCCGTCCTGTCGTTCTTCTTCGTGGCCAATTACGTGGTGTCGTTCGCGGCGGTGTTCGCGCTGAGGCGCCGCGAGCCGGCTGCGCCGCGTCCCTTCCGCGCCTGGGGGTATCCCTGGACGACCGGGATCGCGCTGCTCGGGTCGCTCGCCTTCCTGGTGGGGGCGATCGTGTTCGACCGCCGGACCAGCATCTACGCGCTCGCCGTGGTGGCGGCGAGCGCGCCGATCTACCTGCTCGTCAGGCAGGCGTTGCCGGAACGGGAGAGATAGGCGGGCGCTACGGCGAGTCGGCCTCCATCTCATCCGGCTTGCCGAGACCGCGGAACCGCGCGGTGGCGGAGGTTCCCGTCTCGCCGTTCACGAGGAGCATGTCGTACATGTCGCCCCCCGAGTTGATGGCGATGTTCCGCTCGCGGACGATGACGAGGTTTCCCGCCTTCCAGTTCACCGTCGCCACCCGATCCGGTGAGTAGACCTCCCACACCGAGCCATCCTCCAGCCGCACGAAGTCGCCGCCGTTGAGCAGCTCGGCCACGCGGGCGCCGTTGCGGAGGTAGCTGTTCTGGTAGTGCATCGCGTGTGCCTGACGAGGCGGGTCCTGCGATGCGGGCTCGCGTTTGGCGACGCGGACGACCATCGCCGTGTAGCGGTCGATCCAACGCTCGAACGCTTCGCGCTGGGCCGGCGTCATGGTGGCGATCCCGGTGGCCGCGGCCTCTTCGGGCGTCATGAAGTCATCGACGCTGATGGCCGTCTGCGGCGTGGTCATCGGCGTCGCCGCGGCGTTGCGATTCTGCGCGCAGAGCGCGGCCGGGGTGAAGAGTGCCGCGACCAGCGCGGCGATTGTCAGGCGGTGCGCTCTCATCGATTCCTCCGTGTACCGTCGTCGAGTCGCGATTCTCCTATGAAATATACGGGCCGTCGCGATCGCGTAATCCCTGTGGCTCCGTCGCCGCACGTGGTGCGCCGAGCAGTAGCAGAACCGCTGTAGCGATCATGCCACCCCCGATGAGCGTCGGTGCACGGAATGCCTGTCCAAGAATTAGCCACCCGAGCACCGCGGCGGCGAAGGGCTCGATGGTGGACACGATCGCGGTGCGCACGGGCCCCAGAACGGCCAGTCCGCCGAGGAAGAGGATGAAGCCGATGGTGGTGCAGATGACCGCCAGACCGAGGATGGCGAAGATCGCCTGTGGCGCGAGGTCGAGCTCGTGGACGCCGGCGACGGTCCCGCCGATCACGAAGACGAGTCCCGCGCCGGCGGAGACGTAGGCCGAGGCGGCCGTGGGGTTGGTGTCGCGTTGGAGCCGCGCGATGGCCGGGATGTACACCGCGAAGAGGATGGCCGAGACGAGCGCCAGAACCACGCCTTCCCACCGCGGCGCGCCGGACCAGGGAGAGCCGACCATGAAGGCGATGCCGCCTAACGCGAGCGCCAGCGCCGAGAGGTGGCGGGCGTCGAGCCGCTCGCTCCCGCGGATGACCGCGAAGACGGCGACCCACGCCGGGTAGGTGTAGAAGAGGAACACCATGGTGGCCACCTGCACGTAGCGGAGCGAGGAGAGCGCCGTGAAGGCGATCACGGCCTGCCCCAACCCCGCCGCGATGATCGGCATGGCCACCGGCCGCCTGACGAGTGCGCGGCGCCGCGCGATCGCGAAGAGCAGGAGCGCGGCCACGACGTATCGGCCCGCCAGCACCGTGGCCAACGGCGCCCCGCTCGTCGTCCCCAGCACGGTGAAGATCCCCAGCGTCGAGAAGCAGACGGCGGCGAGCGCGACGAGGAGGGTGGCGCGGGACGAGGACATGAAGGGCGGAAGATGGAGGAGAGTGGCAGGGAAGGAAAATCCGGGATAGAATCGGGGAGCGGGGAGCGGGGAGCGGCCGCGCGGAGCGCGGCCTGCGGGGAGCGCAGGCGGAGACGGTAGCCATTGGGTGTGCCGGCGCTTCCCGATTGCCGCTCCCCGCTTCCCGCTCCCCGCTCCATTCACTCGAGGATTCCGATGAGTCGCCGATCGCAGGGACTGCTGGTCGCCGTGCTGTGGGTCGTCTCCATCCTGCTCCTGTTCGTGGCCGTCACACGCTACGACACGATGCGGCTGGCCCACGCGGGCTTCCCGCGGATGCCCCTCTACGGGGCGATCACCTGGTGGTTCTTCTTCACCATTCCGGTCATCGGGATCACCTGGGGGTTCTTCAACGACTGGAAGGGCGATCGCCGCTGATGCGGACGCGCTGACCGCGCCAGCGCGGCGGGCCCGGCCAACAGCTGGCCGGGCCCTTTTTGTCGGCCGAGCGACGGTTCGAGCCCCTGCACGGGCAGGCAACACGCGGTTGGCCGAGCAGGATGCAAGTACATACTTGCTTACACGCGCGTTTCCGCTACCTTGGATCCTCATGGACATGCGCGAAAAGCTCCTCCACGCCGCGGCTCGGGTCTACGCGCGCACCGGATTCCGGGGCGCCACCACGCGGCTCATCGCCCAGGAAGCAGGCGTCAACGAGATCACCCTCTTCCGGCACTTCGGCTCCAAAGACGCCCTCCTCCAACAGGCGCTCGCCCACATCGGGCTCGGCGTCGGACTGGTCAAGCTCCCCATCCACCCGGAACAGCCGGAGCAGGAGCTCAGGAGCTGGGCTTTCGGCCACTTCACCCACTTCCACGAACAGCGCTCCCTCGTGCGACGCGTCCTCGGCGAAGTGGACGAGCGACCCCAGATCCTGGCGTCCATCAACGAGAAGCCCGACGGCTCGGCCTGCGAGCTGTGCGAATACCTCCAGCGTCTCCAGAAGCATGGCCTCATCGATGCGGACGCCGACCTGGAGGCGGCTTCGTGCATGCTCACCGGGGCGATCTTCACCGAGGCGATCACCCGCGACGTGCTCCCCGACATGTACAAGCAGAGCGCCGATGAGACCATCGGCCGGTACGTGCATCTGTTCCTGCGGGCCCTCGGCCACCGCGCCAAGCCGGCGCGCCCGCCGGCGAAGCGCGCGAATCGCGTGCGCTCCGGAGTCCGTAGTTAGCTGAAGACCTTCTCACCAGTACGTAGACGATGACGCATCGATGGCAGTGGAGCGTCGCCGCGCTCGCCGCGCTCGCGATGATCGCCCTGGGTGGCACTTCCGGCATGCCGCGGCTCGAGGCGCAGGAGACGACGGGAGCTCGGGGCGCCGCGCGCCCTCTCTCGCTCGATGAAGCACTTCGCCTGGCGGAAGGCGCCAGCGAGGATGTCGCCGTCGCGCGCGCCGGCGTCACCCGCGCCTCCGGGCAGCGCTACAAGGCGCGCAGTCAGTTCCTTCCCCAGCTCTTCGGCTCGGCCTCCTACACCCGGACGCTGAAATCCGAGTTCGAGGCGCTCGCCGAAGGCGGTGACGACAACGGGAATGGTGGCGGCTCCACGGAAGGGTGCACCGCGTTCGTTCCGAACCCGGCGCTGCCGCTCGCCAGCCGCGTCGACTCGCTCGAGCGCGCCGTCGAATGCGCCAGCGGCCAGAACCCGTTCGCCGCGTTCGCCGATCTCCCCTTCGGCCAGGCCAACAAGTACGACTTCGGCCTTTCGCTCTCGCAGAACATCTTCACCGGCGGCCGCGTCACGTCGCAGTACCGCGCGGCCCGAGCGGGAGAGCGCACGGCCGAGATCGGGCTCACGTCCGCCCGCGCGCAGCTCCTGCTCGACGTCACCGAGGCGTACTACGACGCGGCGCTCAGCGACCGGCTCGTCTCGATCGCGCGGGCGACGCTGGCGCAGGCGGAGACCACGCTGGTCCAGACGCGCATCGCTCGCCAGGTGGGCAACCAGCCGGAGTTCGATCTGCTGCGCGCCCAGGTCACGCGCGACAACCAGCGGCCGGTGCTCATCCAGCGTCTGTCGGACCGCGACATCGCGTACACCCGGCTCAAGCAGCTCCTCAACCTTCCGATGGCCGAGCCCGTCGAGCTCTCCACGTCGCTCGACGACACCACCGGCACGGCGAGCGCGCGGCTGACGTCGCTCTTTCAGGAATCGCCCGACACCTCCACCGAGCAGCGGGCGCCGGTTCGTCAGGCACGCGAGAACGTCACCGTCAATCGCAGCACGCTCACGGTGGCGCGCTCGCAGCGGCTCCCGACGATCACGCTCGGCTCGCAGTACGGGCGCGTGGCATACCCCTCGGGTGGACTCCCCGAGTGGGGAACGTTCCGGCAGAACTGGACGGTGGTCGCCACGGCGCAGATGCCGATCTTCACCGGCGGCAACATCCGCGGCGACGAGCTGATCGCCCGCGCCAATCTCGAGGAGGCGCGCGCCCGGCTCCAGCAGACGCGCGAGCTGGCCGAGCTCGACACGCGCAACACGCTCAACCGCCTGGCCGCGGCGCGCGCGTCGTGGGAGGCCAGCACGGGCACGGTGGAGCAGGCCACGCGCGCGTATCAGATCGCCGAGGTGCGCTACCGCGAGGGGATCTCCACCCAGACCGAGCTCGCCGACTCGCGGATACTCCTCGAGCAGGCGCAGGCGAATCGCGCGCTGGCATCGCGCGACCTGCAGGTGGCGCGCATGCGTCTGGCGCTGCTCCGCGATCTGCCGATCGGGCCGGCGACCGGCGCGGGGCAGGGCGGTGCGGCCGGACAGGGCACGCAGCGTCAGCAGCAACCGCCGGCACCTTCGACAACCCCACAGCAGCAGGCCCCTCGTCAGGCGGCGGCCAGCATACAGGCAGGCTCACTCGGAGTGGCACCATGACCCGGACCCACATGCTCACCCACCACCGACCTCATCTCGCCCACGCGCTACTGGCGCTGTCCGCCGCACTGGCCGCGTGCGGCGGCGAGGGCAGCGAGGCGCGCGCCGAGGACACGCCGGCGGCGATGCTGGTGGGGCCCGAGAACGTCGCCGTCGTGCAGCTCGGCGACCTGGTGGCGGGGCCGACGGTGTCGGGCTCGCTCGCGCCGCGGCTCGATGCGACGGTGCGCGCCGAGGTGGGGGGCACGGTGCTGGAGATCTACGTCGACAACGGCCAGACGGTGACGAAGGGACAACCGCTCCTCCGCATCGATGATTCGGTGCTGCGCGACGCGTTCCTCTCCGCCCGCTCGGCGGTCCGCACGGCCGAGCAGGCGGCGGTCGTCGCCCGTCGCAACGCCGAGCGCTCCCAGCAGCTGGCGGACGCCGGCGCCATCGCCGAGCGCGATCTGGAGCAGGCCCGGTGGAACGCGATGAACGCGGAATCGGGGCTGGCCGACGCCCGCGCGCGCCTGGCGAATGCCGAGCAGTCGCTGGCCAGGGCGCGCGTGCGCGCGCCCTTCACCGGGATCGTGAGCAACCGCGCGGCGAGCGCGGGGGACGTCGTGTCGCCCGGCACCGAGCTGGTCACCATCGTCGATCCGGGCACCATGCAGCTCGAGGGGTCGGTACCCGCCGACCAGTTGGGCGCGGTGCGCGTCGGCGCGCCGGTGCACTTCCACGTGAACGGCTATCCGGGTCGTGATTTCACCGGTCGCGTCGATCGAGTGAATCCGACGGCGGACCCCGTCACTCGTCAGGTGCGCGTGTACATCACGCTCCCCAATACCGACCGCCAACTGGTGGCCGGGCTCTTCGCCGAGGGGCGGATCAACAGCGTGACGGTGAAGGGGCTGGCGGCGCCGGCGGCGGCGGTGGATGAGCGCGGCCTGCGTCCGACCGTCACGCGACTCAAGGGCGGCAAGGCGGAGCGCGTCGAGGTGCGCATCGGCTTGCGCGATCCGCAGGAGGAAGTCGTGGAGGTCACCGCCGGCCTGGCCGCGGGCGACACGGTGCTGCTCGGCGCCGCGCGCGGGATCAGCGCCGGCACGCCGGTGCGCGTGGGGCAGGTCCTGGATCAGCCGCGCGCCCAGCGCTGACGGCGCGAGACGAGAGCACAGACGACCATGGTCATTTCCGATTTCGCAATCAAGCGTCCGCTGATCACCGTGGTGGTGATGGTGACGCTGGTCATCTTCGGCCTGGTGGCGCTGCTGCGTCTCCAGACGGACCAGTTTCCGGACGTGGCGCCGCCCTACGTGTCGGTGGGGCTGATCTATCCCGGCGCGTCGCCCGACGTGGTGGAGAACGAGGTGCTCGATCCGGTGGAGGAGTCGATCGCCTCGATCAGCGGTGTGAAGAAGATGATCGGCTCCGCCTCGGACGGGTATGGCCAGATCCTCATCGAATTCGTGTTCGAGAAGCCGCTCAACGAGGCGACGCAGGACATCCGCGACGCGATCTCGCTGATTCGGGCCGATCTGCCTGACGAGATGGAGGAGCCGATCATCCGCAAGCTCAACGACACCGATCGTCCGATCGTGTCGTTGGCGCTCTCGTCCACGTCGCTGTCGTCGGCGGAGCTGACGCGGCTGGCCGACCCGACGATCACCCGCGAGCTGCGCTCCATTCCAGGGGTGGCCGAGGTGGCGGTGATCGGGAAGCTGGAGCGCGAGCTCACGGTGCAGATCAAGCCCGAGGCGCTGAACGCCACGCGGGTGGGGGTGTCGGAGGTCGTCCAGGCGCTGCGGCTGCAGAACCTCGCCGCGCCGGTGGGACGCATCACCGGGCCGCTGGAGGAGCGCTCGATCCGCCTCAAGGGGCGCATGGAAGACCCCAGGGAGTTCGCCCAGCTGGTGGTGGCCGAGCGCAACGGCCAGCTCATCCGGCTGGGGCAGGTGGCGGACATCATCGATGCCACCGAGGAGCAACGCAGCGTCTCGCTCTACGACGACAAGGAAGCGGTCGGCATCGACATCAAGAAGTCGAAGGGGTACAGCACCACCACCATCAGCGATGAGATCCGCGCGCGCGTGGAGGGAGTGCGCGCCACGCTCCCGCCGGGGACGACGATCGACATCGTTCGCGATGCGGGGCGGCGGGTGGAGGCGGCGGTCGGCAACGTGCAGATGATGCTGCTGGAGGGGGCACTGCTCACGGTGCTGGTGGTCTTCCTCTTCCTGAACTCCTGGAGATCGACGGTGATCACCGGGCTGGCGCTGCCGGTGTCGGTGCTGGCGTCGTTCATCGCCGTGTGGGCGCTCGGCTTCAAGCTGGAGACGATGTCGCTGCTCGGTCTCTCGCTGGCGATCGGCATTCTGATCGACGACGCCATCGTGGTGCGCGAGAACATCGTCAGGCACGTGGAGATGGGGAAGGACCACTTCACGGCGGCGCGCGAGGGGACGGATGAGATCGGGCTGGCGGTGGCGGCCACCACGTTCTCCATTCTCGCGGTGTTCGTGCCGATCGCGTTCATGAGCGGAGTGGGCGGGCAGTGGTTCAAGCCCTTCGCGCTCACCATGGCGGCGTCGGTGCTGGTCTCCCTCTTCGTCTCTTTCTCGCTCGACCCGATGTTGTCGGCGTACTGGCCCGATCCGCATCGCCCCGAGGACGAGAAGTGGTGGATCACTAGGAAGCTCGACCGCTTCAACGCCTGGTTCGACCGGCAGACGGAGCGGTACAAGCGAGTCATCGGCTGGGCGCTGGATCACCGCTGGGCGATCGTCGGCTTGGCGGTGGGGACGTTCGCCTTCGCGCTGGCGATGCCGGCGATAAAGATCGGGAACAGCACGCTGGTGGGCATCCAGTTCTTCCCGGAGGATGACCTGGCGGAGTTCACGATCTCGCTGGAGACGCCGCCGGGATCGAATCTCGCCTACACGCGTCTCAAGGCGGAGGAGGTGGCGCGGACCGTCCGCCGGCACCCGGAGGTGCGCTACACGTACACGACGCTGGGCGGCGGCGTGTCGGGCGCGGTGGACGTCGGCAACATCTACGTGAGGATGGTGCCACGGCACGATCGGGAGCTTCACGCCGAGGAGTTCGCGCAGATCGTCCGCGAGGAGCTGAATCGCGTGGCCGGCGTGCAGCTGGCGGTGTTCACCAGCGATTTCGGCGGCGGGCGGAAACAGCTTCAGATCGAGGTGCGCGGGACCGACCTGGCCGAGGTGACGCAGGTGGCCGAGCGCCTGATGGAGGAGGTGAAGAAGGTCCCCAACGCGGTGGACATCTCGCTCTCCAGCAAGGGGCAGAAACCCGAGATCGACGTGGAGCTCGATCGCGGGCTGGCCGGCTCGCTCGGCATCACCGCCGGAGAGGTGGCGCAGGCGCTGCGGCCGGCCTTCGCCGGGATCGACGCCGGCGACTGGGTGGATCCGAGCGGCGAGACGCGCGACGTGTACGTGCGGCTGTCGCCGGAGGCGCGCCGCCGGGCGGCCGACCTGCGGCAGCTCCCGCTGGTGATCCCCGCATCGCCCGGCGGCCCGCCGACCACGGTGCCGCTGGGGCAGGTGGCAAGCATCCGGGAGTCGCTGGGGCCGGCGGTCATCGACCACCTCGATCGCGATCTGGTGTCGATCGTTCAGCTCAACGTGAGCGGACGCTCCACCAGCGAGGTGTACGCCGACATCCAGCGGCGGATCCAGTCGATTCCGATCCCGGCCGGGGTGCAGATCACCGAGGGTGGCGACACGCAGGCGCAGAACGAGGTGTTCTCGCAGATCTTCCTGGCGCTCGGCGTGGCGGTGCTGCTCATGTACCTGATCCTGGTGATGCAGTTCGGATCGTTCCTCGACCCGCTGGCGATCATGCTGTCGCTGCCGCTTTCGCTGATCGGTGTGATGCTGGCGCTGTTTCTCACCGGCGGGACGATCAACATCATGAGTCTGATCGGCGTGATCCTGCTGGCGGGGATCGTCGCCAAGAACGCGATCCTGCTGATCGACTTCGCCAAGTGGGCGCGCGAGAAGCAGGGGCTCGCCCTGCGCGAGGCGCTCATCGAGGCCGGCGCGATCCGTCTTCGCCCGATTCTCATGACCACCTTTGCCCTGGTGGCCGGCATGCTCCCGGTGGCGCTCGGCCGCGGCGAGGGCGCGCAGTTCCGTGCCCCGTTAGGCGTGGCGGTGATCGGCGGCGTGATCACCTCGACGCTGCTCACGCTGGTGGCGATCCCGACGTTCTACGAGATCCTCCAGGAGTGGAAGGAGGCGGTGGGCCGGATGCTCGGGATTCGGAAGAAGCCGACGCACACGGGGGAGATGGAAATCGTGCCCGAGGCAGGGGACTGATTGCAGATGTGCGAAAGCCATCGCGGATATGTGATTGCATTGCCCATCCGCGATCCGGATGTGCGATGGGCGATCGACATATGACGATACGACGATCGTAGGTGCGATCGGCGATCTGGATCGAGGATGTGCGAGGGGCTCCGACTGAAATCGGAGCCCCTCGCACATCGCACCTGCACATCGCACCTCGGCGATGCAATCGTCATATCGTCGTATTTCGATCGCACATCGCACATCCCGATCACGGATGTGCGATGCAATCACGTTTCCGCGATGGCTTTCGCACATCTGCCCTACCGCGTCACTTCCAGCGAAACAACCTCAGTGCCAACACGAAGCTGACCAGCATCCACACCAGCATGATGACCAGCTCCCCTCCCAGTCGGGTGAGACTCGCCCCCTGGAGCATGTTGGCCCGGAGGGCGTCGTTCACGGCCGTGAGCGGGAGTGCCTGAACGAACGGTTGGATGGCCGCCGGAAAGTTGGACGCCGAGAAGAAGACGCCGGAAAAGATCCACATCGGGAGCATGACGAGATTCGTCAGCCCCGAGACGCCCTCCATCGTCCGGGCGCGGGAAGCGACCAGCAGGCCCAGCGCGCCGAAGGCGAAGGAGGCGACGAGGCAGATGGCGCCCAGCTCGAGGAGCGAGCCGCGCAGCGGGACGCCGAACACCAGCGCCGCGAAGGTGACCAGCGTGACCACCTCGATCACCAGGATCGTCAGGCGGTAGAGCAGGAACGACGACAGGTATTCCACGCGCGACATCGGCGTGGCCGAGAGGCGCTTGAGGACCTTTCGCTTCCGGGCGTCGACGATGGCGAAGCCGAGTCCCCAGATGCCGCTCCCCATGAGGTTCATGCCGAGGAGACCCGGGACCACGAAGTCGATGTAGCGCGCCCCGGGATCGCGGATGAGCTGCTCGCCGATCCCAACCGGGTCGGATCGGCCGGCCGCGCGCTGGATGGCGTCGTCCACCATGAGGCGCGCGGCACGCCCCTCCTCGCGCGTGGCATCATACCGGTACTGCACGGCACCGTCGGCCCCGGACGACACCACCAGCGCCAGCTCGCCGCTCCTGAGAGCGCGCATGGCCGCCGTGTCGTCCATGACCCGAGGGGAGAGACGCGTGGAGTCGGCGCGCAACGCCTGCTCGACGCGGGCGCCTCCATCGGCATCGCGCACGACGCCGATGGGGAGGACGTCGAGCGGACGATTGCGGAAGGCGAGGCCGAGTCCCGCCGCCAGGAGCAACGGGAAGATCACCACCCAGAACACCGCCTCGGGCTCGCGCCAGAACTCGCGGTAGCGCACCAGCGTGAGCTGCACCAGTGACGAGCTCCGGAAGCCGCGCCTCGACGACTCACTCATCGCGGAGATGCCGCCCGGTGAGAGACACGAACACATCCTCCAGGGTAGCGGAGTGCGTGCGAAGCTCGGACAGCGCCACGCCTCGGCGCGCCAGCTCGGCCAGGAGCATCGGCACGGTGCGGTGGAGCTCGGCCACCTGGAGCACGAAGCTGCCGTCCGCCGCCCGGGCGCTCCGGATGCCGTCCAGCGTCTCCAGCCACGCCGGCTCCACCGGGGCGCTCCCATCGGCCGTTCCGAACTCCACCATGTGCTCCGCGCCCAACGACGCGATGAGCTCACGCGGCGTGCCGAGCGCCATCACCCGGCCGTGGTCCACGATGGCCACGCGATCGCACAGGCGCTCGGCCTCTTCCATGTAATGGGTGGTGAGCACGATCGTGCGGCCGCGCGCTCGGAACGTCTCGATCAGCTCCCACAG
>DATFFZ010000083.1:0-31792 GCA_035249845.1 Gemmatimonadaceae bacterium
CGGGCCGTCGGGCGCGATCTGGAAGGTGAAGATGTTCTCGGTCTCGTAGCCCGGGTTCACGTGGCGCAGCGCCCAGAAGCTCCGCACCAGCAAGCCCGACCCGATGAGGAGCACGAGCGCCAGCGCGGTCTGACCGACGACGAGCCCGTCGCGCGCCCAGTTCCGTTGCCGCGTCGAGCCGCGCCCGCCGTCTCGCAGACGGCTCAGATCGGGAACCGACGCGCGGATCGCCGGAATGAGACCGCAGGCGATGGCCGCCAGCAACGCCGCGCCGAGCGTGAACAGCACGATGGTGGAGTCGAGGCCAACCTCCTCCAGCCGTGGGATGTTCCGCGGCGCCGCCCTGAGAAACGCGGGAAGACTCAGCCACGCCAGCACGACGGCCACCACACCCGCCAGCGCCGCCACGATCACCGCCTCCGCCATCTGCGACTGGATGAGCTGGCCGCGAGCAGCGCCGATGGCGCGCCTGACGGCGAGGTCGCGCTGTCGTCCTTCGGCTCGGACGATGAACAGGTTCGACACGTTGGCGCAGGCGATCAGCAGCACGATGCCGACGGCGCCGAGGAGAACCCAGAGCGGGCCCGACACGGAGCCGAGGAGCTCGTCCTCGATGGTGCGCACGACGGCGTGATGCCGGTTGATGAGATCCGCGTAGGTCGCCGATCCGCCGAAGCGACCCGGCAGCTCCTTCGACAACTCCGTCAGCTCCCTGGCCAGTGCCTCGGTGGTGACGCCCGGCTTCATGCGGGCGACGAGCGGGGGCCCGAATCGCCCGGGCTCGATCCCGGCGGGGCGAACATCGTTCGAGATCCAGAGAAGCGTGCCGTCGTTCGGGAACTTGAAGTCTGGTCCCATCACTCCGACGATGGTCCGGCTCGCTCCGGCGATCTCGTACGAGCGGCCGATCACGGCCGCGTCGCGGCCAAACCAGGAGCTCCACAGCTCGTGGCTGATCACGGCGACGCGATCTTCGTCGGCCGGAACGGGAAGCCTGCCGAGAATCGGCTGCGCGCCGAGCGTGCCGAAGAGGGAGCTGGTGGGCCACGACATCCGGATGCGCTCCACGCGATCGGGCGTGCGCAGCGTCGCCGTGAAGGAGTTGTAGGTAGAGACCTCCTCCAGCAGCCTCGACCGCTCGCGGTAGTGGACGAGGAATTCGGCGGCTACCCCGAACTCGTCGGGGAATCCCGATCCCGGCGCGGCGGCCCCAATGTGCACCAGCCTGTCCACATTGCTGTACGGAAGGGGGTTCAGCAGCACCGTCTGCACCACGCTGAACATCCCGGCGTTCACGCCGATCGCCAGACCGAGCGTTCCGACGGTCACCGCGGTGAAGCCCGGAGAGCGCCGGAGGGAGCGCAGCGCATGTCGGAGGTCTCGCGCCCATCTCTGTCCGGTCGGTCGCATCCCCTTCTCCTCCGAGCGCGGCGTCTTCGCGCTCACCCAGGTTGGATTCCAGCGCTCGGCGACGGCGGCGAGCGCGAGGTCGAACGCGGTGGCGAGCGCGCACCAGAGCGCCGCCACTCGCCCGCGTGCGCGCGCGCGTTGCAGGTCCTGCTCGATCTGCTCGGTCATTCCCGCGGCGAACTCTTCCCTGAACGCGGCCGGGAAGAGCCGCACCAGCAACCGCAGCGCCCGTCTCACGGACGCCCTCGGGCCGCGCTCAGACGCCGCTCGGCGACGGTGACGGCGCGCTTGAGGCGGCGGGTCTCCGCGGCGAGCGCCGAGCGCCCGCGAGGAGTGAGCGCGTAGTACTTCCTGGCCAGACCCGGGTGCGGTGAGGGCGCGCCCTCCGGCTTCGCTTCGGCGACCAGTCCGCCGGTCATGAGGCGCGCGAGGACGCGATACATGGAGCCGGCTCGCGGCACGAGCGTCCCGCTGGACTCGGCCGCCACGGCGTCCTTGACGGCGTAGCCGTGGAGCGGGCCGTTGGCGAGCGCCAACAGCACGTGGTACTCGAAGGTGCTCATGGCGACGGCGTCGGGAGGATTCATCGCTGCGGCATGCTGCGGGTCAACTGCCCTGACGGTAAATATGCCGACAGAGTATTTGGCCGCCCGCGCATCCGCAAGTGGAAAGACGCCGTGGCGTGGATCTACTGGCCGAGCGTGCCGCGTGGCATGATGAAGGCGACAACCGCTTCGACCCTCCAACACATCCGTTACATGAGCGGACCGACCTTCTCTCGCGCCGTGCTCACTCTCGCGGTCGCGATGGCCCTCGGCGTGGACAGCCGCGACCTCGCCGCGCAACGCATCGTGATTCGCGCCGGCCGGCTGCTCGATGTTCGCACCGGGCAGCTCCAGCGCGACGCCAGCGTCGTCGTCGAACGGGGGCGCATCACCAGCGTCGGCGGCGAGGTACGCGCCGCGGCCGGCGACAGCGTCGTCGATCTCTCGAGCTACACCCTCCTCCCGGGTCTGATCGATGCCCACGTCCACCTGGGAATCGGAGGGACCATGTCGGCCAACGCGCTGGCCGACCTTCGCGCGGGATTCACCACTGTCGTCGATCTCGGCGCGAGGACGATGCGCGCCCTTCGAGTCCGCGACTCGATCAACGCGGGTCAGCTCGAGGGGCCGAGGGTGCTGGCGGCGGGGATGTGGATAGGAAGAAAGGACGGGGTCTGCGAGTTCAATGGCATCGGCATCGCCGGCGGCGGCGAAGGATTCCGCGAGCGCGTGCGGCAGAACGTCGAAGCGGGCGCCGACCTCATCAAGGCGTGCGTCTCGGGATGGCCGGCGGATGCGTACTCCAACCCCACGAGCTACGAGCTTCCCGACAGCATCCTGGCGGCCATCGTCGAGGAAGCACGCCGGCACGACCGCGGCGTGATCGCGCACGACATCAGCCTTGGCGGCGTGCAGGCGGCGCTGCGCACCGGCGTGGCCGGACTCGCCCATGCGGCGTACGTGGACTCGGCCGCCGCCGCGCTCATGCGGGCGCGAGGGATGTTCCTGATCCCCACGCTGGCATCGCTCGTCGGACGCGACTCGAGCCCGGGATCGCGGGCCCTCATCGATGCCACGCGCCTCGCGCATCGCGCCGGCGTGACGATCGTCTTCGGCACCGATGGCGGCGTCATCCCGCACGGTGAGAACGCCAGGGAGTTCGCCGCGCTCACCGGTGCGGGGATACCGGCGCTGGACGCGATCCGCGCCGCCACGGTCGGCGCCGCGAAGGCACTCGGTCTCGCGGATTCGCTGGGGGTCATCGCCCCCGGCATGGTCGCCGACATCATAGCCGTGGAGGGCGACCCGCTCCGCGACGTCACCGCACTCGAGCGTGTTCGGTTCGTCATGGCGCGCGGGCGGGTGATGGCGCTGAAGTGAGTCCTAATAGTCCTCTAATGAGCCATGCGCCACGGGTAACGATCGCGGGGAGCGGTTGAGGCGGGCGCGGTGATGGGTTAGATAAACCAGGACCAGGCAGCGCTCGCGCGCTCGTGCGCGATGTGCCCCGTCGCACGGGAAAGAGAGCCTCGGCCAGGAGATCGTTCGATGGCTGGGTACACGATGACGGGCAGGCCCACGGAAGACGTCGACGCCGTGGGCGTGGTGTTGGCGCGGCGCGAGTCGGTGTCCGGGGCTCATTCCTTCGTCGGTCGCGTGGTGAGTGGCCCGCTCTTTCTCGCCCTGGCGTACTATGCCGGCGCGCAGGTCGGTTTCGCGCTGACGTCGCCCACCACTCCGCAGTCGGTGCTGTGGCTGCCGAACTCGATCGTCCTGGCGGTTCTGCTGGTCGTGCCGGTGAGCCGGTGGCCGCTGTATCTCCTCGCCGCGTTCCCGGCGCAGCTCTTCGTGGCGACGCAGACCGGCGCCCCCGTGGTCCCCTTGGCGCTGCTCTTCATCACCAACTGCGCCGACGCCTCTCTGGGCGCGGCCATCGTCAGGCGCCTGTCGCGCGGCACGGTGAGCTTCAGCGACCTCCGAACCACCCTGGTGTTCATGGTGTTCGCGGCCACGCTCTCACCCGTCCTCCTCTCGTTCGCGGATGCGGCCATCACCGTCGCCACCGGGTGGGGATCGGACTACTGGGCTGCCTTCACGACTCGCGTCAGATCGAACGTGCTGACGCATCTGGTCGTCGTGCCGGCGATCGTGACCGCGCTCAACACTCCGCGATCGGCATGGCGGATGATCCCCGCGCACCGGTACACCGAAGCGCTGGCCGTACTGGCCGGGCTGCTCGCCGCGGCCGTCGTCAGCTTCGGGCCCACGGTTCCGTCCGGCGATATGCCCTTCCGCGGCGTCCCCGCGCCCTTCGTGCTCCCCTTTCTTCTCTGGCTCGCGGTTCGCTTCGGACCGGGCATGACGGGACTCGGGCTGCTCGTCCTCGCGCTGGTGGCGAGCTGGAGCGCCATGCACCTGCCGGGCGTGACCGGTATCCCGCTCGAGCACGTCATCGCCCGTCTCCAGTTCCTCGTCGCCGCGATGGCCGTCCCGCTCCTCTGTCTGGCGTCCGTGATCGGCGAGCGCGCGGCCGCGTCGGCCGCACTGCGGCGGAGCTACGACCAGATCCGCGCCCTCACCAGCCGCGTGTCGACGGCGCACGAGACGGAGCGCGCGCGGATTGCCGGGGAGCTGGACGACGACGTGAATCAGCGCGCCACGGCGCTGGGGCTCGCCCTGAGCGGACTGCGCCGGCGGTACGCCGAGCCTAACGAGCTGCAGGAAGCGCTCGCCCAGTTGCAGCGCCGCACCACGGAGCTGACGGAGCGCATACGCTCGGTGTCGCGGCAGCTTCATCCGGGCGAGCTGCGGCGGATGGCGCTGGCCGAGGCGGTGCGAGGGTTGTGCGCGGACGCCGCGGCGCGGATCGGCATCGAGGTGACGGTGCGCGCGGAGGAGATCGCGCCGGTCTCGGATGGGGTCGGTCTCTGCATCTATCGCGTGCTGCAGGAGGCGTTGCGGAACGCCGTCACCCACGGGCAGGCGCGGCGAGTCGACGTCACCCTGCGGGACGGCGGCGGGGAGCTCGAGCTGACGGTCGCCGACGACGGGCGCGGATTCGACGGCATCGCTCGCCGCCACGGCGGACTGGGATTGGTCGACATCGAGGACCGGGTGCGGCTGGTGGGTGGAACGCTCGTCATCGAGGGCGGGCCGCGGCTGGGCACGAGACTGCGTGTGCGCGTGCCGCTGGGAGGATCGCGTGAGACCCACGACGCGTTGACGAGCCGATAACCGGACCGGGTGCTCGTGCTTCGTCTTCATCCGGCGGAGGTCGTGCTCCAGGCGATCGTCGCGCCATCCGCGACGGAGTGGGACCGCGCCGTCGTCCTCATCGCCCTCGGGCTGACGATGGCGGGGCTGCTGCTGATCACGGGACTCCTCATCGAGCGGCGGCAGCGAATCCACGCGGAGACGGCATTGCACGCACAGGTGGCCTTCGACCACCTGATCTCCGACCTCACCGACGATCTCGCCTTTCACGAAAGCTCGATCACCTCGGCGTCGGTCGAGAGCGCGCTGGCTCGCATCGGCCGCTACGTGGGTGCGGATGCGGTCGCGCTCACCATGCGCGCGGCGTATTCGGTGGAGGAGCCTGCTCGGCTCTCCTGGACGCGCGAGGAGCGTGACGGTGGCGACCGCGGCGCCCCGCCTCCCTCGCTGGTAGCGACGGGTGGCGCGAGTCCCGGTGCGCGCGTCGCATTTCCCCTGTTCGCCGGTGGCGTCGACGTCGGAACGCTCGAGCTCTCCGCCAGGACGCAACCGCCGTGGTGGCCGGGTCCGCTGGCGTCGCAGGTCCAGGCGGCGGCGGAGATCGTCGCCAGCGCGCTGGCTGCCTCTCGAGCCGCGCGCGCGGCGCGGCTGACGGAGGAGCTCAATCACGTCGTGCTCGCATCGCTGTCGACCCAGCTCGCCATCGTCGATCATCACGGCGTCATCGTTCGCGTGAACGAGGCATGGCGCGAAGTGGCGGAGCGAGGCGGCGTCACCGAGGCTCGCGATGCGTTCGTGGGCACGAGCTACCTGGAAGAATGCCGTCGCGCCGCACGACGCGGGGCGGCCGAAGCCGAGCTCGTGGGACGGGGGATCGAGGGCGTGCTGTCCGGTCGCGCCCAGGCCTTCCGGTTGGAGTATCGCTGCGCGCCGCCTGACGAGCTCTGGTACGAGCTGGTGGTCGATCGGCTGGAGCGCGAAGAGGGCGGCGCCGTGGTCATGCACCTGGACATCACCAGCCGCCGCCTCGCCGAGCGCAGAGCCGAGGAAGGGCGACGGCAGGTGGAGCACCTGGGTCGCGTCGCGGCGGCCGGCGAGCTGGCCGCGGCGCTCTCGCACGAGCTGCGGCAACCGCTCTCGGCGATTCGCAGCAACGCGCAGGCCGGCATCCGCCTGCTGGCGTCCGACGCCCGCGTACGGACGGAGCTGCGCGAGATCCTCGACGACATCGTGGCCGACGACGCGCGCGCCGCCACCGTGATCGACCGGGTTCGCTCGCTCCTTCGTAACGAGCCGCCTCGCTCCGAGCCGATCGATCTCAACGAGGTCTGTCGAAGCGTCGGCGATCTGCTTCGCGCGGACGCCGCGTTGCGCGACGCGCGGCTCGAGCTCGAGCTCGACGACGCGCTCCCCGCCGTCCGCGGCGATCCGATCCAGCTTCAGCAGGTGCTCCTGAACCTCCTGCTCAACGCACTGGAGGCGTCGTCATCGTCCGGGCGCCGGCCGCTGGTCATCGTGCAAACCGGGATGCGCGACGGGGTGATCGAGCTCTCCGTGCGCGATTCGGGGCCGGGAATCCTGCCGGACGCGGAGCCGCACATCTTTGAATCCTTCTTCTCGACGAAGGAGCACGGACTCGGGATGGGACTCGCCATCGTGCGCTCGATCGTGGAACGGCATCGCGGACGCGTGCGCGCCGAAAACGTCCACGGTGGAGGCGCGATCTTTCGCGTGACGCTGCCGCCGGAGCGCGTGGCCACACCGGTGATGGCCGAGGGCTGAGCTTCTACCGCGCTTCCGAGGTTCGCTCGCGCGTCGAGCCGTCGCTGACGCGTGCACGCGGACCAAGTCCGATCCGGTCGACGGCGCGCACCAACGCCGCGACCGATGTGGTCTGCATCTTGGTCATCACCCGCGCGCGATGCACCTTGATCGTCTTCTCGCTCGTCCCGAGGAGAAACGCGATCTGCTTGTTGAGCCGCCCCGTGGCGACGAGCGCGCATACCTCGCGCTCCCGCGGCGTGAGCGAGGCGAGCCGGCGCCGGAGCTCGGAGAGCTCGGCGCTCTCCTCTCGGGCCGCGCGGTCGTGCGCCAGCGCGCGCTCGACGGCCTCCAGCAGCTGCGTGTCATCGATGGGCTTGGTGAGGAAGTCCACCGCTCCCTCCTTCATCGCCCGCACGCTGGTGGGCACGTCGCCGAGCCCGCTCACGAAGATGGTCGCCTTCTCCGTGCCCGCCGCACGGAGCATCGCCTGCAGGTCGAGCCCGCTCAACCCTGGCAGACGGACGTCGAGGATCAGGCATCCGGGAGTCGACAGCGGCTCGCGCGCCAGCAGCTCCGACGCCGAGGCAAACGTCTCGACGGCGTAGCCCGCGGAGCGGAGGAGCCGCGCGAGCGAGCGGCGGACGGAGGGGTCGTCATCGACGACGAGCAGTACCGGTGTGACGCCGGAAGTGGTCTGGCTCATGCGCCCGCGTCGCCGCGCGCGGGGAGAATCATTACTTGGCTCCGAAGCACCATGGCTTCATGGAAATCTGACCGGTCAGAATGGCGGGCGCCAGACGATGGCGCGGTCACGTGCAGCCGCGTGCTTAGCAAGACCAAGGTCTGATGGCGCGTAGGGCGAGCATCCAAGTAGCATGAGAATCGAGAGGGCCACACCCGGCGCGACCGCCACGCCTTCGCGGTCACCTCCGCCGGGAGAGAGGCATGCCCGTGACTGACCATTCGACGCTCGCGCTGAAGCGAACTCCGGTCGCACGACGGAGCTGGATCGCCGTCCTGGATGACGATGTGTCGGTGCGCACCGCGCTCGCCCGCGTGCTGCGCGCCGAGAACATCGACGTCGTCACGTTCGCCAGCGCCCAGGAGTTCCTGGCGGCAACCGAGCTCGATCCTCCCGCCTGCCTCGTCCTCGATGTGCACCTGGGCAGCGTGAGCGGCTTCGAGCTCCAGGAGCAGCTGGCCATCAGGCAGCCGGAGTTGCCACTCATCTTCATCACGGCGCACGATGAGATCTCCTCCGCCGAGCTCGCGCGTCGCGCCGGTCCCGATGGCTACCTTCGCAAGCCCTTCGACAGCGAGATCTTTCTCGCGCTGGTGCGGCGGCGCGCTGGAAGCGACCTCCCCGCCCACTGAGCGGGTGGCGCGTCCACGATCCGTGCGCTCGGCGAGGGGCGGGATGGCGTCGAGGAGACCGCTGGCACACCACGGGCGTGGGTGCCATCTTACAATTCGAGATGGTCCCTCACGCAAATTCGCCATTGCCGCCCACGCCTCAGGGGCCGGTGGCCGAATGAAGCTCACGCGCTGGCGCTCGATCGGCGTCGCACCTCTCCTGGTGCTCGCCACCGTTGCGCGCGCGGCGAGCTCCCAGGCCGACCAGCACGCCGGCCACCACGCGGAGACGCTGGGCAGCGTCGACTTCCCCATCTCCTGCTCGAAACCGGCGCAGACGGAGTTCAATCGCGCCGTCGCCCTCCTCCACCACATGACGTACCCGCGGGCGAGAGAGGCCTTCGAGCAGGTGGCGCGGAGCGACCCCCGCTGCGCGATGGCGCATTGGGGGATCGCCATGACGCTCTTCCAGCCGTTGTGGCCCACGCGCCCCGGACCAGCCGAGCTCGAGCTCGGATGGGACGAAGTAGAGAAAGCCTCGGCGCTCCAGCCACCGACGGAGCGCGAGCGTCTCCTCGTCGATGCCGCGCGGGCCTTCTTCCGCGAGCCGCGGGCCACGGATTACTGGCACCGCATCCGGCAATGGGAGAAGGCGATGGAGAAGGCGCACACCGCCTTCCCGCGGGATCCCGAAGTCGCCGCCTTCTACGCGCTCTCCCACCTGGCGGTGACGCCGGCCACCGAGGTCACGCAGGCATACTCCGATCGAGCCGCGACGCTTCTGCTCGACGTGTACGCGCGCAACCCGGATCACCCCGGAGCGATGCACTATCTGGTGCACGCCAACGACGTGCCCGGACGCGAGCGCGAGTCGCTGGAGATCCTTCGAAAGTACCAGGGCGCCGCGCCGCGCAATCCACACGCGCTGCACATGCCGACGCACATCCATATCCGGCTCGGCGACTGGGATGCGGTGATTCGTGGCAACCTGCGCGCGGCCGAGGCCGCGCTCGAGCATCCGGCGGGGGATCGCGGGCAGTTCGTGTGGGATGAGTTCCCCCACGCGGTCGAATACGTCGTGTACGCGTATCTCCAGAAAGGCGCCGATCGCGAGGCGGCGGCGCAAGTCGAGCGGCTGCGCGGAACGGCGCGTCTTCAACCGTCGTTCAAGACGGCCTTTCACCTGGCGTCGACCCGGGCGCGTCATGCCCTCGAGCGCCACATGTGGAGCGAGGCGATGTCGCTCGCGCCGCGCGACCCGCCGACGCTCGACTGGGATGGCTTCGCCTGGCCGGAGGCCGTGACGTGGTTCGCACGGGGGCTTGGCGCCGCTCGCCAGGGGCGGGTGGCGGAAGCGCGCGCGGCCGCCGAGCGTCTCGATACGCTGGAAGGCGCCGCCGCTCGAGCGGGCGAGCAGCTCTTCACCCGCAACATCCGCATCCTGCGGCTCGGAGTGCGCGCCTGGCTCGCGCAGGCCGAGCGCGACACGGCCGCCGGCGTGGTGCTCATGCGCGAGGCGGCGGAGCTCGAGCGCTCCACGCCCAAGCACGCGGTGACGCCCGGGCCAACGCTGCCGGCCGACGAGCTCCTGGGCGACCTCCTCCTGGAGCAGAAGCGTCCGGCGGAGGCGCTCGTCGCCTACGATCGCGCGCTGGCCGGCTACCCGCGCCGACTCAACAGCTTGTTAGGCGCGGCCCGAGCCGCCCGGGCGGCGGGTGATGACGCTCGTGCCCGCGCGCTCTACCGGGAGCTGCTCGACGTCGCCGCCGGATCTTCCAGGGCTTCGGTCCTCGATGAGGCACGCACCTTCTCCAGCCGGCAGCGGTGATTCACGCCGCGCCGGCTCGTACGCCCGACGCCGGACGCCCGGTCAAGTCGCTCGGACGACCTGTCATTCGCCCCGGCTCAGGGCAGCCGTAAGATTCACTCGTGCGCACGACGCGCACGCCGAACATCAAACCGTCTTTACCGAGCGCGCCAACCATGCTGACCCTAGACGGACTCCGTTCCAGCTTCAGTGGGAGCCTGATCCAGTCGGGCGACCCCGCCTATGACGGTGCACGAAGAATCCACAACGGGCTGATCGACAAGCGCCCGAGCCTGATCGCTCAGTGTCTGGGCGCGGAGGACGTTGCCGCGAGTTTGCGCCACGCGCGGGAGCTCTCCCTTCCCGTGTCGGTGCGAGGGGGCGGGCACAACGTCGGCGGACGCGCGGTCGTCGATGGCGGGGTGATGATCGATCTGTCACTCACCCGCGATGTCTCCGTCGATCCGTCCGCCCGTACGGCCGTCGCCGAAGGCGGCGCCACCTGGGCCGACTTCAATCGCGCCACCCAGAAGCACGGTCTGGCGACCACCGGCGGCGTGATCTCATCCACCGGTGTGGCGGGGCTCACGCTGGGGGGCGGTCTGGGATGGCTCATGGCGCTGCATGGGATGGCGGTGGACAACCTGATCGCCGTCGAGCTGGTGACGGCGGATGGGCGCATCCTGACGGTAAGCGCGAAGGAGCACCCCGACCTCTTCTGGGCGCTGCGCGGCGGCGGGGGGAACTTCGGTGTCGCCACCAAGCTCACCTTCCGGCTCCACCCGGTGAGCGAGGTGGTGGGCGGGCTGGTGGCGCACCCGCTCGACCGCGGCGCCGAGATGCTCCGTTTCTACCGCCAGACCACTGCTGCCGCGCCCGACGAGCTCAGCGTGTTCGCCGGACTGCTGCACGCGCCCGATGGCTCGGGTGCCAAGCTCGGGGCGATGATCGCGTTTCACCCGGATGCGGTGGGCGGGATGCGCGTGGTCGCGCCCATTCGGGCCTTCGGTCCACCCATCATGGACATGATGGGGCCGATGCCATACGAGCAGCTCAATTCGATGCTGGACGGGGGCTTCCCCAAGGGGGCGCTCAACTACTGGAAGTCGACGTTTCTCGAGACGCTCTCCGATGACGCGATCGACACGCTGGTGCGCTGCTTCCACGCCTGTCCGGCGCCCATGGGCGCTCTGCTCCTCGAGCACTTTCATGGCGCGGTCACTCGCATCGGCGTCACCGACACGGCGTTCCCGCATCGCCAGCCGGGATACAACCTGCTGATCGTCTCGCAATGGCTCGACCCCGCGCAGTCCGACGAGTGCATCGCGTGGGCGCGGCGGACGGACGAGCTGATGCGTCCGTTCATGGCCGAGGGGCGGTACGTGAACTATCTGGGTGACGACGAAGTGGACGGCGCGGTGGCGGCGGCCTATGGGCCGAATCTGGCGCGCCTTCGCCAGATCAAGAAGGCATACGACCCGACCAACGTGTTCCGGTTGAATCAGAACATCCGCCCCGCCTGACGGCGGGGCCGACCACCGCGGACCACGTGACCCAACGCGTCGATCTTTTCGACAGCACCTACACCCACTTCACCGATCGCGTCCTGCGCGAGATCCGCGAGGCGACTTTCGGCGTCGACATCGGGCAGAACAGCTGGCTGACCGTCGATGAGTACGATCGGTTTCTCTCCTGGCTCGAGCTCGGCGCCAACGCGCACGTCCTGGAGGTGGCCAGCGGCTCGGGAGGCCCGGCGCTCTACATCGCTCGCACCACCGGCTGTCGCGTGACCGGGATCGACGCCAACGAGAGTGGCGTGGCCACCGCGTCCGAGCTGGCGGCCAGGGCCGGAGAAGGCGAGCGGGTGCGGTTCATGACGGCCGACGCGAATTCGACCCTGCCCTTCCCCGCCGATTCCTTCGACGGCCTGCTGTGCATCGATTCCATGAATCACTTCCCCGGTCGCCTGGCCGTGTTTCGCGAATGGAATCGCGTCCTCCGCCCCGGCCGTCGCGCCGTGTTCACCGATCCAGTGGTCATCTCCGGTCTGGTGACCAATGACGAGCTGGCGCTGCGCAGCTCGATCGGCCTCTTCGTGTTCGCGCCGGCCGGCTTCAACGAGACGCTCATCGCCCAGGCGGGCTTTCGCCTGGTGCGCCAGGCCGACGTCACCGCCAACGCCGCGCTCGTGTCGGGGCGGTGGCACCAGGCACGCCAGGCGCATCGAGACGAGCTGCTCCGCATCGAGGGGGAGGAGCGCTTCGAGGGGCTGCAGCGCTTCTTCGACGCGGTGCACCGCCTGACGAGCGAGCGACGCCTCTCACGCATCGTGTACGTCGCGGAGAAGGCCGCCGGCTGATCAGCGCTCGCCTCGTCGCGCCCCGGAAGCGGTCGGCGCCTCTCTGGCGCTCCCCGCGCTTCCCGGCGAGCTTGACGATCTCTACTCCACGTCTCGGCGCAAATCGCCTTGTCGCTTCCATTCTCGCACGACCAGTTCCTGGATGTATTCGGGGCGTACAACACGCTCCTATGGCCGGCCGTCGTCCTGCTCTGGCTCGCCACGGCGGCAATCGTGTGGCGCTGGCTGCGCCACGGGCCGGTGAGCGCGCGAGCTCTTCTCGGGCTGTTGGCGGTGCACTGGGCCTGGTCAGGCATCGCCTATCACTGGGGCTTCTTTCGCGCCATCAACCCCGCCGCGACGTTCTTCGCCGTTCTGTTCGTGCTCCAGGCGGCACTCTTCACCTGGCTGACGACCACGGGCACGGCGCGCCTGCTCCGGCCCTCGGGCGCGCGAGGGCTGGTGGGCGTGGGACTCGTACTCTACGGGCTCCTCTATCCGCTGCTCGGCATGGCGCTCGGGTTGGGTTACCCTCGTCTGCCGCTGTTCGCTGTGCCCTGTCCCACCACGCTGGTCACCACGGGGCTTCTGCTGAACACCGCCGGCGCGCCACGCATTGCCTGGGTAGTTCCCATCCTCTGGGCGGCGATCGGCAGCGTCGGGGCGTTCGCCCTGGACATCCACGCCGACCTGGCACTGCTCGTCGCGGGCGCGGTGCTCATGCTCGACATGTTCGCTCCGTCCGCGCTCGGCAGGAGACGGGCGACCTGAGGCGTTCCCGGCGGCGCGCGGGTAGGCCTGCCTGACGATCCACCCCGGTCGAGCGTGCGAGCTTCGGGACGCCGGGGAGGCCGAGACACGAGGAAGGAGATTGCATGGACTCAACCCGGCCAGCGGTGCCGGAGCGTGAAGACGGCGGTACGCCGCGCGTCCTGACCCCGTCACAGGGTCGTGAGCGCATCGAGCTCGTCGACGCGGTACGCGGGTTCGCGCTCTACGGCGTCCTGCTGGCGAATCTCATCTGGCTCACCCAGGAGGGTGCGGTCGTGCCGGCCCGGCTGGCGGCCCTGCCCACCGCTCCGCTGGACCGGGTGGTGAAGTACGGAGTGGAGCTCTTCGTGGATTGGAAGTTCTATACGCTTTTCTCGTTTCTCTTCGGGCTTGGCTTCTCGATCCAGCTGATGCGCGGCGAGCGTCGGGGCGTGGAGGTCCTTCCGGTGTACGTCAGGCGCCTGACGATCCTCTTCATCTTCGGGGTGATTCACGCGTACCTCCTGTGGTATGGTGACATCCTGCACCCGTACGCGCTGCTGGGCTTCCTGCTCATCCTGGCGCGTGACCGTAGCGATCGTTCTCTCCTGACGATGGGGCTAGGCATCGGAGTGGTGATGCCCGCGGCGGTCATGATCCTTGCGGCACTCGGCGCTCCGCCGATACCGCGGGTCGGTCCGAGCCCGTTCCAGTTACGCGTCCTCGAGGAACGCTACCTCGGATTCACGTCGGGCAGCCTCTCCTTCTGGCTGCGAGAGAATGCCGACTACGCGTTGGGATTCTGGAGGGGCGGTGTCGCGTTCTACCTGCTGCCGGCGATCTTCGGGAGGTTCCTGCTCGGCTTCTACGCCGGCCGGCGGCGGCTGCTCGAGCAGCCCGAGCTGCACCTGGCGCTCTTTCGACGGCTTCTCGTTTGGGGGCTGATCGTGGGCGTGATCGGCAATGCGCTCTGGGTCTGGATCCTCGAGCTCAAACGCAGCGGACGACTGGCGGAGTCCTCCGGGTTGGCGCTCGCCGCCCAACTGCCCATTCACCTGGGGGTGGTGGCGATGGCCGCCTTCTACCTGGCGAGCATCGTCCTCCTCTGGCGAGTTCCCAAATGGCGTCGTCGGCTGGCCCGACTGGCGCCGTTGGGTCGCATGGCGCTGACCAACTACCTGATGCATTCGCTGATCTTTCTCGCCGTCTTCTACGGATTCGGCCTGTCCCTTCTCGGTCGCGTGGGCTCGGCATTCTGTCTGCTGCTCAGCATGGCGGTCATTGCCGGCCAGATGGTGCTCAGCTCGTGGTGGCTCGGTCGCTACCGATTCGGGCCGGCCGAATGGCTCTGGCGCAGTCTCACGTACGGCGCTCGCCAGCCGATGCGGCTGAGGGACGCGGCGTGAGGGGAAGGGAGGAGAACGGCAACAGCAACGGCGGCATTAGGCATTCGGCATTCGGCATTCGGGTCCTGGCGGTGAGATTCCGTCGCGGGAGCCCGAATGCCCAATGCCGAATGCCTAATGCCGCGCTGTTCATTTCGCTTCCCCGTCCCAAGGTTCTCGCGAGCTCGAAAAGTGTCAAATCCGCGATTCAGAATTTCGTTCGGCGCTGAACGCCGGTGAGCTAGCGGTGCCACGACGCCTTTCTCCCCCCCGAATCGCCTGGCTGCTCGGTGCGACCCTGGCCGTGCTAGTTCCGGGCTGCTCCTCCCGCCCGGCCACCGCCGGCGCCGCGCCGGCGTCACCCTCCGCATCCGGCGCCGACGATCCTGGCGAGAAACGTTTCGTGGATTCGGTGCTCGCCGGCATGACCCTGGAGGAGAAGGCCGGTCAGCTCAATCAACTCTCGGGCGTCGGAGCGATGACCGGACCCGGCGGCACGCCGGCAGCCGTCGAGCAGATCCGGCGAGGCGAGCTGGGATCCTTCCTGAACGTCGTCGGCGCCGACACGATCCGCCGCTATCAGCGGATCGCGGTCGAGGAGTCGCGCACGCGAATCCCGCTCCTCTTCGCGCTCGACGTCATTCACGGATACCGCACGATCTTCCCCGTTCCATTGGCGGAAGCGAGCAGCTGGAATCCGTCGGCGGTCGAGCGCTCGGCGCGCCTGTCGGCCATCGAGGCCGCGGCCGACGGCATCCATTGGACGTTCGCGCCCATGGTGGACGTCGCCCGCGATGCGCGGTGGGGGCGCATCGTCGAGGGCTCCGGCGAAGACCCGTACCTCGGTTCCGTGATGGCCGCCGCGCGCGTGCGCGGCTTTCAGGGAAGCGATCTCCGAGACGCCGGTACGCTCGCCGCCACCGCGAAACACTTCGCCGCGTATGGCGCGGCCGAAGCGGGGCGCGACTACAACATCGCCGACATCCCGGAGCGAACGCTGCGCGATGTGTACCTCCCGCCATTTCACGCGGCGGTGTGCGCCGGCACCGAGACGCTCATGGCTGCCTTCAACGAGATCGACGGCGTGCCGGCGCACGCGCATCGTCGGCTCATGAGCGACGTCCTGCGCGGCGAATGGGGATTCCGGGGTCTGGTGGTGAGCGACTGGACCGGCATCGGCGAGCTCCTCCCGCATGGAATCGGCGGCGACAGCGCGGCCGTGGGGCGGCTGGCGCTCGAGGCCGGCGTGGACATCGACATGGTGAGCGAGATCTACCTGACAAAGCTCCCCGCGCTGGTTCGCGCCGGACAGGTGGCGCCCGCGGCGCTAGACGAGGCGGTGCGCCGCGTGCTGCGTCTCAAGTACCGGCTCGGCCTCTTCGACCGGCCCCATCGTGCGGCCGACGCGGCTCGCATCCGCGCGGTCACCCTCTCGGCCGAGCATCGTCAGGCGGCCCGAGAGGTGGCGCGCGAGTCGATCGTGCTGCTCAAGAACGAGGGGAGCCTTCTTCCGCTCTCCCGGGAGCTGGCCACGGTGGCGGTCGTGGGAGCGCTGGCGGCGGACAGCGTCGCATCCATCGGCAACTGGCAGGGGCTGGGGCGCGGACAGGATGCCATCTCGGTGCTGACCGGGCTCCGGCGCGCCGTGTCGCCGGGCACCAGGATTCTGCACGCGCCGGGCGCGTCTCCGCTCAGCGACGACAGCAGCGGGATCGCCGAGGCGGTGCGACTCGTCAGGCAGGCGGACGTGGCGATTCTGGTGATCGGAGAGTCACCGTCGCAGAGCGCGGAGGCGGCCAGTCGCGCGACCATCGAGCTTCCCGGCGCCCAGCTCCGGCTGGCGCGGGGGGTCGTGGCGACGGGAAAGCCGGTCGTCGCCGTGCTGATGAACGGCCGCCCGCTCGCGCTGCAGTGGCTGCACGACAACGTGCCGGCGATTCTGGAGACGTGGTTTCTGGGCGTCGAGCACGGGACGGCTACGGCCGACGTGCTCTTCGGCGAGGTCAATCCCGGCGGGAAGCTGCCGGCCACCTTCCCGCGCGTGACCGGTCAGGTGCCCATCTACCACGCCCATCGGAACACCGGCCGGCCCCCGTCGCCTGACAAGTTCACCTCGAAGTACCTCGACGTGCCGTGGACGCCGCTCTACCCGTTCGGTCACGGGCTCAGCTACACGACGTTCCGTTACGGAGAGCCGCGGCTCAGCGCGACGATGATGCGCCCGGGAGATTCGATTCGGGTGGACGTGGACGTCACCAACGCCGGCAGCGTGGCGGGCGACGAGGTGGTGCAGCTCTACGTTCGCGATGAAGTGGGCACCGTCACGCGCCCCGTGCGCGAGCTGCGCGGCTTTCGACGCGTACGCCTCGCGCCGGGAGAGACGCGCACCGTCGCCTTCACCGTCGACGTCCAGGACCTCGCCTTCCACGATGCGACGTTGCGCCGCGTCGCCGAGCCGGGGGACTTCACGGTGCTCGTGGGCGGGAGCTCGGCGGACACCAGGGCGGCCCGGTTCAGGTTGGAGACCGCGCGCGCCGCTCCCGTCGCGGTCCCGCTGGCGTGCGAGCAACCCGCGAATCCATAGGCCCGTTCGTTGCCACTCAGTCGGGGCGACGAGCCTGGAGGGCATTTCGGTGATTCGCTACCGAGCACTCGTACGACTCGGCGTCGGCATCGTCGCCATCGCCTGCGGTGACCGGGCGCCTGACGGCGCGACCGATACCTTCGGGGCCGGTGGGCCACCCGTCGCCACGACGGTCGTGGACCGCTGCTATCGATCCACGCACTCGGTGCTGCTTGGCGCTCCGACCTCCTACGGCCAGCGCCGAGAGGGGCCGGGGTGGATTCGGTTGAGCGGAGCGGTGGACGCCGACAGCGGAGCGGCCGTGCTGGTGGATGCCGACGGCTCCGGGCTCGAGGGGGTCTGGCGTCATCAGGCGGGCGACTCGGTAGACGTGACCGCCTTCGATGACTTTCTCCGCGTGGAGCTCCGGCTGCGCGTCGACCAGGCACGCTCCAGCGGTCGCGGACGCGCACACTCCGATGCCGCGCTGGAGCGGGACTCGTCTGGTCGTCTCACCGAGCTGCGGCGGGCCTGGGCGGTCCTGGCCAACGCGGCCTCGTGCGACAGCATGCCACCCCGGGCCGCCGCCGGACCGTCGCCTAACTAGCGCGCCCCGTGCCTCACGAGCGGTGACGGAGCGGCAAATCGGACGTCGCGCGCGCGCGCGGTCCGCATCATGCGCCGGGTCATGGTGTCACGTGCGCCCTGGATTACCAAGCCATGCCGCTGCAATACGAGAATCTCGATCACGTCACTCGACGCCTCGCCCTCGCCGAGCTCGATGAGGACCTGAAGTCCGGCGCCTTTCACGCCTCCGAGCGCCTCCGTCCGACGGCCATCCAGGAGTATCAGCGCCTGCTGTACGACGCGTTGCGCTACTACGACGACCTCTGGCTGGAGGAGCGCGCCAACGATCTGCTGGTGGACTTCGAGCCGCGCCGCACGCGGAGCGGCGGGCAGACGACGGCCAAGCTCCCGGAGATGGCGGCGCGCATGCTCGCCGAGTCGGACTTCAACCGCTACTACATGCGCGGCGTCGCGCAACGGGCCATCGACGAGGAGCGCCAGGTGGTGGAAGTGTACCGCGCCCGACTCTCCCTCGAGCCTCGCCCCGAATCGGCCGAGCTGGAGGGACGCCGTCTGCCGGCGCGCGAGGTGCTCGAGTATCTTCGCGGCTCACGCCAGCCGGGCACCTTCCTCCCCCTCGCGCGCCCCAACTCGGGGCTGAGCCTGCGCCTCGTCTGATCGGAGGTCGCCCCACGCGCGGGGCGCTTCGCCCCCGCTCCCCTTCCTCGCCCAGGGCGCCGGGCGCACTATTTCACCCGCGCGCTCACTCGGCGGCGCGCTCCACCGGCACCCATCGCGGATGACCCGAACGGGAGGAGCACACCCATGGCCGTCCTCGAGATGTTTCCCTACCTGTGCGTCACCGACGCCACCGGCGCCATCGCCTTCTACGAAGGCGCGTTCGGCGCGCGAGAGAGGTTCCGCCTGACCGAGCCGGGCGGACGCGTCGGGCACGCCGAGCTCGACTTCGGCGGCATGACGCTCATGCTGAGCGAGGAGTACCCCGAGTACGGCATCCGCGCCGCGTCCACGCTCGGCGCCACGCCGGTCACCATCCACCTCCACGTCGATGACGCCGACGCGACGATCCGGAAGGCGGCCGAGCTCGGCGCCACCATCGAGCGCGAGCCCGCCGATCAGTTCTACGGAGAGCGCTCCGGCGCGATCCGCGATCCCTACGGGCACCGCTGGCTCATCGGCCACAGCATCGAGCACGTGGCGCCCGACGAGATGCAGCGTCGCTACGCGGCCGCGCTGAGCCAGCGTTGAGCCGCTCTCGCACCGTCCCCCTCACCTGACGACGATGCGCGTTCTGGGACATCTCTTCGAGAACAACCGCGCCTGGGCCGAGCAGATGATCCGGCAGGACCCCGACTTCTTCGGCCGCCTCTCGCGCCAGCAAGCGCCGCGCTATCTGTGGATCGGGTGCTCCGACAGCCGCGTGCCGGCCAACCAGATCGTCGGACTGCTTCCGGGCGAGATGTTCGTGCACCGCAACGTCGCCAACGTGGTGGTGCACGCCGATCTCAACTGTCTCTCGGCCATCCAGTTCGCCGTCGACGTCCTGCGGGTGAGCCACATCATCGTGTGTGGCCACTACGGCTGCGGCGGCGTGCTCGCCGCGCTGCGCGACGACAAGCTGGGGCTGGCCGACAACTGGCTGCGTCACGTGCAGGACGTGCGCTGGAAGCACAAGGAGGAGATGGACACGCTCGAGACGGAAGTGCTCAAGCACAACCGGCTGTGCGAGCTGAACGTGGTGGAGCAGGTGCTGAACGTCAGCCGCACCACGATAGTCCGTGACGCGTGGGCGCGCGGCCAGGCGCTGGCGGTGCACGGTTGGGTGTACGACGTGAGCGACGGGCTGCTGCGCGACCTCGACATGTGCATCACCGCGCCCGAGGAAGTGCCGGCGCACCTCGCTCCCGATCCGCCGGAGTGACGCCCGCGCGCGCTCGGTCTCCTCGGGTGTCAGGAGCGCGCGAGCAGGTTCAGCTGCCGAAGATCCACGCCGGTCCAGAGCCGCTCACGCATCGAGCGCGTTTCCGCCAGCGCCCGAGCGCCGGCGGGACTCACCCGGAAGAGCCGCCGCGACTGATCGTCCGCGCTCACGCGGCTGGAGGTGAGCAGCCCCTTTGCCTCCAGCCGGTCGAGCGTCGAATACACCGCGCCGATGGCCAGGTCGCGTCCGGTCACGCGCTCGATCTCGCGTCGCACCTGCATGCCGTAGGCGTTGTCGCGCGCGCGGAGCACCGCCACCACGATCTGCTCCTCGAGCACCCCGAGCGGAACGAACTTCGGATCGTCCATGGTCGCCTCACTGCTCGCGCAGCGCGGTGGCCGGGTCCACCGTCCCCGCGCGCCAGGCGGGCACCAGCGCCGCCATCACGCCGGCCAGCATGAGCGTCGCGCTGGCGGCGAGGAACGAGAGGGGATCCACGGCGCTCACGCCGTAGAGAAAGGAGCCCAGGAGCCGCGCCAGCGCCAGCGTTCCGGCGACACCCACCGCGATGCCGATCGCCACCAGCGCCGCGCCCTGCCCCACGATGTGCCTGACGACGCGCCCGGCGGGCAGGCCGAGCGCCATGCGAATGGCCCAATCGCGCTTCCGGCGCGCCGCGAAGTGCGAGATCACGCCGTAGATGCCCACCGCGCCGAGCACCAGCGCCAGCGCCGAGAGGAGCGCCAGGAGCTGCATCACCTGCCGTGCCGGACCGACGGCGATGTCGAGCACGCGTTGCATGCTGGTGAGATCGTGCACCGCGAACGCCGGAGCCGCCCGCTGGATCGTGCCGCGCGCGGCCTCGAGCATCGCGCCCGCATCCTCGGGACGCTCGGCTCTGATCACCACCGATGCCTGCGGCGAGAACCAGGAAACGGTCCCCGCCAGATAGTAGCGGGCTGCTTCGGGCTCCGATGTCAGATCACCCTCGAGGACGTTCGCCACGACGCCGATGATCCGCTGCGGCGCGTCGAAGCCGCCACCCACCACCCGGCCGATCGGATCGACGCCGGGAAAGTACCGCCGCGCCAGATCCTCGTTGATCACGATCGGCACCTCGGTCATTGCGCTGTCGGCGACGTCCGACGCGGCGAACGTCCGGCCGGCGCGCAGCCGGATGCCCATCGTCTCGAAATAGTCGAGACCGACGACGCGGAAATACGTGGTGGTCTGCGCCGCCTCGGGCTGTCCGGGAATGGTGATGCCGAAGCTGTTGCCCGAGCCGCGCAGCGGGATCTTCATCGCCACCGACGCCGAGCGCACCCCCGGGAGCCCGCGGACGGCGTCGGTCATCTGCTCCAGTGCCTGACGACGCTGTTCGGGAGTGAGCTGTCCGTCGGCCAGGACGTCCACCACCACCACGCCATCGGTCTCGATGCCGGGGTCGATCGCGTAGAGCTTGCCCACGCTCCGGACGAGCAGCGCCGCGCCCGACGCGATGAGCATCGCCAGCGCCACCTCGGTCACCACCAGACCGCGCTCGATCCGCCCGCCGCGACCCTGGATCCCGCCCGTGCGCGTTCCACTCAACGCTCCGCGAAGATCGCCGCGCCAGAGCGCCGTCACGGGCACCGCCGCCACCATCAACGCGGCTCCGAGCGAAACGACCAGTGCCGTGGCGAACACCCTCCAATCGAAGCGCGCGCCCTCGGCCCACGCCCCCAGGGGGAGCGCCTCGGCCAGCACGCGATATCCGGCGGCCGCCAGACCGGCGCCCAGCGCCGCCGCGATCACGCCGACCACGACCGCCTCGACCACGAGCTGCCGCGCCAACCGCAGGCGGTCCGCGCCCAACGCCGAGCGAACCGCCAGCTCGGTCGTTCTCCCCTCCACCTGTCCGAGCATCAAGGCCGCCACGTTGACGCACCCGATGAGCAGGATGAGGCCCATGGCGGCGAGCATGGCGATGAGTGACGGGCGCATGGGTCCGAGGAGGTGCTCGCGCAGCGGCGTCACGTGCGCGTTCTTGGTCTTGTCCCACATCACGGAGTAGGTGAAACGCTCGCCGAGCATCTGCGTGAGACGCGCAACGGGTGCCTCCATGCTGCGGGCGTCGTGCCCCGGCGCCACCTGGCCGATCAAGGTGAAGCTGCCATTTCGCCGGAGCGGATCGATCTCCTGCGGCAGCCACACACGAACCGCCGGACTCGGATACCAGAAGCCACGCGGCATGACGCCGACGACGGTGCGCGGCGCGCCGTCGAGCATGACCCGCGTTCCGAGAATGGATCGGTCGCCGCCCAGCTCCTGCCACAGACCATAGCTCAACACCGCCACCGGCTCGGCACCCTGCGCATCCTCTCCGGCGAGAAATGCGCGGCCCAGGAGGGGGCGTGCCCCCAGGACATCGAACAGCTCGGTGGAGGCGCGAATGGCGGGAACGAGACGCGCCGGCGCGTCGCCGTCGCGCAGGGTGACGCCCCCCTCGCGATGGAGCGCCACCTTCTGAAAGCCGGGGAAGTGGCCGCGCAGCGCCGCGAACTCCGCCTCGTACCAGCTTCCGCTCATCCAGAACACGGCGACGTCGCGGGCGTTGGCATACGGTAGGGGCTCGAAGAGCAGCCCGCGCGCGATCCCGAAGACGGCGGCGGTCCCCCCGATGCCTAACGCCAGCGTGAGCACCGACAGAATCGAGTAGGCGGGCCGCGCGGTGAGACGACGCGCGGCGTAGCGCAGGTCCGCGAAGAAGCTGCCGAGCACGTAACCTCCAGGATGGAACGCGTTCGCGCGGGGCTCGAATCCGGTCCAGTTGCGCCACCAGCTCCAGCGCAGCAGCGCGGGCGCCGAGCCGAGCGCCTGACCCCAGAGCCAGCGCCGCGCCGGTCCCAAACCGAAGCGCTCCACCTGCCGCTCGTACTCGCCCGACAGATCGGCGAGCACCTCATCGCGCTCCGCGCGCGGCACGAGAAGGCGAAGGAGCGCGAGGGGAATGCGTGGGGGCGACGCCGGCTGACGGCGCTCCGCTTCTGGTTCACTCATGGGACCAACCGGGGTTGTTTCTACATTGTAGAATAGCCCGCGGCGCGAGGGCCCGCAACCGGGACGGCCATGGCGCGGAAGGGCCCGGCACCGCATCTCTAAATGGTGCCGCTGGTCGCCCACGACGAGCACGGAGGAGACCGCTCATGACTCGAACGGCCGAAACGATTCCGCGGTTCGGTCTGGCCCTGCTCTGCGCGCTGCTGGTCAGTGAAGTCGCGCGAGCACAGGGCCCCGACCTCGTGGAGGTCACCTTCAACCGGGCGTTCGGCAAGAGACCCGTGGGTCCGTACGCCGCCCCTCCCCCCACCACCCTGGCACAGGCGGCCGTCAGCGCCGGCCGGTCCGCCGCCGACCGCCCGGCCGACGCCGCCCGCCGGGACGCCTTCGTGCGACAGCTCGGCGAGGCGCTCGCGTCGGAGAACGATGACGGCGACGTGCCGCTGCTGGTGGCGATCGTGAAGGAGTCGTTAGGCGGTCTGGCCGAGGACCGCGCGTACCTGCACGCGCGCCTGGCCGAGGTGAACGGCACCGCCGAGGCGCTCGTCGCCCAGGCCACCGAGTTCGCGGAAGCTCAGCAACGCCTGGCGTCGCCGCTCATGACGCGCGCCGGCGGAACCGTCCAGGTGACTCTGCTCAACGTCGATGCCAGGCTCTTCGCCAACGACGACTCGGAAATCCGCCGCACGCATTCGTGTGAGCCGTGCTTCACCGCGCGCAACGCGCGGCTCCGCCTCGCCGATCTCGAGCGCGAGATGGCCAACGCGACGGTCGTCCAGGGGCGCGTACTGGCGCGCCGGGACGAGCTGCTGAGCCGCGGCGCCGAGTTCAACCGCAGAGCGCAGGAGGTGGTGCAGGCCTTCGCCGAAGCGCTCCGGGAGCTGGATCAGCGGCAGGGCGGCGCCATCAGCGTCGCGCTCGGCGGCCGGCCATGAGGCGGTGAGCCATTCGCGCCGAAGAAAGCGAAGCGCCCAGCATGCCCGACGCGACAGTGGCGTTGGCCGTCGATGTAACGCCCGTGGAGACGCGCGACATCCTCGAGCTGCGCGAGCGGTATCGCGACGAGATGCGCTGCCAGATCGTGCACGACTCGCATCACGCGCGCGGCTTCCTCGACTCCTGGCTCATTCGCGCCCACGGCGAGGTCGTGGGATACGGATGCGTGGGCGGTCATCAGGAAGTCCCGCGAGTGACGGTGCGCGAGTTCTTCCTCGTGCCGGAGGCGCGTCCGAATGCCGTTCCTCTCTTCCGCCACTTCCTCATGGCGAGCGGCGGCACCAGAATCGCGGTGCAGACCAACGACCGCCAGCTGACACACCTCTTCTACGAATTCGTCGAGCGCTTCACCCGCGAGAAGATCCTGTTCAGCGACGCGACGACCACCGCGCTCTCCGTTCCAGGCGCGACCTTCAGGAAGAGCACGGAGGCGGACCGTCGGCGCGCGTTCGCGCACGCCGCCGTACCCGTGGGCGACTGGGTGGTGGAGCTCGAGGGCCAGCTGGCGGGCACGGGCGGCGTCCTCCTGCACTACAATCCGCCCTTCGGCGACATCTATATGGAAGTGCACGAACCGTACAGACGCCGGGGAGTCGGTAGCTTTCTGGTGCAGGAGTTGAAGCGCGTCTGCTACGAGATGGGGCGAGTCCCCGCCGCGCGCTGCAACGTTTCCAACGACGCCTCGCGCGCCGCGCTCCAGAAAGCCGGTCTGCTCCCCTGCGCGCTCATCATCAGCGGCGAGATCACCGGCTGAGCGCGCGACCGGAGAGGTAGAACGATGCCCGACGACACCATTGCCGACCCGCGCTTCCGCGACGCCATCGCCGCCATCGACGCCGGCAACATCGTCACGCTGAAGCGGCTGCTGGCCGAGCACCCCACCCTCGTGCGCGAGCGGCTCGACTACGGCGAGGGGTACTTCCGCCAACCGTACCTCCTGTGGTTCGTGGCGGAGAACCCGGTTCGCAACGGTACGCTGCCGCGCAACATCGCGGACGTCGCGCGATTCATCATCGACGCCGCCAGGAGTGGACGAGTGAGCGACCTCCAGCGGCAGCTGGACTACGCGCTCGGGCTCGTCGCATCCGGGCGCGTCCCGCGTGAGAGCGGCGTCCAGCTCGAGCTGATCGACACGCTGGTGGACGCCGGCGCAAAGCCCGACGGCGCGCTCCTCCCGGCGCTGGCGCATCGAGAGACGGCCGCGGTGGAGCGCCTTCTCGAGCGCGGCGCCACGCTGACCCTGCCCGCGGCGGTGGGCACGAAACGGAGCGCCGACGTCACCCGACTCGGCATCACGGCCAGCCCCGAGGAGCGCCAGATGGCATTCGCCGCCGCCGCCCTCTATGGACAGGCGGGCGACCTGGAAGTCCTGATCGACCTCGGCGTGGAGCTCAACGCCTACGGCCCGCCCGGCTTCCACCCGCACGCCACCGCGCTGCACCACGCGGTCGACTCCGGCTCCCTCGACGCCGTGAAGGTGCTCGTGCGCGAGGGCGCCGAGCTCGGCGCGCGGGATGCACACTACGACGCGACGCCGTTGCGGTGGGCCGAGCATCTCGGCCGCAGGGAGATCGCCGATTTTCTCCGGGAGCGGGAGCCACCGCGGCGCGACGCATGACCGGCCCTGGTGCCTGACGAGATGCGCGTTCTGCGTCACGCTCTCGCCATTCTCGTCCTGCCGTTCGTGGTGGTGGTGGTCATCCCGCGCTGGCTCCGAGCAACGGGGAGCGACGCCGACACGAGCTGGGATGCCGCGTTGGGCGTCACCTGGCTCCCGCGCGTCGCCGGCCTGCTCCTGATCGCCGCCGGCTTCGCGCTCTTCGCCTGGTGCGTCGCGCTCTTCGCCCGCGTCGGGCAGGGCACGCTCGCCCCCTGGGATCCGACGCGGCGACTGGTGGCCGTCGGCCCCTACCGCCACGTGCGCAACCCGATGATCACCGGCGCCGCCACCATGCTCATCGGCCAGGCGCTCTTCCTCGGCTCCCGGCTGGTGGCGCTCTGGGCGGCGGCTTTCGTCCTCGTCAACCACGTTTACTTTCTGCTCTTCGAGGAGCCGGGACTGGCCCATCGCTTCGGCGAGTCCTACGCCGCGTACAGGCGTGCCGTGCCGCGGTGGCTCCCCCGGCGTCGCCCGTGGAGCGACGAATCAACCCCCCCTCGACCCAGTGAGGAGTGAACATGCCGGAGACCAGACGCGCCGGCCTCGCCGCCTTCTATCTCGTGATGACCGTCATCGGCTACCTGGCCCCGGGGATCCCGATGGTGCGAGAGTCGCTGCTGACCGGGAACATTCTGTTCTGGGCCGACCCCGCTCGAACCAACGCGGAGCTCTTCGTGAATCGGACCAGCACCGCCTTCGCGCTCGACCTCGTCGCCGTCGTGGTGGTGGCCGTCGTCTGGATGTACCACGAGTCGCGCCGCATCGGACTCCGCGGGGTGTGGCGCTTCTGGCTCCTCACCGCGCTCTTCGGGCTCGGTGGCACTCTCCCGCTCTTTCTCTGGTTCCGAGAGCGGAAGCTCGCCCAGCAGGCCGCGTAAGGGAGGCATCATGGCGCTCACGCGCGAGGCGATCCGCGAGTCGGTGGAGCGCGCCGGCGACGAGCACTGGCGCGCGCTCATCGCCCACCACGAAGAGCAGTATCCGGCCAGCCCGCCCACCCCCGGCGACGTCTGCCGGAGTGAAGCGGAGCGGCTCAACTCCCTCGGCTTCGGCGACGACACGGAGCTCGAGCTGGTGGAATCCCGCGTGAAGCGCGTGGGAGGCGAGGTGGAGCTGACGCACGTCTTCCGGCACCGTGCCACCGGCGAGCTGCGGACGACCGATCCGTTTCGCGACTACGGGCCCTGATCTGACAGCCCCGCGCCAGCGTCCCGTCATTAGTTTTCGCTAGCGTCGCACACCCAGCCGGAGGCTCCTTTGCGCGTCACGACATGGTCGTTCATCGCGGCGTTCGTCGCTCTCGCCGCCATGCCAGCACGTGCCCAGGAGACACGGGCAGCGGTTTCCACGCCCTCCTACGACGGAGTATCGCTCGCCGAGTGGACCCGGCAGCTGGGCGACCAGATCCCGAGCGTGCGGATACACGCCGCGTACGTCATCGCCGAGCTCGGACCGTCGGCCGCGCCGTCGGTGCCGGCGTTGCGCCGCGCCCTGGCCGACGAGGATCCGGTGATGCGCTACGCCGCGGCGTGGGCACTGAGCGAGATCGGAGATGCGGCCCGCGCGGCCTTCCCGGAGCTGGCGCGGCTGGCGGAAGACGATGCCGTCGGTGACGTCCGCTGGATCGCCGCCAAGGCGCTGCGCAAGCTCGGCGTCGCCGAGGCGCGCCCGGGGGAGCGGGTGACGCTCCCGACGTCGCCACCAGGCTAGGACGCGCCTGGCCTTCCTGACCAGACCTCCAGCGGCCATCGTTGGACACAGCCGCGACCAGCATGAGCAGGGGTGAGAGCGTTGACGACCGTGAGCGCTCGCCCTTCCGGCTGTCGCCCGCCGTGACAGGAGAGTCTCATGACCAAGCTCGTCGTCCTCTACCCGCCGCCGAAGGACCCGAACGAGTTCGAGCGTCGCTACCGCAAGGAGCACGCGCCGATGGTCCGCGACAAGATGGTGGGGTTGCGCAAGTTCTCCGCGGGACGGGTGCTCGCATCGCCCGCCGGCGCGCCCCCCTTCGCCCGGGTCGCCGAGCTCCAGTTCGACTCGCGGCAGGCACTCGACGCCGCACTGGCGTCCAGCGAAGGACAGGCGGTGGTCGCCCACGCGCTGGAGATCTCCACTGGCGGACCGATGACGGTGCTGGTGGTGGAAGAGGACTCCTGACCGGCGAGAGCGGAGAGTAGTCAGGCACGACTTCTTCTCGAGGCGACTCGGATGAGAGGCTCGCACCACCTCCTCGCGCTCCTGGCGCTCGGCATCGCGCCGGCCGAGCTCTCCGGTCAGTCGGAGCGGATGACGCGGCTGCCGCTGGGCGATGGCGTCGTCGCGTATCACGTCACCGGCGCCGGCGTGGGCACGCCGCTGGTCATCATCAACGGCGGACCGGGGCTCGATCATCGCTACCTGCACATCTCCGACGTATGGCGGCGCTTTGGCCCCACGCGTCGCGTGGTGCTCTTCGATCAGCCGGGCACCGGGCAGTCATCGCCCATCGGCGCGCAGGACACCATCACGATCGAGCGCGTGCTCGACGGAATCGAGGCGATTCGCGGCGCGCTCGGCGCCGGGCGGGTTCACCTGCTGGGACACTCGTGGGGCGGCTATCTGGCGCTGGCATACGCCATCCGCCATCCGGACCGCGTCTCTCGCATCGTGCTCGTCGGATCGGCGGCGCCGGATTGGTCGAGCACCGAGGTGCTCTTTGCCTCGCTCTTCCCCGATTCCCTGGAGCGCGGCGCCGCCTGGCGACTCGACGACCCGAAGGGGCTTCAGGAGGATTTCCGGCGCCACGTGTACATGGGCATGCAGTCGCCCGAAGCGCGAAGTCGCGTGCTGGCGAAGCTCGACTCGCTGCCATACAACCGCCGGCACGGTCAGCTCCTGGTGGCGCAGGCCAGGGCGTACGATCTCAAGCCTCTGATCGCCGGCATCGCCGTCCCGACGCTGGTGACCACCGGCCGGTACGACGCCAACATCGCGCCGCGCACGTCGTGGCTCATTCACCGTGCCATCCCGGGCTCGCGGTTCGCCGTGTTCGAGCGAAGTGGGCACTACCCGATGTTCGAGGAGCCCGATGCCTTCGTGGCGGTGGTCGAGCGCTTTCTGCGCGCGCCGTGAAGCCGAGCGCACACCGAGCGAAGCCGCTCCGCCGATTCGACATGCCCGACGGTACGATCGTGCACGCCGAGGTCATGCCGCGCGACGTGGACGCCACCTGCCAGCGCGCCCTGGCGGCCGGTGGTGTCTCCGCGGAGGAGCCTCGGCAGCGGATCTCCACGCGGCTCGCCTGACGGGTACGCATGCGCGACTTCCTCTTCGGAACCGGGTGGTGGACGCTCTGGCACGTCTTCGTGCTGGCGCTGCTCCTGCCGTTCGCCGGCCTCATCTGGTGGCTGCTCATCGTCAAGCCCGGAGCAGGTCCGCAGGGTGGGGAGTTCGCGGCGGGTCTGCTCCTGCTCTTCTTCCTCGGCTGGACCCTCATCAGCTTCGTTCACGTGATGCTGTACGCCGGTCTCCAGCCCGGCGGGTGGGGGCGTTTTCTCAAGGGAGGAGGCGTGTGGCTCGTGGGATGGTGGGTCATCGGGTGGGGGATCTACAAGCTCTCCGATCTCGCGGCGAGCCCCGACGCCGGTCCGGCCGCTCGACGCGCCGGACTGGCGGGGCTCGTCGCCCTCGTGCTCTCGCTCTACGTCGTGAACCTCATCCTGCTCGCGCGCGTTCGAGCCAGCTGAGCGCCCGACCGCGATGGCACGGCTCGACGCGCTCGAGTAGCTACCGACACCAGGGAGTCTCATGACCGCCGCCGAATCGTTGCTTCCGGAGTTCGACACCGAGATGGCCACCACGCGCCGCGTGCTGGAGCGCGTGCCGAGCGACAAGGGGTCGTGGAAGCCACACCAGAAGTCGTTCCCGATCGGTCACCTCGCCCAGCTCGTGTCGAGCATGCCGTCGTGGATCACCAACACGCTGCGCGAGAAGGAGCTCGATCTCGCCGGATTCAAGGGGTACACCCTCGAGAGCACCGACACGCTGCTCGCGCGGTTCGACCAGAACGTACGCGACGCGCGCTCGGCGCTGGCCTCCACCGCGGACGCCGACCTGGCGGACAGCTGGGCGCTCAAGCACGGCGGCCAGGTGCTCTTCACCGCGCCGCGCGGCAGCGTCGTCCGGGGCCACATCAACCACCTGATCCACCACCGCGGGCAGCTCAGCGTGTACCTTCGGCTCCTCGACATCCCGGTTCCGTCGATCTACGGACCGACCGCGGACGAACGCCCATGGTGAACGACGTCCCGGCGCCGCCCTCGAGCGTGCGCGAGTATCAGGTGCGCGCGCAGACGACGCGCACCTTCGGCCGCGTCCTGACCAGCGCGCGAAACCATCACGTCATCGTCGACGGGCCGATCCAGAACGGCTGTCCGGGCGAGGAGCTCACGCCGCCGGAGCTCTTTCTCGGGAGCGTGGCGGCGTGCGGCGTGGAGCTCATCCAGGTGATCGCCCGCGATGAGCAGGTGCCACTGTCCGCCGTGGACGTCACCGTCAACGGCACGGTGGACCGGGCCAATCAACCGCGTACCGACGTCACGCTCTTCACCAGCGTCCACCTCGACATCACGCTCTCCGGAGTGGACTCCGCGCGCGCGGCCACGCTGGTGGAGGGATTCAAGCGACGGTGACCACTCTACGGCACGGTCGCGGTCGCGACCGCACGCGTCACCGTCGACTACCGGGTGAATGGCCCCACTGCCTGACGAGTCCGGCGCCGGCCGACAGCCCGCGCTGACGCGGGTCACGCTGCTCCACGGCGTACGCGAGCTCGCGGCGCGCGACCAGGGGCTGGCCCGGATCATCGAGCGTCACGGTCCTCCCCCGCTCTGGGCGCGTCCGCGCGGCTTCCCCACGCTGGTGCGCATTGTCCTCGAGCAGCAGGTGTCGCTCGCCTCGGCCGCCGCCGTGTACGAGCGGCTGGAGCGGACGCTCTCGGGTGGCGTCACCCCCGCCTCGGTGCTCGCCGCCGGCCACGGCGGCCTTCGCACGCTCGGACTCACTCGACAGAAGGCGGCCTACGTGGTGGCGCTGGCGGAGCAGGTGGCGACTGGAACCTTACCGCTGGCATCGTTAGGCAGGCTTCCCGACGAGCGGGCGGCCGAGCTGCTCATCGGCGTGCCGGGCATCGGACCGTGGACGGCGAGCATCTATCTCCTCATGGCTCTGCGCCGACCCGACGTCTGGCCGCCCGGCGACCTGGCCCTTCACAAGTCGCTGGCGCTCCTGCGGCCACGACGGGCCATCCCGACCAGCGAAGAGGCGCGCGCTTTCGCCGCGCGGTGGCGCCCCTGGCGGGCGGTGGCGGCGCGCATCCTCTGGCACGGATATCTCGGCGAACGTGCTGCCTGATCTCCTCGGAATTCGCCGACGCCCAAGGATGCACGGATGAAGCTGCCCTCCCCGAGCGCGCTGATGCTCCTTCTGGTCGCCTGCACTCCGACCGCCGATCGGCGGCTGGACAGCGCTGCCGCCATACCAGATTCGTCGCCGCCACGGCCACCCGCGTGGACGGTCACCGACGCGAGCGCCGGGCCCATCCGAGCGGGCATGACGCTGGCGGAGGCAGCGGCCGCCGCCGGAGGAGTCGCCACCGACACCGCTCGCTTGACGCGCCAGTGCGATTACGTTCGCTTCTCGGGGACGCCCCCGGGTGTGAGCGTCATGATCGTGGAGGGTCGCGTCGCGCGCGTGGACATCGACTCGGCCGGGATCACCACCGACCGCGGCGCCGCAGTGGGCGACGACGAGGCGAAGGTGCGGGCCTCGTACGCCGGCCGCCTGACGAGCGAGCCGCACAAGTACGTGGACGGAGTCTATCTCCTCGTGCGCCCCGAGTCTCCCGCCGACAGCGGATCGCGTCTTCTCTTCGAGACCGACCACGGACGGGTGACGCGCTACCGTGTCGGGCGGCTGCCGGAGGTGCGTTGGGTGGAGGGCTGCTCCTGAGCACCGCCCATGGCGGCGACACACCGGTGCGTACTAGTCAGGCAGTGGAAGGAGGCATCACCATGAGTGCCACCAGAGCGCCACAAGCGCAGATCGATGCGGCCAACGCCTACGAGCAGCTCTTCGTCCCCTGCCTGCTCCAGGAATGGGCACCACGCGTGGCCGACGCGGCGAAGGTTCGTCGCGGGCAGCACGTGCTGGACGTCGCCTGCGGTACCGGCCTCCTCACCCGAGAGGTCGCTTCCCGGGTCGCTCCCGACGGAAGCGTCGCCGGGTTGGACCTCAACCCGGGGATGTTGGCCGTGGCCGAGCGGTTGGCGCCGGCCATCGAATGGCACGAAGGCGCCGCCGAGTCGCTTCCCTTCCCCGACGAGTCGTTCGACGCCGTGGTGAGTCAGTTCGGACTCATGTTCTTCGGAGACCGCCGCCGCGCCATCCGCGAGATGTTGCGCGTGCTGAGGGCCGGCGGCCG
>DATFFZ010000084.1:0-8060 GCA_035249845.1 Gemmatimonadaceae bacterium
ACCTGCGGCGCGAAGGCGAAGTCGAGCGGGAAGAACTGGTGGCCGACGCCGGGGAGCTCGATGATCGTTGCGCGGACGCCGGCGGCATGGAGGGCGTCGCGCATCTCGCGCGACTGGGCGATCGGCACCAGCGCGTCGGCCGTGCCGTGCACCAGGAGATAGGGTGGGTCGTCGGCGGTCACGTGCACTTCGGGTGAGGCGAGCGCGGCGGTCCCCGGAGCATCTCCGGGGAAGGCGCCCAGGAACTCGGTGACGATGTCCGCCTGCTCCTGCGTGTAGGGACCGTCTACGCGCAGGTCGTGCGGGCCGGCCCACGCGAACACGGCCTGCACGTCTACCGGCTGATCGGTGATCGGACAGGCGCCATCGAGTCCGGCGACGTCGCTGGCGGTGCCGAGCATCGATGCCAGGTGCGCGCCGGCCGAGAGTCCGGCGGCGCCGACGCGCGAGACGTCGATGTCGTAGTCGGCGGCGTGCGCGCGCAGCCAGCGCACGGCGCAGCGCACGTCTTCCACCGCGGCGGGGAAGATGTTCTGTCCGTTGTTGACGAGCCGATACCCGAGCGATGCCGCGGCGTAGCCCTCGTTGGCCAGCACCAGCATCTCGTTATGCAGGTCGCTCGGGCTGCCGCCCGACCAGTTGCCGCCGTGCACGAGCACGATGAGCGGGAACGGCCCGCCCGACTTGGGCCAGGCGATGTCGAGCTGCTGCGTCTGCCCGCCCTGGTTGGCGTAGGTGACGCCGAGGTCGACGTTCACGTTCGTGCTCGACGGCGCCGCGAGCGGAGGGCAGCTCGACGCGATCTCCACCGACTCGAGCTCCGAGTCGGGGCCCGAGGGATCGTCGTCGTCGCTGCAGCCCATCGCGAGGGCGCCGAGCGCGACAATTCGCAATGCGCCACGCGCCACGCGCGACGCCTCACGCGCGACGCGCGACGCGCCACGCGCTACGCGCAGCTCTCCTGAATTGTCTGCCATTCCTGGTCGCCGAGTAGCGGTGCGGGCCGGGTCGGGGTTCGCGCCGCCAACGCCTGCAGCGTGGCGACACGATCGGACGTGTGTGGGTGACTCGACAGATAACTTACCACGCGCGGCGTGCCGGCGTCGTGTTGCTCCAGCGTTCGCATGAACTGCACCATCGCCGCCGGGTCGATGCGCGCCGCGGCGAGCATGCGCACGGCGTCACGATCGGCCTCGGATTCGTCGGCCCGCATGTAGCGCAGCGAGCCGAGCGTCACCACGAGCGACGCCGCCGTCTCGATCGCGCCGCCGGTCGCGAGCGAGAGCACGAGCCTGAGCGGCATCTCGCGCAGCAACGCGCGCGTGGAGTGGCGGTGCAGAACGTGCTGGACCTCGTGCGCCAGCACACCCGCCAGCTGCTCGGGCGTTTCCACTTCGGCCAGCAGACCGCTGTTCACGACGATGAACCCGCCCGGCGCCGCGAAGGCGTTGACCGCCGGGTCGCGCACGACGTACACCTGAAAGTCGTACGGCGATGTCGCCGTGGCGGCGAGTCGCTGGACGATGCGTCGTACGCCGGTCACGGCGGCGCTGTCGTCGCACCGCGCGGCGGCGGGTGCCATCCGCTCCACCACGCTCCGCCCGAGACTCACCTCCCACTCCACGGGCACCCGGGGCGCCAGCCACGCGACGAGGGCGCGTGAGGCCACCACGAAGCCGCCCACGGCGATCGCCACGATTCCGAGGGCGACGACGAGCGCCTTCCCGGTACCGCTCCGGCGGCGAAAGCGGCGCGCCTCGTCAGGCGCCACCGCGCGGATCGCATCGGCGAGACCGTCCTGCTCGACGAGCAGCGCCTCCACCAGGTCGGTCCCGCGCTCCAGCCGCAGGCGCTCACCGCTGTACGAGCCCTGCGTCTGCCGCACGCCGGCGAACGGCCAGTGCACGGTGGAGGCGTCGGCGCGGCGAAGGTGGAGCCCGTCCGCCCCGACGGTGATGGTGACCGGCTCCTTCTGCGCGGTGCGGCCGTCGTAGTACGAGCCGGTCCACTCCGAGCGCGGCGGCACGGTGAGGCTCAGCCGATCCCGACGTCGATGTCGAAGCCGTCGGCCAACCCTTCGGCGGTCGCGCTCACATCCTGCGCGCGCTGCTGGATCGACGCCCAGTCCACGGTGCCGTACATGCTGATGCTGTCGCACCAGAACGCCTGCGCTCGCGTGATCGCCCACGCGGCGCCCAGGCCCAAGGTGAAGATCACGAGAAGGAGATTGGTGAGCGTGAGCGCGAGGAGCGGACCGCCTTGCACGGTCGACCGGAAGCGCGCGCCGCGCATCGCCGTGTGCTCCCAGAAGTAGCGATGCTTGAACGCCGCGTACCAGCACCAGTAGAGCCCGAGTGTGGGGATGGTGAGGAGCACCGCCTTGAGAAATTCGGGGACGAGTGCCTTGCCATCGCCGTCGTAGAGGAAGGGCTCCGATCCGAAGCGCGCGTTCTCGACGAGGAACCGGCGCCGCTGGTTCTGGAAGAGCGGGAACCAGAAGCCGAGGGTGACCACGCTGAGCAGGGTGCCGCGGACCATGAGGCCGAGGAATTCGCCGTACTGCCCGTGGAAGGAGAAGCGGATCCCGCGCCAGGAGCTCCGGCTGAGTCGATAGCGCCGGGCGCCGTTCACGGCGAGGATCGCGAGCAGCATGATCACGACGTAGAACCCGATGCTGACCACGAGCTGCATGCCCTCGCCGCCCGATCCTGGCGCGAGGAGCGCGCTGACGGCCACGAGCCCGATGACGAGCACCATGATGATGCCGAACGCCTTGAGCGAGCCGACCAGCAGCTCGCCGCCGGTGCCGTGGTAAGCGAAGCGGTCGCCGTCGAGCTCGGTGTGGCTGTAGTGGAACTCGCGCAGCCTGGTCTTGGCCCAGAACGAGTAGATGCCGAGGGTGATCATCGTGAGCAGCCCGTTCACGATGAAGAGACCGAAGAGCGAGCCTCCGGTGCCATGGTAGCGGAGCTGTGCGGTCCTGGTGCTCATGGGAGGAGAGAGGAGTGAGAGGTGACGGGCGAGGGGGGCGGCACCAACGTGTGACGCTCCTGGAGAGCGCGCAAGCTGTGCTGCCAAGTCGCTTCGTTGCAGCGCGTTAGGCAGTTGGTCTGGCCGCCGGAACGTCGCGACCAATATCTTGACGCCGAGCGCCCTCCACGGTCACGCCCCCGCGATTGTTGCCTCGACCGCTGAGCATCAGTCCCCTCTCGAAACCCCACCACGGCCGGCCGACCCCTCCATGACGGAGTTGCTAACCACGTACCGCATCGGTCCTTGCGCCGCTGCGCTGATCCTCGCAGGCGCCATCACCGCCTCACGGGCTACCGCGCAACCGCTCGCTACGTCAGGTCCGCTGTGCGACAGCGCGGCGGGCGCGATGACGGTCTCGAGGGTGCCCGTGCACGCGTACCTGCTCGCCGAACGAAGATCCCGGGCAATTCCCGCGCATTACGGCGACCTCATTCTGCAAGGCGTGGCTGCGCGGTTCTCGTTGCCCGACGACCTCTCGAAGATCCCCTGGGCCGACGCCGGGCAATTGCTGCGCGAGCGCGGCATCCGTCTCGAGCGTGGCAAGGAGGCTTTCTCGCCCTCGTTCGATGCCGAGGTCGGGTTCACCCTGCACCGCGATGGCTCCGCCACCGAGTTCCGGGCTGGCTCTGGGGCTGCCGGCGCGCTGGAGATGGCGCTCATCACCGCGATAGCGCGAGCGTCAGCGGATCGACTGCTACCTGTGCTGCTCGATGACGTATCAGGGGACAAAGTGCCGCTGCGATTGCGGCTGGCCACGACTGCTCGCGAGGCGATCGCGCGCCGCGCGCTGTTCGAGGTGGATTACGACATCGCGCTGGGGGAGTCGGTTCGCCCGCAGAGTGGCAATCCATTTCCTCGGTACCCTGACGAGCTTCAGAGAGCCGGCGTGAGTGGCGAGGTGCTGGTGCAATTCGTGGTCGACACGACGGGACGGGTGGAGATGAACACCTACCGCGCGCTCTCGTATTCGGACCCCGCATTCCTCTGGGAGGTGACCAACGTAGTCCCGCGCTTGCGTTTCAAGCCGGCGAGGGTGAGAGGGTGCCCGGTGCGCCAGCTCGTGCAGCTCCCCTTCGGCTTCAACATTCGCCGGTAGGCCTGCGGCCGACGTATCTGGGTGGGGATCGTCGTTCTGTGTGTCCCGAGAGCGGTACGTCTGCTGAGCGCTGCGGATCTTTTCCTTGCGCGGGTCACTACAGACTGGGGTACCACCCGCTTAGCTTCCCAATTCTCGAATCGTGGATGGGGTCTTCCCCCCGGCCGCACCCCTTCGCGATTCGCGAATCGCGAAGAGCGCCCCGAAATAGACCAATGGTTGCCGTGACTGCACTGGTTCGATACAGCCTCACCGCCGTCCTCTGCGCACCCTTCCTGGCTACGATCGTCGGGGTCGCCGCCGCGCAGGAGGGCACCAACGAGTCTCCGCCCGCTACGCGCCACGCGCCACGCGCCACGCGCAGCACACCCCGCGCCCCGGCGGGCCCCACCCAGCGCGCCACGCTGGAGCGGGTCATCAGCCAGTCGATGCTCCCCAACGGGCTCGAGGTGATCGTCGTCGAGAATCACAACGTCCCCCTGGCCACGATCGAAGTCGTGGTCAAGAACGGCTCCTTCACCCAGGAGCCCCAGGACGAGGGAGTGGCGCACCTGTTCGAGCACATGCTCTTCCGCGCCTACACCGACACGGTCCCCAATGCCAGCTTCGCCCGCGCGGCCGGAGAGATCACGGCCGGGTTCAACGGCACCACGAACGAGGAGAGCGTCACCTACTACGCGACACTCCCCTCGCGCCACATCGAGCGCGGGGTCCAGCTCCTGGCCACCCTCATGCGCCGCCCGCGCTTTCGCGCCGACGACCTCGATCGCGAGCGGCAGGTCGTGCTCGGCGAGTACGACCGGCAGGTGGCGAACCCCTTCTACCACCTTCGCGCCGCCACCGGCCGCGCCCTCTGGGGCTCGGCGTGGAGCCGCAAGAACACGCTGGGGAGCCGCGAGGCGATCAACGCCGCCACGGTGGGGCGTCTGGAGGCGATCTTCGAGCGCTACTACATCCCGAACAACTCGGCGCTCATCGTGACGGGGGACGTGAACCCGCAGCAGGTGTTCGAGCTGGCGCGCAAGCACTTCGGTCCGTGGCAGCGCGGCCCCGACCCGTTCCAGGAGTTCCCCGTTCCGCCGGTGCCGCCGCTCGAGCGCGACACGACGGTCATCACCGAGGCCGATACGCGCGACGTGGTGGTGATGCTCCAGTGGCAGGGCCCGAGCGTCGGCAAGGATCCCGACGCGACGTACGCGGCCGACGTCTTCTCCGACGTGCTCAACGCGCCGACGAGCGAGTTCCGCAAGAAGCTGGTGGACAGCGGGCTCTGGCAGTCGTTAGGCGTGAACTACTACACGCTCGACCACGTCGGTCCCATAACGATTCTGGGGGAGACCACACCGGAGAACCTGCGCCCCGCGCTCCAGGCGCTCTACGCCGAGATCGCCAAGCTCGGCGACCCGAAGTACTTCCCGGCGCAGGCGCTGGCCGACTCGAAGCAGGAGCGCAAGGTGGGCACCGCCTTCGGCCTCGAGCGCGCGTCGGGCTTCGCGCACACGATCGCGTTCTGGTGGAGCGTGGCCGATCTGGAGTACTACATGGGCTACGTCGACAACATGGCCGCCCAAACCGCGCGCGATCTGGCCGACTACGGCCGCAAGTACATCGCCGGACGGCCGAAGGTGATCGGGCTCATGATGAGCGCCGAGCAGGCAGCGAGATGGCGATGAACCGCGCCTGGCGCGTGGCGCGCGGCGCGTGGCGGGCTGTGGGGCTCGCATCGGTGCTCGCTATCGGCGATAACGTGACGGCAGCATCAGGCAGTGCACGTCGCGACCGCGAGGGAGTTCCAGCCGCGCCACGCGCCACGCACCACGCGCCACGCGACCTCAGCGATTCTCTCACTACCCAATTCTCCGTCTCCGGCGTCCAGGTCATTCACCGCCGCTCCACGGCCAGCGATGTGGTGGCGGTGAGTCTCTATCTCCTGGGTGGCACGCGGCAGCTCACGCCCGAGACGCAGGGGATCGAGGCGCTCGTGCTCGCGGCGTCGGAGTACGGCACCCGGGCGTATCCGGGACCGGCGGTGCGGAGGGCACGGGCGAGGACCGGCAGCCGCATGGTGATCACCGCCGACGCCGACTGGACGGTGTTCGGCTTCCAGGGGATCAAGCAGGAGTTCGACTCCAGCTGGGCCATCTTCGCCGAGCGGCTCATGCGTCCCACGCTGGATCAGGCGAGCGTGACGCTCGTGCGCGATCAGCTGCTGGGCGACGTGCGCAACCGCAAGAACACGCCCGACGCGCTCGTGCACTATCTGGCCGACAGTCTGGCGTACGCCGATCACCCGTACGTGCTCGAGCCCACCGGCACCGAGCAATCCCTCGCCAGGCTCACCGCCGCCGACCTGCGCCGGTATCACTCCGCGCAGCTCGTGACGTCGCGCATGCTGCTGGTGGTCGTGGGCGACGTGCCGCGCGAGAAGATCGAGCGGCTGGTGGCGGGGACGGTCGGCCGCCTGCCCAAGGGAAGCTACACGTGGACGCTGCCGCCGACGCCGCCGGAGCGCGCGGGGACGATGGTCGTCAGGCACCGCGTCATCCCCACGAATTACATCCTGGGATACTTCACCGGGCCGGCGGCCTCGAGCCCCGACTATCCGGCCTTCCGCGTGGCGGTAGCGATCCTCTCGGCGCGGCTGCACGACGCGATCCGCGAGCGGAACGCGCTGTCGTACGCCGCGTACGCGCCCTTCCTCGAGCGCGCCGCTCCCGCGGGCGGGATGTACGCGACCACGGGCTCCCCCGAGCGCGTGATATCGATCATGCGCGGCGAGCTCACGTCGCTCCAGACCGACGAGCTGAGCGATGACGGTCTCGACGACTTCGTGGAGCAGTTCATCACCGACTACTACACGGAGAACGAGACCAACGCCGCCCAGGCCGACTGGCTGGCCCGCGCCCACCTCTATCGCGGCGACTACACCGCCGCCTACCGCTTCATGGACGACCTGCGCCACGTCTCGGCCGCCGACATCAGGCGCGTGGCCAGGCAATACATGAAGAACGTGCGGTTTGCGTACGTTGGGGATGGTGCGAAGGTGAGTGAGTAGTGGGATCAGGCTCGTGATGTCGGTGACGAGAGTGGAGTGAGTGATAACGACTAGGGTGAAGGGTATGAAGGGCGTGATGGGTTCATCACCCCATCTCATGCTCTTCACCCTGGCCCTTGGTCACTCACTCCACTCTCGTCACTATCTCAGTCACCCTCCCGCCCTTCGCCCTTGACTCCTCGCCAGGCGCGGCGGCACCTGTCCTAAATCGTCCCCTCGCTGACCAGAAATGGCATTTACTTCCCACTCCGCCGCCATATCGTCTTCTGATTCGGCCACGGAGGGCCAATGCTCCTGCGGTGGAGCTGGATCGGCGGGCCCGGAGCGGGGGCAGTGCTGCTCGCTGCATGCGCCGTCCTCATCGGGTGCGCCTCGCCGGCGGCGGTGCGGTCGTACGCGCGGGCGTCGGGTGACGTAGCGGGGCGCTTCCCGGCGCTGGCGGCGGACATTCCGGCATCCTGCACGCGAGCAGAGGGGTACCGCGCGCTCGCCGAGGACAGGGAATGGTGGGACGACAACGCTCTGGCGGCGCGATGCAAGGCGCTGGTCGATGCCGGTCGCGCGCTCCTGGCCGCCAATCGCGCGCTCCAGCAGTACCTCACGGCGCTCGGCGCCATGGCCGACGACCGGATCGTGCGCTTCGACCCGCAGCTCGATGCGCTCACCAGAGCCGTGGTGGCCACCGACGAGTTCCCCCGCGAGCGCGTGCAGGCCGTGAACGGCCTGGCCAAGCTCCTCGCCCGCGCCGCCACCGACGGGTATCGCCGAGCGCAGCTGCGCGATGCGATCGCCGCCGCCGATAGCGACGTCGTCGCGATCACCGATGGGCTCGTAGTGGCGGTGGAGCGCGCCTACCTCCTCACCCTCGACAACGAG
>DATFFZ010000085.1:0-27677 GCA_035249845.1 Gemmatimonadaceae bacterium
CGCAGCTGATTCGCCACCCGCTCCCGGGCGTCCAATTCGCCAAGGTCCGCGTCCCGGATCCGATCCTCGTGCTTCCAGGGGCGCGCGCTACCGTATCCGCTCCGCCAGGGTCGCATCCCCGCCTCCCACATCCACCGACCCACCGTCTCCGACGGACAGATCCACTCCGTGGGCAGGATGTGGTGCAGGTAGTGGCGCTCCAGCCGACGGAGGACGGGCTCCGGCCGACCCGGGCCGAGCGCCTCCAGCACCTCGGCGGGGAGCACCACCCCCGCCTGGCCCGCCGCCAGACGGAAGACCCAGTAGCAGATCGTCGAGGCCCGGCTCTCCCGCGCCAGCGCCACGAAGCTCGGCCAGTCCATCTCCGGACGACTCGCCAGTTGACCCACGTCCCGGAACGTCTTCCAACCCCCCGACCGGAGCTGGTTCGACCACCCGAAGTGCAGACAGGCATGGAGCAGCATGTCGTTGAGACTCGGCACGTACGTCGTCACACCGCCGACGTCGATCGGCTGCCGGCCCTCCCACACCCGCTCGGCCGTCAACACGAAGGGATGCCCTTCGAGGAACAGCGACGTATGAAGCTCGAGCTTCGCTTCCGTTCCGCTCACATCCAGCAAGGGGGGGAGGTGGTGGTGGTTCTCGTAGATGCGCGCCATGCGCTCGTCCATCTCCCCCCGCCACCCGGCCCAGAGGAGACTCTCCCGCGCCGCATGCGCCCGGTCCGGCGGCACCAGCAGGTCCAGATCGTTCATCGGACGGTCGGTGAACTTCTCGTACACACTCTCGCCCACGGCCGCGCCCTTGAGCAGCACGACGTCGATCCCTTCGTGCGCCAGCCGCTGCACCGTCTCCTGCAACCGCTGGTGCATGTAGAGCATCCGAAAGTCCGACACCATCGACATCCGCTGAAGCTGCTCCGCCGTCTCGGCCGGCACGTTCGGCATTCCGAGCGCGCTCAGCCGCTGCCAGAGCACAGTGGTCGCGCGCTCCTGCTCCGCCAGCCAGAGCACCTTTCCCCAATCCAATCCCGACGACACGAGCGATTGCAGCTCGACGTCGGTGTCTTGCCCCGCGCTGGCCAGCACCAGACGCGCTTCGGGAGACAGTCCGGACGGGCGCATCGGCTCAGTACTGCGCGAGATTGCCGGCGCGACGCGCGTAGCGAAGCGCGTACGAGAAGGCGTAGATGCTCACCGCCATGAGTCCCGCGATGAAGATGAGCAGCACCCCCACGTCGCCGGACACGTCGCCTAACGACCAGCCTTCCAGCAGCGTCCGGCGAAGCGCGCGCAAGCCGTAGGTGAGTGGGACGAAGTCGGCCAGCTGCTTGATCCCCTCCGGGATCACGTGCGTCGGATAGTAGACGCCGCCGAGCAACCCGGAGAGGACCAGCACCGCCTGCGGCAGCGGACCGGCGGCGCGGAAGGCGAGCACGAACGCGCCGGCGATGATCCCCACCGGCAGATGCGCCAGCACGATGAGCAGCAGGATGAGGATCGAGGGGAGGATGTTCCCCCACGCGTATCGCGCCCCAAACGCCATCCCCGCCCCCAGCAACACGACCGCCCGGAGCGCCGTCCAGGTGAACGCATACCCCATGAGCCCCGTGAGCAGCGTCGGTACCCTGGTGGGCGTGCTCAACAGCGCCTCGAGCGTACCGTTCGAGATCCCCGCGCTGAGCGAGGACGGCAGCGTGTTCACCGACGCGGTGAGGAACGACAGCGCCATCATCCCCACCAGCAGGAATCCGAAGTACTGATCGCCCTGCGTGGCGATCTTCCCGCTCATGATCGGCTGGATGGCGCCGGCGATGTAGTAGAGCGGCACCACCATCACCACCAGCGAGATGAGCGACATGATCGACCGTAGCCGATAGCTCGCCGCCGCCAGCCAGCTCGCGCGAACCAGCGCGAGGATCTTACGCATCGGCGCGTCCCGGTTCGCCCGTGTCCTGGCGCGCGCCCCCCCGCTCGACGATGCGCTCCATCAGCTCGGCGAGCGAGAGGCCGACGCGTTCGAAGCGCGCCACCGGCACGCCCGCCGTGCCGAGCAGGTCGAGCGCGCGCGCCGCCGCCTCGTGTCCACCCGACAGCTCCAGCAGAACCCGAGTCCATCCATCCGTCGAGGCCGGGTCGTGCTCGATCTCGATCTCCACGCCCCGCTCGGCCAGCGCGGCGAAGGCGGGGTGCTCGGGCGTCCGCGTCCACACGCGATAGCTCTCCTCGCCGTACTCCTCCACCAGCTTCGACGCACGCCCCACCTCGAGGAGCCGTCCCCGGTCGAGCACGGCCACGCGATCGCAGAGCTCCAGCGCCTCCTCGGCGTTGTGGGTGGCCAGGATCACCGTACACCCCTGACGCCCGGTGATCTCCTCGCGCAGGAAGGTGCGGAAGTCGCGCGCCGACACGGGGTCGAGACTCCGCGTCGGCTCATCCAGCAGCAGCACGCGCGGGCGGGCAAGGAGCGCGCGCGCGATGAGCAGCCGCTGCTTCATCCCCGAGCTGAACGACCCGGCCAGCTTGGTGCCCGAGTCGGCGATCCCGGTCGCCACCATCACCTCATCGATGCGGGTGCGCGATTCGGCGCGATCCAGCCCCTGGAGCGTGGCGAAGAGGCGGAGGTTCTCTCGCGCCGAGAGCCGCCAATGGAGGCTCCGCTCATCGGCGATCACCGGCGTGAGCACGCGGCGTACCTCGTCCGGCTGCTCGAGGATGTCGTAGCCTTCGATGACGGCGGTCCCGTCGTCGGGCAGCACCAGCGTCGCCAGGACCTTGAACAGCGTCGTCTTCCCCGCGCCGTTGGGTCCGAGGAGGCCGAAGAACTCCCCGGGCAGGACGTCGACGCTCACGTCGCGGAGGACGAGCGTCGACTCGCCCGAGAAGGGGCGTCTCATCGTCTCCAGCCATCCGCGCCGCACCGGAAATCGCTTGGTGATTCCGGCCATGCGGACGGCGGCGGCGGCGGGAGCGGAGCCCTCTGGCGTGGTGCGCGGCGACACGGGAGCGACCATGCCGCTCATCCTGCCGTCGGGTCGCCGTGCCACGCCAGGATCTGGGTCACAACGTCCTCGAGGCGGCTCAGATCGCGGGCCACCGAGAGCGAGAAGACGGGGACGACGCGCGCCACGTTCACCGCCTGCTCGAAGAGCACCGGCGCCTCGCTCCGCCCGAGGAGCGGTCCCAGCTTGGCGTGCCTGACGAGCGCGAGCGCTCCGGCGATGGAGTCCACCGCCGCCCGGCGCACCGGCGGCTGTCCCTGGCGCGCTTCCACCGGCGTCAGCAGGTAGATCGCGTCGAGCGGCGCGCTCGCGCGCATGCGGCGCTCGTCAGGCAGCGCGTCCAGACTCACCTTGCCGCCGCCGGCGGTGGTGTCGCCCGCCTCGGCGCCGAGCCGTGAGGCGGAGTCCGAGTAGAGCCGGACGATGTGCACCCCGGGGCGCGCCGTGGCCGGCGGCCCCGGGTCCACCGCCAGCGCATCATCGGTGACGATCCGCGCGCCGGCGCTCACCAGCGCGTAGGCCAGCGTGGACTTGCCATGATACTTGGGCGCCAGAAACGCGATGGCGCGACCTCCGACGGCGACCGCGCTTCCGTGCAGCGTCAGCACCCCGGAGGCGTGGAGGGCCATGGGCAGCACGCGGCCAAGGACATCGAGCCGCGCGGCCACGTTGGAGGCGTCGGCGCGCGGATGCCAGCTGATCGCGCGCCCGCCGGTGGCGATCACGAACGTGCCCGTGTCATCGTAATCGAGGACGAAGTCGTCCCCGGCGCGAAACGCGCGCACGCGGATCTCACCGTCCACCACGTCCTCGCCGATCGGTACGGCGCCGACGAGCGAAGGGGCGTCCTGCGCGACGCGGAGCGTCCAGTCTGGGGGAGTGGTGGCGGCGCGCAGCTCGGGAAAGTGCAGCTCCGAGCGCAGGCAACCACCGAATACCGTGAGATCGTGCATGCGGAACGTATGCTACGTCCCGCGGTGAACGGCCGGGAGGCCTTCGGAGCCCTCCCGGCCGTCGCGGTCAGGACCGCGGGCAGTTTACGTCGGCGCCCGAGCCAGTGTTGATCGCGCAACCGGTGCCCGGGATTCCATGGATCGTGATCCCGTCGTCACCCTGGCTGAAGCCCACTTTCGTGAGCTCGCGAAAGGTCCCAAACCGTGCCACTTTGGGTGATTCGTACACGACTACCCTCCAAAGGATGGTTTGTACCGGGTCTGCCCGGTGGCAGTACGGCCCGTTGTGGCCGAGGTCAGGAAAGCGCATGCTCGCGCGCTCCATGTTCGAATGCCGGCACGATGGCCTCCGGCGCCGCCACCGCGTCACGCGCGCGCAGCCACAGCTCCGTTTGCATCGTGAAAAACAGCTGCGACGCGAGGGTCCCGTCGCCGGTCTGGAGATATTCCTCCCACCCGCGATGTACGCCCTCGCGCGAGATGATCCCGAGCTCGGCCAACCGCGGCTCCCGAAAGAGCGCCGTGATCCAGCCACCCGCTTCGGCGCGCATCGACCGCTCGAAGAACGCGCCGGTGACGCCCGTGCGCCGCGCGCGCGGAGCGAGGACGCTGTCGGGGAGCAGCCCGCGCATCGCTTCGCGCAGCAGACGCTTCGTCTCGCTCCCCGACGAGCGCTCTTCGGCCGGTCGCGTGGCGGCCAGCTGGATGACGCGATTGTCGAGCAGCGGCGAGCGCGACTCCACTCCCTCCTCCAGCGCGATCTCGGCCACCACCGAGAACACCTTCGGGAAGAGCGGGTGCGTGAGGTACCAGCGCGCCTCCGCGCCCGAGCGACTGCCGTTGCGCCTCTCGCCCGGCACGCTGGCGCGCGCGCGCGCCTCCAGCGACTCGCGCGCCGCGAAATCGCCGTCCACCCACGACGGCACGCGGCGATCGAGGTGGCTGTACAACGGACGCCCACGGACCGCGCGCGCCAGCTCCAGGGCGGTGTCGGGGAGGAGCGGCTGCACGGCCCACCGGAAGAACGGACGGAAGCCCTGTCCCGACATCCCCTTCGCCCGCCACTCGCGCGCCAGCTGCACGAGATGCCCGCCGCGCAGCAGATCGGCGAGATAGACGAGCGACGTCTGGAAGAGCTGGTCGCCACCCGACCCGTCCAGCGCCACGCGAGAGCGCACCGCCCGACTCCCGCGCGCCAGCGACCGCAGCCACATCTCGAACGCGTGCGCGAAGGGCTCATCGCGCCGCGCCGCCGCCTGCTGCGCCTCGCCCAGGAACCCCACGTCGTTGATGTCGATCCAATGGACGTCGGACTTCCAGAACGACGCCACGGCCGCGATGAGCTCGTCCTCGCGCCCGGGATCCCCCTTCGGATAGCTCATCGACACCGGGCGCAGAGTGCTCTCGCGCTCCCGGCGGCGGAGCGCGTCCTTCCCGGCCGCGAACACGGCGGTGGAGTCCCACCCACCACTCAGCCACACGCTGGTCGCCTCGCTCGGCGCATCGGACTCGTCGGCGCCGCCCAGACGCGCGACCACCGCGCTCGTCAGGCAATCGCGCAGCTCGGCGGCGCCGTCCCGGAACGAGCCGCCGGAGAGCGGCTCGAACGCCGGGGCCATCCAGTGGCGCGTGACGCGCGCCTCACGGTTCCTACCGCGCCACAGCAGATCGTGCCCCGCGGGGACGGTGAAGATGGCGCGATAACAGGTTGCGTCGTCGGTGGCGAAGAAGCCGCTGGCCGTCTCCGCCAGCACGCGACGATCGTAGTCGTCGGGGCAGGCCGGATGCACGAGCACTCCGCCGATCGTGGAGGCGACCACCAGCATTCCGCCGATCCGCGCGTAGTGCAGCGGTCGCTTCCCACCGAAGTCGCGGGCGGCGATCACGCGGCGCTCCTCGGCGTCGAAGAGGACGAAGGCGAAATCCCCCTCCAGGCGCTCGGCCACGCGGTCGCCCCACACGCGATACGCGGCGGCGATGAGGTGCGCGGGCGTGTCACCCGCCGGTCGCATCATGGCGCGCTCGAGCTTGTGCCGCAGCTCGGTGGCGTAGTAGAGCGAGGCGTCGGCGGCGACGATCACCTGACCGTCACGCACCAATCCGGCTTGCGGGCCGAGGACGCCAGAGCTCTCCCACGGATGCCTGGCGACGGCGAGCAGCGCGCCCGGCGACCGCCACACGTCGGGGGCGCCCGAGCCGCGGTGGCGCATCCGCGTCAGCATCTCGCCGACCACGCCGCGCTCGACGTGCGCGGCATCCGAGGTGAAGACTCCGGCGATGGCGCTCATGACGATTTCATCCGAACGTCGGCCAGCCGCGTGAACGAGCCCACGTGCGCGTCGTGATCGCCGAGAACGAGGTCCCCGTACTCGACCCAGGCGTGGGCGCTCAGACGCTCGCCACGCTCCCCCTCTCGCCGCACGCCGATGCGGATGCGACTCCCCTCGATGCCGCGCCGCTCGATCATGCGTTGGAGCGCGAGCGAGCGGACCAGACACTGCGGCCGGAAGACGCCGAATCGGGCGGCGCGGCTCACGGCGACTCCGAGCCGCCGGGCAACCTCGGAGGATGGAAGGGGGGCCGGGGCCGCGGCGGCTTCCGGCGCGCCGCCATCGATGAGGCCGCCACGCGGCCGGGTGAAGACCACCAGCTGCGCGCGTGCCAGCATGAGCTGTGCTTCCGCCAGCTCGGCCCAATCCCGGGCGCCGAGCGCGCGAACCTTCCGGAGAACCTCACGCCGCCTCTTCCCCATTCCGCTTTTCCTCCCGCGCGAAGCTCACCAGCCCGTAACCGGCGAGATCGGCGAGCAGCGATCGGACGTCGTCGCGCAGCACCTCCGGCCTGACCTCGGGGTACTCTCGGGCGAGGTGGTCCAGCATGTCGTCGAGGGAGCGACTGGCCGGCGGCAGCAGCTCCCACACGCGCGCGGCGACGGTATTGAGGCCGAAGTAGACCTCGTCCGTCGTCGAGAAGAGTACCGCTCCGTCGGGGAGCGAGCGGTAGATCACGCGTGGGTTGGCGACTGGCAGCATGGGCTCCGAAGTTGGCTGGCAGCGTACGGGGGCCGAGTGGACTACTCCGCTCCGCCCCCGTGGGTTGGGTGTGGCGCCCGTCCGAAGTCGGGAGCCGGCCTGCTGAAGAGCACTCCGCGTGCCTAACACATCTATTGAATGTCCTGGCCGTACGGATTGCGTATGTCGTGATACCGCAATGGCCTAGCGAGGAGATATAGCAATTCGGGGGCCGCCGCGGCCAGTAACCGATGTGGCGGAGGCGCGACAAAGTCGGGAAACTAACGTCACCTAGCGCTCCCAAGTGCCCCAGGCAGGCCCTCTTAAGCAGGGACGAAAACACAGCCGCCAGCAAAGAAAAAGCGCCTCCCCGTCGGGGAGGCGCCGGTCGTCAGGCGAAAAGGCCGCGGGCTACCAGCGGTAGTGGGCGAACGCCTTGTTCGCTTCCGCCATCCGGTGGGTGTCTTCCTTCTTCTTGATCGCGTTCCCCTCGCCCTTGGAGGCCGAGATGATCTCGGCGGCCAGCTTCTCGGACATCGACTTCTCGCTGCGCTCGCGGGCGAAGGTGATCAGCCAGCGCATGCCCAGCGCGGTGCGGCGCTCGGGGCGCACTTCGACCGGCACCTGGTAGGTGGCGCCCCCAACTCGGCGGCTCTTCACCTCCACCACCGGCTTCACGTTCTGCAACGCCTGCTTGAACACGTTGACGCCGGGTTGGCCGGTGCGTGACTCCACGAGATCCATCGCGCCGTAGAACGTGCGCTCGGCGAGCGACTTCTTGCCCTGGATCATGAGGGCGTTGACGAACTTCGAAACCGTCTGGCTGTCGTAGCGCGCATCCGCGAGCACGGGGCGCTTCACCGATTTAGCGCGTCGGCTCACTTCTTCCCTCCGGCCGCGCCCTTCGGCTTCTTGGTGCCGTACTTGGAGCGGCTCTTGTTGCGACCGTTGACGCCCGATGCGTCGAGCGTTCCACGCACGATGTGGTAGCGCACGCCCGGTAGATCCTTCACACGTCCGCCGCGAATGAGCACGATCGAGTGCTCCTGAAGGTTGTGCCCTTCGCCGGGGATGTAGGCGGTGACCTCGAAGCCGTTGGTCAGCCGCACGCGCGCCACTTTGCGGAGCGCGGAGTTGGGCTTCTTGGGCGTGGTGGTGTAGACGCGCGTACAGACGCCGCGCTTCTGGGGATTCCCCTTGAGCGCGGGCGCTTTTTCCTTCTTCTCGACGTCCTGGCGGCTCCGCCGGACGAGCTGGTTGATAGTCGGCATGACCTCGTGGCGCGAAATGCTTGCTAAACGGAACAGACTTAAAAAGTTACGAGGTTTGCCGGTGAGTGTCAACTGCAAAGGCGGGGAGCGGGAATCGCGCCGCGATGACGAAGACGAAGGTCGTGCCGGCTCTCCCTTCTTCCCGCTCTCTCATTCGAATGGGGGCCTCGCGCCGTTGTCCTTGAAAAACACGAACTTCCAGGTCAGCCAGGCGCGGACCTTGGAACCGTCCTTCCTGGCGGGATCGTAGCGGTACTTGGGGATGACCTTGAGCAGCTCGTCGGTGAAGGCCGAGTCGGACGCGCTCACCACGGTGAAGGTGCGCATGTCCACGCAGCCGAGCGTGTCGACCACGAAGCGGGCCACGACCTCGCCGCCGACGCGATCCTTGTAGTTGGCGTCGAACGCGGCGCTGCCGGTCAGGACGGAAGGGAAGGACGGCGCCCTGTTCCCCTTTTTCGGCTTGGCCAGGACTTCCACTTCCAGGTCCGACCAAGTCCGGTCGTTCTCGGAGAGCATCGCCAGCCCCGACTCGCACTTCACCTCCCGCCACACGCCGTGCGTGGTGGTATGTGCTGGGGTTGCCGACGGTCGGAGCGGCATTGCGACGACCGCTCCGGCTCCGAGAATGAGCAGACGGTTCATGGACTCGAGACCCCCCTGGTGAGCTCCCGCCGCGTGGAGGCGACCTGTCACATTAGTTTGCGGAACGCGCCCTTGCAACGACGCCTGACACGTGACCACTCGCGCGGGTCGATCGCCCTACCAGTGACGCCTTTGATGGAGCCTTCATGATCCGCGCGCTGTTCTGCGCCGTGTCGTTCCTCGCGCTGCTCGGTGCCGGCGGTGCCGATCCCGATCCCAACCGGCTCGCGCCCGTTCGTCCGCTGGTCGGCGGCAAGTGGGTCGGGAACGGATTCCTCCCCGGCGTCGGCAACTACTCCAGTACGCGCCAGTTCGATTGGACGCTGGACGGGAAGTTCATCCAGATGCAGCACGTCCTCACCATCCGCGACAGCGTGCTGAGCGAGGCCGGCTACTTCGGCTGGGACGCGCAGCGCTCGGCCGTCGCCCTGTGGGGCTTCGCCTCCGACGGCAGCTACACCACCGCCCGCCTTCTCCCCGCTCGCCCCGGTACGATGCTGATCGAAGGCCACACGATCGGCGACGCCCAGACCCACTGGCGGATCCTCGTCCGCCTCCGCGGCAAGGACGAGCTGAGCATCATCACGGAGCACGAGCGGAAAGGGAGCTGGATTCCGTATACGAGTGCGATATACAAGCGGCAAAAAGGATAGGGAGGAGGGGAGAAACGGAGAACGGCAGCGGCGGCATTCGGCATTCGGCACTGGGCATTCGGGCTCCCGCGACGGAATCTCTGCGCCGAGACCCCGAATGCCCAATGCCGAATGCCGAATGCCGCGCCTTTTGCCGCTCGCTTTTGCGGTTCGCTGTTTTCCTCCCTCCTCCCTCCTCCCTCTCACTTCATCACCGCCGCCCTCATCACCGGCAGTGCATCCCGCTCCCGCACTCCCGCCTCGAACGGCCCGAGGAGATGCGCGATGCTGTTGGCGTAGTAGCTCACCAGGGAGCGGCTCCCCGGGAGGACCGCGTAGCCATCGCCGGCGCGGGCCAGGATGCGGCGCATGGATAGCATCCGCCAGGCGCGGTCGAAGGTCTCCTCGATGTCGCGGTCGGCGCGGAGCACCCGCGCATTGAGCTCCAGCAGCACGTCGCGCAACTCGGCCATTCGCTCCATCAGGGCGGCGTGCGACACGAAGTCGCGCTCCAGGCTTTGGATCGCCGCGCAGGCGAGCGGCACCGGCGTCACCGGAATCACCGCGCCGATGCGCGACATGACGTCGTCGCACAACCACTGCACGCGCGCCAGTCGCTCCGGACGCGGCAGCTCCCACGTGTCCTTCCCCAGCGAGCGCTCGGCCGTGAGCCAGTCGGCCACGCTGAGCGGCCGTCCGATCGTCACCGCGGCGCGGCCATAGCGCTTCCAGCGGCCACCGACCAGCCGCAGCACGTTCCAGCCCACGTAGCGAGTGACCTCGCGCATCTGCGTGAGACGCCGAACGCCGACGCCATGCTCCGAGCGCTCCAGCTCGCGCAACAGTGAACGGTCCTCCAGGACGCGATCGTAGTTGAGTGCCACCGGGATGATCACCATCCGGTGGGCCAGCGCGGGCTCCCGGGCGACGCCGAGCGCGTAGTCGAGGAGCCCGATCTTGGCCGGGCGCAGTCTCCCGTCGCGCGTGAGCCCGCCTTCGGGGAAGATCCCCTGCGTCACGCCGTTGCGGGTGATGAGCTGGACGTACCGCTCGAGCACGCGATGGTAGAGCGGCTCGCGATAGCGGCGCCTGACGAAGTACGAGCCGAACGTCTTGAAGACGTACTCCAGCGGGAAGGCGCGCGCCCATTCCCCCACCGCGTACGAGATGGAGACGTCCCCCGCCAGCACGTAGGCGAGGAGCACGTAGTCGGCGTTGGAGCGGTGGTTGGCCAGGTAGATGACGACGGAATCGTCCGGCAGGCGTTCCAGCGCGCTCAGGTCCTCGTAGTCGACGGAGACCTTGTAGAGCAGATTGAGCACCAGCCGGCTCACCGCGTAGCCTAACGAGTAGTAGGCCAGAATGTTGAAGTACGGGACGATCTCGTCGATGTACACGTCCACGCGCTTCCACACCACGCGCTCCCGGACCCCGTGCGCGTGCGAGTGCTCCCGCACCGCCTCGGCGATGGCCGGGTCGGCCAGCAGCTGCTCCCGGATGTACGACCGTCTGGTGAGCTTGAACCGATTGACCCGCGCCCGAAATCTCCGCACCGCCCTCCGCGCCGCCTTCCGCATGACGCGGCGAACGAGCAGCACGAGGATCGCGATGCCGGCGAGGGAGAGGGCGACGACGGAGGTCAGGCGCATGAAATCAGGGGATAGGGAGGAGGGAGGAGGGAAGAGGAGGAGGGACCCAGACGAGGCATTCGGCATTCGGCATTGGGCATTCGGGCTCCCGCGACGGAATCTCACCCCCGAGACCCGAATGCCGCCGTCCGCAGTTCCTCCCTCCTCCCTCCTCCCTCCTCCCTCCTCCCTCACCCTTTGAGCGTGACGATGATCGCGCCCGCTTCGTGTCCGCTCCCGTAGCGCGTCACCGCGTCGCGGCCGTCGATGTAGCGGATGGACTGGACCTGCGAGCAGAGGATCGTGCGGAGGGCCTCGAGCTCCTCGAAGCGCGCATTGTCGATGTACACCACGGTGCGCGCGTTCTGGAGGTTGATCGAGGCGCGCCCTCGGTTCCGCTTCAGCATGTCCGGGCGGATCCGCTGCAGCGCCTGGTACACGTTGTTGGTGGCCATCGGCTCGAGCTCCTGCGCCGTGATGAGGTTCCGGTCCACCGACGGCGCCGAGCCGGCACTCGCGCAGGCACCGATCGACGCGGCGAAAACGACTGCCATGAGCACAGAGCGCATGCACTCTCCCGACAGGATGCGCTCCAATGTGTCTCAGGAAATCGCGGCGCGCCACGTATCCGGCGGACTGCCGCGAAGGGGCCTAGGGCAAGCCGCTCTGGTGCGACCCCATCCCGACTGGTCGGCCGCAGTCGAAGATTCTGTACTCCGCCACCCAGTGTGAAGGCACGCGTGCCAGCATCCGGCATGTCGACACCGCATCGGCGACGTAGCTCCGATCGTGGCGCATGTACCGATTCGGCCAGACCGGCTGCTCCCATCGGGCGAGGTCCGGTCGCAACATCGGCGTCGAGAGCTGCATGTACCCGTCGTGCAGGATCACGAACGGTGGCGGCCTGCTCTCGAGCATTGCTCCGAGAATCGAATCAGGAGCTGGCACGCCAGGCGTGAAACCGAACGCGACCGGCGTCACGCTGGGGCGCCGGAGCCAGTAGCTGAAGCCGCCGTTGTGTCCGAGGGAGAACACCGGCCGTTCCTTCGACGGATCCGCGTCGAGCAGCGCTTGCTCGATCGCGCGGAAGTCCGCCGCGAGCGACGGGTGCCAGCGCGCAGTGCCACGCTCCGTCGCTACCGGCTCATACGTGCCGCGGCGCGTGAGGGGCCCCACGCCGGTGGCCCAGTAGAGGAGCACACCGACGACCGCATATCCCGCCATGATCAGCTTCGTCGGCTGTCGAATCCTGTGACCCATGAACAGGTGTAGCGCGAGCGCATACACGGGTAGCTCCAGCATGACGTGCAGCCAGTCCATGTGCTCAAACCCCCGTCGCGCTCTCGCGGCAACGCAGAGCCCAAGCAGGGCGAGCAGACGCAGACGATCTCGCCCGGGCGCTAGGCGCCTCCACCGAGCAATGACCGCGACGCCGAGCAGCAGGAGAAGGAGCAATGGCAATATGTGACCCTGCACTCGTTCCTTCAGAAAGAGAACCGCCGCTCTCGGCACCCGCGCCGAGTCGCCACCGGCGCCGGCGAGCGCGAGTTGCGTGGGCGTCGGCCACTCGGGAAGTCCAGAGTGCACCATGCCCCGGCCGATGGTGATCGATGCATACACATGCAGGCCGCCAAGTCCGACGGCCGCAGCCAGCGCGACGCCCAGAACCCCGAGCGCGCGGCGGCGAAATTCGCGCACGACGAGCGCCGCGATGGCGCCGGCAGCGACCGTGAGCGACAGACATAATCCCTCGACCGTGAGCAGCTCCCAACTCGGCAAGGCGCGCGAGAGACCGTACTCGGTGGCGAATCCAAAGCCGGTCACCACTTGCCGCAACGTCGACCAGGTGGTGCTCCGGACCACGGCGAGAATCCCCAGCAGCATGACGCCGAGAAAGCCCGATGTCGTAATGGCCGCGTATCGGCGGTGCCCAAGCGAGTAGAACATCACGACACTCACCCCCACCAGGTAGAGCGACGGAACCCAGAAGTCGTGTTTCGACAGAAACGCCAGCGCCGCCAGCACGCCCACGAGCGCGGCGAGCGCGGCGCTGGGCTCCCGCTCGGTGCGCAGCGCCACCACGACGGCCCCGAGGAGACTCATCCCACCGATGACGGCGTGCGGCGCGTAGCTTCCCAATGGAAGCGGCGCCGATTCGATCTGCCCCGCGACGATCGCCAGGACGATCGATGCGATCGTGGTCGGCACTATCGTCTCGTGCGGAACCAGCCTCGCCACATAGCGCACCTGCGCGGGTAGGATGCCGGCGATGAGCAGCGCGCTGAATGCGGCGACCGCGTCCATCGATGCGCCGAAGAGCCTCGACCAGCCCGCGATCGACCAGTACCAGAGCGGCGGGTAGGGTGCGAAGAAATCGCGGTACGGCACACGCTCGTGCCGCATCAGCTCCGCGTGATTGAGCGTGACCCCGAAGTCGCCCCAGAAGGGACCCGTGTACCCCCACGTCGCCCACGTGTGGAGGCCAATTATCAGGTACGCCACGACAAGAGCGGCTTGGGCACGCCCGCGCCCTCCAACACTCGGCGTGACTGCGACTGCGAGTCCGGGGACGCGGTCGAGCATGTGCGGTGGATAGGAGTCTTACCGGATGGGCCACGAACCCAACGACGGTGCCGGCCGCGCCAACGGGCGTACCGATCCGGGGACCTCCTTGTACGGTCAACCCTCCTTTGGCGCACCTCCTTGCAGAGTACTACCACCCACTGACATGCCGTGCGGGCGTCTGACCGCGCTGCGGTACGGGGGCTGGCTACCACGAAAAGAGGCCGGCGATTTCTCGCCGGCCTCTCCTGTCGAATCGTCGATCGCCAATCGCGAATCCGCGATGCTACAGATCGTCTTCCCCGCCAAACCCGACGCTGGCCACATCGCCAACCGGGAGCGGCGCGAAGGGCGACTCGGCGCCCGCCGTCGGACCGCCGTCACCAACCTGCGGCTGAGGCGGCATGAGCGCTTCCTGTCCCTCGATCTCCACGTCATGGTACCGGTACATGCCGGTCCCGGCCGGAATGAGGTGCCCGATGATGATGTTCTCCTTGAGACCGAGGAGATCGTCCTTGGCCCCGCGGATCGCCGCATCGGTCAGCACGCGCGTGGTCTCCTGGAACGACGCCGCCGAGATGAACGACTGCGTCGTCAGGCTCGCCTTGGTGATGCCGAGCAGCAACGGCTCGGCGCTCGCCGGCTTGTGCGTCTTCTTCGTCGAGCGGTCGTTCACCTCGCGGAAGATGCCCTTGTCCACGTGCTCCCCTTCCAGCAGCTCCGTCTCCCCCGGATCGAGGATCCGCACCTTCTGGAGCATCTGCCGCACGATCACGCCGATGTGCTTGTCGTTGATCTTCACGCCTTGCAACCGATACACCTCTTGGACCTCGTTCAAGAGGTACTCCTGCACCGCCCGCGGACCCTTGATCCGCAGAATGTCGTGCGGGTTCACCGGACCTTCCGACAGGCGATCGCCGGCGCGCACGCGGTCACCCTCGTGCACGCGGAGGTGCTTGCCGGCCGGCACCTCGTAGAGCTGCGCCGGCTGCGAGTCGTCGGCCACGAACGTGGTGTCGTCGAGCACCCGCACGGGCTGCACGAAGATCTCGCGCTTGCCGCGCTTGATGTCGCCGAAGCGCACGATGCCGTCGATCTCGGAAATGGTGGCCGGGTCCTTCGGGCGACGTGCCTCGAAGAGCTCCGCCACCCGCGGGAGACCGCCGGTGATGTCGCGCGTCTTGTACGCCTCGCGACTGATCTTGGCCAGCACCGTGCCGGCCGAGATGTGCTGGCCGTCGTCCACCGTGAGCTGCGCGCCCACCGGGATGACGAAGTCGCGCACGCGCTTCTCCTTCCCGCCCTTCTCCTGCACGATCTCGATGTGCGGGTGGAGCTTCTTCTCACGATCCTCGATGATCACCCGCTGCCGGAGGCCGGTGAGCTCGTCGAGCTCCTCGGACACCGACTCGTCCTCGACGATGTCGACGAACTTGATCGTCCCGTTGACGTCGGCGATGATCGGCGTGGTGTACGGGTCCCAGGTGAAGATCACCTGATCGCGCTTCACCTCGGCGCCGTCCTCGACCATGAGGATCGCGCCCAGCGGAACCTGGAAGCGCGACACCACCGCCGAGCTCGGGTCGGCCGAGCCCCGGATGATGATGTCCCCCTCGTACGAGGTGACGATCTTCTGCCCCTCGGCGTTGGTGACCGACACCAACCGCTCGCCGTACTCGGCGAAGCCCGCCACCTTCGACTTCCGCGCCGTCTGCTCGGCGATACGAGCCGCCGTGCCGCCGATGTGGAAGGTGCGAAGGGTGAGCTGCGTCCCCGGCTCGCCGATGGACTGCGCGGCGAGAATGCCCACCGCCTCGCCCAGGTCCACCATGTCCATGGTGGCCAGGTTGCGGCCGTAGCACATCCGGCAGAGCCCGCGCTTCGCCTCGCAGGTGAGCACCGAGCGAATGCGCACCGTCTCGATCCCCGCGTCCTCGATCGCGCGCGACATCTCCTCGTCGATCAGCTGCCCGGCTTCCACCAGCAGCGTGCGACGACCGGCCTCGTCCCGCTCGTGCGGATCCTCGACATCCTCCGCCGCCACGTTGCCGACGATGCGCTCCGACAGGGGCTCGATGATGTCCTCCCCCTCCTTGAGCGCGCCGACCTCGAGACCGAGAATCGTGCCGCAATCCTCCTCGGTGATCGTCACGTCCTGCGCGACGTCCACCAGACGACGCGTGAGGTAGCCCGCGTCGGCCGTCTTGAGCGCCGTGTCGGCCAGACCCTTCCGCGCGCCGTGCGTCGAGATGAAGTACTCGAGCACCGAGAGTCCCTCGCGGAAGTTCGACTTGATGGGGCTCTCGATGATCTCGCCGATGCCGCCGGTGAGCTTCTTCTGCGGTTTGGCCATGAGTCCGCGCATGCCGGCGAGCTGCCGGATCTGGTCGCGCGAGCCGCGAGAGCCCGAGTCGAACATCATGAACACCGGATTGAACCCGCTCTTCGAGCGCGCCATCGCCTTCACCATGGCGTCCGCGATGTCGTTGTTCGCGTGCGTCCAGGTGTCGATCACCTTGTTGTAGCGCTCGCCGTTGGTGATGTTGCCCGTCTGGTACGCGCGCTGGAACCGCTCCACGCGCGCGTCAGCCTCCTCCAGCAACGTCGCCTTCTCCCCCGGAATCTCGAGGTCCTCCACGCCGATGGACACGCCGCCCATCGTCGCGTAGCGGAAGCCGAACTCCTTGAGCCGGTCGAGGAACTGCACCGTCTCGGCCAGCCCGCTGTGCCGGTACGACTCGAAGACGAGCTCGGAGAGCGCCTTCTTCTTCATCTCCCGGTTCTGATACGGGATCCCCGGCGGCACGATGCTGTTGAACAGCACGCGACCCACGGTGGTGTGCTCCCACCGGCGACCCGCGCCATCCTCCACCAGGAAGCCGACCGGCGTGTGGAAGCTCACGCGTCCGAGCGCCAGCCCGGTCTCGACCTCGGCCACCGTGGTGAAGCGCGGCGCCGTCTTCACCTTGGCCTCGAAGTCCATCGGCGCCTTGGTGAGGAAGTAGCAGCCGAGCACGATGTCCTGGCTCGGCTCCGCCACCGGGCGGCCGTCCGACGGCTTGAGGATGTTGTTCGACGACAGCATGAGCAGCCGCGACTCGAGCTGTGACTCGAACGAGAGCGGCACGTGCACGGCCATCTGGTCACCGTCGAAGTCCGCGTTGAACGCGGCGCAGACGAGCGGGTGGATACGAATGGCCTTCCCTTCCACCAGCACCGGCTCGAACGCCTGGATGCCCAGGCGATGCAGCGTCGGCGCGCGGTTCAGGAGCACCGGGTGGTCGCGGATGATCTCCTCGAGGATCTCGTACACCTCGGGCGACTCGCGCTCCACGATCTTCTTGGCGCGCTTCACCGTCTCGGCGATCCCCTTCTCCACCAGCTTGTGGATGATGAACGGCTTGAACAGCTCGAGGGCCATCGCCTTGGGCAGGCCGCACTGGTGCAGCTTGAGCTCCGGACCCACCACGATCACCGAGCGTCCCGAGTAGTCCACGCGCTTGCCGAGCAGGTTCTGACGGAAGCGCCCCTGCTTCCCCTTGAGCATGTCGGAGAGCGACTTGAGCGGCCGCTTGCCGCGACCGCGAATCGCCTTGGAGCGGCGGCCGTTGTCGAACAGCGCGTCCACCGCCTCCTGCAACATGCGCTTCTCGTTGCGAAGGATGACCTCCGGCGCCCGGTGCATGATGAGCTTCTGCAGCCGGTTGTTCCGGTTGATCACGCGCCGATAGAGGTCGTTCAGGTCGGAAGTGGCGAAGCGTCCACCGTCGAGCGGCACCAGCGGCCGCAAGTCGGGCGGAATCACCGGCACCACATCCAGGATCATCCACTCCGGCTTGTTGCGCGTGCCGCCGGCATCCCCCGAGTTCACGAAGGCGTCGATGATCTTGAGCCGCTTGAGCATCTGCTTCTTGCGGTGCTGCGACGACTCCACCGCCACCGAGGCGCGGAGCTCGCCCGCCACCTTGTCCACGTCCAGGCGACGCAAGAGCTCCCGCACCGCGGGCGCGCCGATGTCCGCCTTGAAGGCGTCGTCTCCCTCCTGCTTGGCCTTGTCGCGCAGCGCGAGGTACTCGTCCTCGTCGAGGAGCTGGTTGGCCATCACCTCCTGCTGACCCGGCTCGATCACCACGTAGTTCGAGTAGTAGATGATCTTCTCGAGATCACGGAGCGTGATGTCGAGCAGGTTTCCCATGGGGGACGGCAGCGTCTTGAAGAACCAGATGTGCGCCACCGGCACCGCCAGCTCGATGTGCCCCATGCGCTCGCGGCGCACGCGGGACAGCGTCACCTCCACGCCGCAGCGGTCGCAGATGACGCCGCGATAGCGGATGCGCTTGTACTTCCCGCAGTGGCACTCCCAGTCCTTCACCGGCCCGAAGATGCGCTCGCAGAAGAGCCCATCCTTCTCCGGCTTGAACGACCGGTAGTTGATGGTCTCCGGCTTGGTCACCTCTCCCCACGACCACCAGTTGCGGAGCCCCTGCATCTCCAGGCGCTCGCGCTCCTTGGGATCGCGCGGACCGCGAATCTCCTCGGGGGAGGCGATGCGGATCTGAATGAAATCGAAACTCGAGCTGCGCGGCTCGCGCACGCTACGGAAGTCAATCATGTGTTACTCCTCTCCGGTGCCGTTGCCGTTTGCGCCATCACCACCAGCTGCACCCAGCTTGACCCAGATCCCGAGTGCCTGAAGCTCCTTCACCAGCACGTTGAACGACTCGGGAATGCCGGGCTCCGGCAGGTTCTGTCCCTTCACGATCGCTTCGTACACGCGGCTCCGTCCGTTCACGTCGTCGGACTTCACCGTGAGAATCTCCTGCAGCGTGTGCGCGGCACCGTACGCCTCGAGCGCCCACACCTCCATCTCTCCGAACCGCTGGCCACCGAACTGCGCCTTGCCGGCCAGCGGCTGCTGCGTCACCAGCGAGTACGGTCCGATGCTCCGCGCGTGGATCTTGTCATCCACCAGGTGCGAGAGCTTGAGCATGTAGATCTCGCCCACCGTCACCGGGCTGGCGAAGCGCTCGCCGGTGCGCCCGTCGCGCAGCCACACCTTGCCCGAGGTGGTGAGCCCGGCCATGCGCATGAGCTCGCCCGCCGCGGCATCCACGTCGGCCTCGGACTTGGGGCCGAGCATCGCCGCCAGCGCCGGCAGCTCCTCCTGCTGGAGCGTGTCGGCCGGCTGCCGGTCCAGGAGCTTTTCCATCGCCTTGAGCGTGCTCTTGAACTCGCCCTTCCGGCTCTTCGTCTCACCCTCCCCCTCGTCCTCGCTCACGGCCGAGTGGAAGTCCACCTGATAGCGGATCTCCGTCTGCTCGCGCTCGGCCATCTCCCTGGCCGCGCCCGCGAGGTAGTCGCGCACGCGGTGGAAGAGATCGCGCGTCTCCTGCGACATGGAGCGGCCGCCGAAGTCGTTGAGCGACGCCTCGCCGATGTGGACGAAGGCCTCGCCTTCCTCGCGCGCCGGCTTGATGTCGTCGAGCAGCCGCCGGATCTCCTTGTCCGTCAGCACCGGCGCCGGCGTGCGAAGACCGAGCGCCTCTCCCGCCCACCGGATCCCGGCGAGCTTGAGCAGCAGTCCGATCTCGCGCTCGTTGGCGCCCTGGAACACGGGCGTCTTGGCGTAAAAACCGAGGATCTGCGCGATCCACCCGAGGTGGGTCTCGAGGATCTGCCCGACGTTCATGCGGCTCGGAACGCCCAGTGGGTTGAGCACGATGTCGACGGGGCGGCCATCCGGAAGGAACGGCATGTCCTCTTCCGGCACCACGCGCGCGACGATGCCCTTGTTCCCGTGGCGTCCCGCCATCTTGTCGCCCACCGAGATCTTGCGCTTCTCGGCGAGATACACCTTCACCAGCTGGATCACGCCCGGGGGAAGCTCGTCAGGCTGCAGGATCTTGTCGATCCGCTCCTCCGCCTTCTCCTCGATGCGGGCCTTCTCGTTGTTGGCCGCCTCGATCACCTCGCGGATCCGCTCGTTCGTCTTCTTGTTCTCCACGCGGAAGGTCTTGAGGTCGAGCGACGCGATCTTGAGATCGCGCAGCGCTTCGGCGGTGAGCTTCGTCCCGGCCGCGATCGCCTCTTCCACGGTGCCGCTCTTGAGCGCCAGGGTGACGGTCTGCCCTTCCAGCATCTCGCCCAGCTCGCCGTCGCGCACCTCGTTGACGCGGAGCTTTTCCTCCGCCTCGAGCCGTCGCACCTCGCCGATGCGCTCGCCGCGATCCTTCTCGATCACCTGGTCGTCGATGCGCGAGAAGATCTTCACGTCGATCACCACGCCCTCCATGCCGGGTGGCACCTTGAGCGAGGAGTCCTTCACGTCCTTCGCCTTCTCGCCGAAAATGGCGGTGAGGAGCTTCTCCTCGGGGGAGAGCTCGGTCTCGCCCTTCGGCGTGATCTTGCCGACGAGGATGTCGCCGGGCTTCACGTGCGCGCCGATGCGGATGATCCCGCGCTCGTCGAGGTCGATCAGCGACTCCTCGGCGACGTTCGGGATCTCGCGCGTGATCTCCTCCTGCCCGCGCTTGGTGTCGCGGACGTGGAGCTCGAGCTCCTGGATGTGGATCGACGAGTAGACGTCGTCCTTCACCAGGCGCTCGGAGAGCACGATGGCGTCCTCGAAGTTGTGTCCGTACCAGGGCATGAACGCCACGGTCACGTTCGACCCCAGCGCCAGCTGCCCGGCTTCGGTGCCCGCGCCGTCGGCGAGCACGTCTCCCGCCTTGATGCGCTGGCCGAGCCTGACGAGCGGCCGCTGGTTGATGGCCGTGTCCTGGTTCGTGCGCCAGTACTTCTTGAGCCGGTAGCGGTCGTGCTGGGTGAGCCGCGCCAGCGGGCGATCGCCGCCGCGCCGCTCCTCGGCCCTGGGCAGCCGATCGGATGGACCGGAATCGACGATGATCTCGTCGGCCGTCACCCGGGTGACCACGCCCGAGCGCTTGGCGATCACCACCGCGCCCGAGTCGCGCGCCACCTTCTCCTCGAGCCCGGTCCCCACCACGGGAGTCTTGGGGTTGAGGAGCGGCACCGCCTGACGCTGCATGTTCGAGCCCATGAGCGCGCGGTTGGCGTCATCGTGCTCGAGGAACGGAATGAGCGCGGCGGCGATGGAGACGAGCTGCTCCGGCGCCACGTCCATGAAGTCGATGCGGTCCGGCGGAACGAGCGGGACGTCGCCCTGCTGGCGGCAGAGCACCAGATCGTCCACGAAGGAGCCATCCTCGCGCAGATTCGCGTTCGCCTGCGCGATGGTGGCGTCCTCTTCCTTGTTCGCGTCGAGCCACTCGATGTCGCCGGTCACCTTGCCGTTCTTCACGACACGGTACGGCGTCTCGACGAAGCCGAGGTCGTTCACCTGCGCGTAACAGGCGAGCGACGTGATGAGACCGATGTTCGGACCTTCCGGCGTCTCGATCGGGCACATGCGTCCGTACTGCGAATAGTGGACGTCGCGCACCTCGAAGCCGGCGCGCTCGCGCGTGAGTCCGCCGGGCCCGAGCGCCGAGAGGCGACGCTTGTGCGTCAGCTCGGCGAGCGGGTTGGTCTGATCCATGAACTGCGACAGCTGCGACGACCCGAAGAACGCCTGGATCACCGCGCTCACCGTCCGCGCGTTGACCAGATCGTCGAGCGTGATCTTCTCCGGATCGGTGTTGATCGACATGCGCTCCTTCACCAGGCGCGCCATGCGCGAGAGACCGACCGAGAACTGGTTGGCGATCAGCTCACCTACGGACCGGATGCGGCGGTTGCCGAGGTGGTCGATGTCGTCCACGTGGCCGCGCCCTTCGTGGAGCTCCACGAGGTAGCGGACGATGGCCACGAAGTCGTCAGGCGTCAGGACCGTGTGGTCCGCCGGCAACTCGAGTCCGAGGCGCTGGTTGATCTTGTAGCGTCCGACGCGCCCGAGATCGTAGCGCTTGGGCGAGAAGAAGAGCCGCCGGAGTGCTTCACGAGCCGTCTCCAGGTTGGGCGCGTCGCCCGGCCGCAGCAGACCGTAGATCTGCCGGAGCGCGAGGTCCTCGCCTTCCTTGGAGTCGGTGCGGGCCGTCGGGTCCTTGGCCAGCGTGTTCTTGATCAGCGTGGACTCGGCGCGACCCGACGTCACGAACACCTGCACCTTGTTGCTACCGGCCCGGCGGATGCGCTTGATGAGGGTGTCGGTGAGCCGCTGGCGCGACTCGGCGATCACCTCACCGGTGTCCGCGTCCACCACGTCCTCGGCCAGCTCGCGGCGCTCGGTGCGCTCGCCGCGCTCGATGGCGTCGACCTCGTCGCGGAGGTCGATGGTGAGGTACGAGGCGAACACCTTCACCGTGTCGATGTTCTGACGACGGAGGCGGTTGTACACCTCGGGGGTGAGCTCGTCCCCCTGCCTGACGAGCAGCTCGGCCTCGGCGCGCGCCTGCTCGGCGCGCGCCTTCTTGGTGCGTGCCTTGGGAGCGTCGGCCGGCGTGGCCTCGCCCGGGAGCGCGATGTCCTCGGCGATGATGGCGCCGAGCACCTCCCGCTGGTCGCCGCGGGTCTCGAGCTTCTTGGTGAGGTCGAGCTCGCGGACCTTGAAGAAGAGGTGGAGGATGTCCGAGTTCGACCCGTAGCCGAGCGCCCGGAGGAGCGCGGTGGCGGGGAACTTCTTCTTCTTGTCGATGTGGACGTAGATGACGTCGTGGATGTCGACGGTGAACTCGACCCACGACCCGCGAAATGGAATGATGCGAGCCGAGATGAGCCGCTGGCCGTTGGGGTGCGTCGACTCCTCGAACACCACGCCCGGGGAGCGGTGGAGCTGGCTGACGATGACGCGCTCGGCGCCGTTGATGACGAAGGTACCGAGCGGCGTGAGCAGCGGGAGCTCGCCGAGATAGACTTCCTTCTCGATGATGTTGCGCGGGCGCTTGACCCCGTTCACGTCCTCGTTGACGATGAGCTGCAGCGTCGCCTTGAGGGGCGCCGAGTAGGTCATGTCGCGCTCGATGCACTCCTCGACGGAGTACTTCGGCTCACCGAGGGTGTAGCGGACGAACTCCAGCGAGTAATTCTCGTGGACGTCCGTGATGGGGAAGAGGTCCTTGAAGACGCGCTCGAGGCCCACGTCCTCGCGGTCGTGGGAGGCGGCATCCAGCTGGAGCAGCGCCTCGAAGGCGCGTGTCTGGATGTCGAGGAGATGGGGCATGTCCATCCCCTGCTCGAGCTTGGCGAACGAAATTTCCTTCAGCGAATCACGCATGGATGATCACCCGCGCGCAGACGAAAAAACGCCCCGGCTCCGCCGCGCGAAGTGTTTCGCGCGCGGAGGGTGGCAAAATGAACGGCGAATTGTGGTGCTCGTGCCAAATAGCGGTCATCGAAGGTCCAGTAAGGGACGGGAGCGGGACTCGGCCAGCCCTGACGGTCGAGATCCGTCCGTCCCTTACTTGACCTCGACCGTCGCTCCCTGCTCTTCGAGCTTGGTCTTGATCTGGTTCGCCTCGTCCTTGGAGACGCCGCCCTTCACCGTCTGGGGAGCACCGTCGACCAGGTCCTTCGCCTCCTTGAGGCCGAGGCCGGTGATCTCGCGGACCACCTTGATGACCTGGATCTTCTTCGCGCCCGCTTCCTTCAGGTTGACGGTGAACTCAGTCTGCTCCTCGACTGCCGGAGCCGCGGCCCCGCCGCCGGCTGCGCCACCGGCTGCCGGAGCGGCGCCGACCGGCGCGGCCGCGATGGTCACGTTGAAGCGGCTCTTGAAGGCCTCGATCAGGTCGGCAAGCTCGAACACCGACATGTTGCCGATCGCTTCGAGGATCTCGTCCTTGCTCAGGGTCGCGTTAGCCATTGTGTTCTCTCTCCTAGTGATCCCAGGTGGACCTGGGGTGCGTTGACTCAGGTTGGTACCTGGGAATCGTCAGGCGCTCTCGCGCTGCCGACGCAGCCCTTCGAGCGCTCCAGCAAACGTGGACAGCAGACCGTTCATCGCGCCGACGAACGCCGCCAGCGGGGACTGCAGGCCCGCGCCGAGCTCGGCCAGCATCTGCTCCCGAGGGGGGAGCGAGGCCAGCTTCTTCACCTGCGCGGTATCGATCGGCTTCCCGTCGAGCATGCCCCCCTTCACTTCGGGCCTCTGCTCGTTCTCCCTGGCGAAGTCGGTGAGGACCTTCGCCGCCGCCACCGGGTCGCGGCCGATCACGACGCCCGTGGGGCCACGCATGCGCTCTCCGGCGGCCAGACCGCTCTCGGCCACCGCGCGAAGGGCGAGCGTGTTCTTGATCACGACGTACTCGACGCCCGCCTTGCGGAAGCGGCGCCGCAGCTCCGTCATGCGCTTCACGTTCAGTCCCGTGAAGTCGGTATAGTAGAGCGCTTTCGCGCCTCTGATCTTGTCGGCGAGCTCGGTGACGAGCTCTTCCTTGTCCGTTCGCTTCATCGCTCGTTACCGGTAGGGGGTGGTGTCGATGGCGACGCCCGGGCCCATCGTGCTCGAGACCGCGACGTTCCTGACGTACACGCCCTTGGCCGCCGACGGCTTGGAGCGGACGATCTGGTCCATGAACGCGGTGAAGTTCTCGGTGAGCGCATCGGCGGTGAACGAGACCTTGCCGATGGGCGCGTGCACGTTGCCGCTCTTGTCGACGCGGAACTCGATCTTCCCCGCCTTCACCTCGCGCACCGCGCGGGCGACGTCGAAGGTGACGGTGCCGGCCTTCGGGTTCGGCATGAGCCCGCGAGGGCCCAGCACGCGTCCGAGCTGTCCGACCTGACCCATCTGGTCGGGGGTGGCGATCATCACGTCGAAGTCGAGCCACCCTTCCTTGATCTTCGGGATCATCTCGACGCCCACGTAATCGGCGCCGGCGGTCTCGGCCTCCTTGGCCTTGTCGCCGACGGCGATGACGAGCACGCGAACGGACTTCCCGGTTCCCGCCGGGAGGACCACCGTGCCGCGCACGACCTGATCGGCGTGGCGCGGGTCGACGCCGAGCCGGACGGCGACCTCCACCGTTTCATCGAACTTGGCGAAGGCGGCCTGCTTGACGAGCTCGATCGCCTGACGAGGTTGGTACCTCGAGGCGGCGTCCACGCGCTTGGCCGCGTCGTTGAACTTCTTTCCGTGGCGGCGCATCAGTCCTTCACCTCCAACCCCATCGAGCGGGCGGCGCCGGCGATCATCGCCATGGCCGACTCGACGTTGTCGGTGTTGAGATCGGGGAGCTTGAGCTCGGCGATCTTCCGGATCTGCGCCTTGGTCACGGAGCCGACCTTGTTCCGGTTCGGCACCCCCGATCCCTTCTCGATCCCCGCCTCCTTCTTGAGGAGGATGGCCGCGGGGGGCGTCTTGGTGATGAACGTGAAGGACTTGTCCGAGAAGATCGTCACCTCGACGGGGAGGATCGTACCGGACTGCGCGGCGGTGCGCGCGTTGAACTCCTTCACGAAGGCCATGATGTTGATGCCGTGCGGCCCGAGCGCGGTCCCCACCGGGGGCGCCGGAGTCGCCTGGCCCGCCGGAATCTGCAGCTTGACGAAGCCAGTTGCCTTCTTTGCCATGTGAACTCTCCTGTGCGTACCGTGGCGCGCTGTCGCGCGCCCCTGACTCCCACGTTGGAATTAGCGTCGGCGTGGTGCTCCGACGACTCATCGGGACTCGGCCATCGGTCATCGGGACTCGGCTTTGGCGGTAGGATCTCGACCGAGCGCCGAGTCCCGATGGCCGAGTCCCGATGACCGATGGCCGAGTCCCGATCAGTACGCCTTCAACTGCAAGTAATCCAACTCCACGCTGGTCGGTCGTCCGAAGAGGCTGACCGAGACCCGGACTTTCCCCTTGTCCGCGTACACTTCCTCGACCGTTCCATTGAAGTCGCTGAAGGGTCCTTCGGTGATCGCCACCGCCTGGCCGACCATGAAGGGGATCTCTTCCTTCGGCTCTTCCTGCTCCAGCTCGTCGGCGATCCCGAGGAGGCGGTTCACCTCTTCGGGGCGAAGCGGCTGCGGGAGCCGCTCGTGGCCGACGAACTTGATCACGCCCTGAATCGAATTGATGGTGTGCAACGTGTCCTGATTCATCACCATTTCGACCAGCACGTAGCCCGGGTAGATCTTCCGCTCGACGGTGACCTTCTTGCCGTTCTTGATCTCCACCACTTCCTGCGTCGGGACCAGCGCCTGACGAATGACGCGATCCTCCGGCGACGACGCATCGGCCTCGATACGCCGCTGCACGAGGCTGCGTACCTTGTTCTCATGCCCGGCCGTGGTCTGGATCGCGTACCACCGGTGCTCGGTCACGATCATCCGACCCCGAAGAGCGAGGGGATGAGCCTGACGAGCACGGCGTTGAGCACGATGTCCAGGATCGCGATGACGCCGGCGATGACCAGCACGAAGATGAGGATGGCGATCGTGGCCTGCCGCAGCTGCGCGCGGTCGGGCCAGGTGACCTTGTTCATCTCGGAGCGGACGTCGGTGAGGAACGCCACCGTCCGATCGATTCTGGTCGCCATCTACTTCGTTTCCTTATGCAGCGTGTGCTGGTTGCAGCGCGGACAATACTTCTTCCACTCCACGCGCTCCGGGTGCAGCCGCTTGTTCTTGTCCGTGAAGTAGTTGCGGTTTTTGCACTCGTTGCACGCGAGGATGATCTTCTCTCTGGGCATTTCCTTGTGGTCCCGGTACTCGGTATTTCGGGATCAGCGATGCCACGGCACGGCGGATGACGTCCGACGGCGGCGCCGCGCGCGTCCCGTGGCGCGCGTCCCTATTTGATGATCTTCGTCACCACGCCCGCGCCCACGGTGCGGCCCCCTTCGCGAATGGCGAAGCGCAGCCCCTCGTCCATGGCGATCGGCGTGATGAGCTCGATCTCCATCTGAATGTTGTCCCCCGGCATCACCATCTCCGTCCCCTCCGGCAACTTCACCGACCCCGTCACGTCCGTCGTCCGGAAGTAAAACTGCGGCCGATACCCGTTGAAGAACGGCGTGTGCCGCCCCCCCTCCTCCTTCGTCAACACGTACACCTCGGCCAGATAATGCGTGTGCGGCGTGATCGACCCCGGCTTGGCCAGCACCATCCCGCGCTCGATCTCCTCCTTCCCAATCCCCCGCAGCAACAACCCCACGTTGTCCCCCGCCTCCCCCCGATCCAGCAGCTTCCGGAACATCTCCACCCCGGTCACCACCGTCCGCTTGTCGCTCCCAAACCCCACCAGCGCCACCTCCTCCCCCACCGTGATCGTCCCCCGCTCGATCCGCCCCGTGGCCACCGTCCCCCGCCCCGTGATCGAAAACACATCCTCCACCGGCATCAGGAACGGCTTGTCGATCTCGCGCTTCGGCTGCGGGATGTAGCTGTCCAGGGCGTCCATCAACTCCCCGATCACCTGCCCCGGCGCCGAGGCCGGATCGTTCGACTCCAACGCCTTCAACGCACTCCCCCGAATCACCGGAATCTCATCCCCCGGAAACTCGTAGGCGCTCAACAACTCCCGCACCTCCAGCTCCACCAGATCCAACAGCTCCGGATCATCCACCATGTCGACCTTGTTCATGAACACCACGATGTAGGGCACGTTCACCTGGCGCGCCAACAGAATGTGCTCCCGCGTCTGCGGCATCGGCCCGTCGGCCGCGCTCACCACCAGAATGGCCCCGTCCATCTGCGCCGCCCCCGTGATCATGTTCTTCACGTAGTCGGCATGCCCCGGACAATCCACGTGCGCGTAGTGCCGCTTGGCACTCTCGTACTCCACGTGCGCCGTGGCGATCGTGATCCCCCGCTCGCGCTCCTCCGGGGCCTTGTCGATCTGATCGTAGGCCGTGAACTGGGCCAGCCCCTTCTTGGCCTGGATCGCCGTGATCGCCGCCGTCAACGTGGTCTTCCCATGATCGACGTGCCCAATCGTCCCCACGTTCACGTGCGGCTTCGTCCGCTCAAACTTTGCCTTGGCCATGGAACTCAAATCCCGATAGTGAGAGGGTTACTGCCGTGTCC
>DATFFZ010000086.1:0-2083 GCA_035249845.1 Gemmatimonadaceae bacterium
GGAGGCGGTGACGCACGCGCTGGCCGAGATGGCCCCGGTGCGGCGGCGCATGGAGGTCGTGCGCGACGCGCGGCCGCTGGTGATCGACGACACCGCCGGGCACCCCGACACGTTGCGGGCGGTGTTCGCCAGCATCGCGCCGATCGCGCGCTCGGGATTGCGGGTGCTGTTCGGCGTCCGCGGCGCGCGCGGCGTGGAGATCAACGAGCGGTTGGCGACGACGCTGGCGGAGCTGATCGGGGAGCGCGCGCGGGAGGAGTCGGTGAAGCTGGTGGTCACCTGGAGCGAGGGCACCGCGTCGCCGCGCGACCGCGTGACACCCGAGGAGCGCGATGCCGTCCTCCGCACGGTCGACGCCGCGCTCGAGCGCCTCGCCCACACCGGCGATCTGCGCGCGATCCCGGAGCCGACGCTCGCGGGAGCGGTGCGCGCGGTGCTGGACGGGGTGCGGGACGACGAGCTGGTGCTCTTGTTAGGCGCTCAGGGGATGGACGGAGCCGCCGAGCTGGTCCTGACGAGCGATCGCGGGAGGCAGCCGGGCATCGCGGGCGGTTGAATCGCATCGCGTGTCCGAAATGCCGTCTGTAATCCTCGATCGCTCAGGGGTAGATTCTCGCACGCCTACACCGGAGCCGCTCGTGGACGAGAAGGTCATTTCCGCCGCCCGTTCCGCCTTCCCGGCGGAGCAGCCTGGGATCACCCTCGGCGCCATCGTGCACGAAGGGGGGTGTCACCCCGAGCCGCTGGCGCGTATCCCGCTGGCCATGATGAATCGGCACGGCCTCATCGCCGGCGCCACGGGAACGGGGAAGACCAAGTCGCTCCAGCTCATGGCCGAGCAGCTCTCGAAGGCGGGGGTGCCGGTGTTCCTGGCCGACGTGAAGGGAGACGTCGCCGGTGTGGCGGCGGCGGGTGAGGCGTCGCCACGGATCACGCAGCGCGCCACGGAAACGGGATATCAGTGGACCCCCACCGGATTTCCGGTGGAATTTCTCAGCCTCACCGGGAAGCTCGGCGCGCAGCTGAGAGCGACCGTCTCCTCCTTCGGACCGCTCCTCCTCTCCAAGGTGCTCGGCCTCAACGAGACGCAGTCGTCGGTGCTGGCGATGGTGTTCAAGTACGCCGACGATCGCGGGCTCCTCCTCCTCGATTTCAGTGATCTCCGCGCCGTGCTCCAGTTCCTGTCGGGGGAGGGCGCCGAGGAGCTCAAGGATTACGGTGGCATGTCGAAGCAGACCGTGGGCGTGCTGCTCCGTGAGATGGTCGAGCTCGAGCAGCAGGGAGCCGGCGCCTTCTTCGGCGAGCCCGAGTTCGACCTCGGCGACCTCATGCGGGTGGGGCCGGACGGACGGGGGGTGATGAGCATCCTCGAGCTCAAGGATGTGCAGGACAAGCCGGCGCTCTCCTCGACCTTTATGATGTGGATGCTGGCGCGCCTCTATCACACGCTCCCCGAGGCTGGAGATCTGGAGAAGCCCAAGCTCGTGTTCTTCTTCGACGAGGCGCATCTCCTGTTCGATGGCGCGAGCAAGGCGTTCACCGAGCAGGTGGAGCAGGTGGTGCGGCTGGTGCGTTCCAAGGGCGTGGGCGTCTACTTCGTCACCCACGGCCCGAAGGACGTTCCGGCCGACATCCTGGCGCAGCTGGGCAATCGCGTGCAGCACGCGCTGCGGGCGTTCACTCCCGACGACGAGAAGGCGTTGCGAGCGGCCGCGCGCACCTTCCCCAAGACCGAGTTCTACGACGTACAGGCGACGCTGACGACGCTCGGCATCGGGGAGGCGCTGGTCACCGTGCTGGCTGCCAACGGAGCGCCCACGCCCACGTTCGCGGTGCGCATGGTGCCGCCCCTCTCCCGCATGTCGCCGCTCACCGACGTCGAGCTCCTGCAGCACGTGACCGCGTCGCCGCAGGTTCGCGAATACGCGCAGGCGGTCGACCGCCAGAGCGCGCGCGAGATGCTGGCCGCCAGAGCCGCCGCGGCGCCCGCGGTGCCTGACGAGGCGGCCGGCACGACGGCACCGGCATCACGGGGCGGCAGGCTCAGCAAGGAGCCGCCGAGCGCGCTGGCGCGCGCGCTCAA
>DATFFZ010000087.1:0-5725 GCA_035249845.1 Gemmatimonadaceae bacterium
GAGGGAGGAGGGAGGAGGGGATGCAAACACTCCTCCCTCCTCCCTCCTCCCTCCTCCCATTCCCGTCATTCACGCTGTCACCGACGACCTCGTCCTCTCCCAATCGGGTTTCATCAACCGCGCCCGCGCCGTCATGCACGCGCTCGGCGAGCGAGGGGCGGTGCACCTGCGGGGGAAATCGACCCCCACGGCGAGCCTGTTCGAGATCGGGGCCGCGTTGGGGAGGGCGCAGGAGCGGAGCGGGTGCTGGTTGGTGGTCAACGACCGGGTGGATGTGGCGCTCGCCACCGGCGCGCGGGCGGTGCAGCTCACGTCGCGCTCCATGAACGTGCGCGACGCGCGCTCGGTGACGCGCGACATCGCGCCCGAGATGCGCTTGGGCGCGAGCGTGCACGCGCTGGGCGAGGGGCTCGAGGCGGCCGACGCGGGCGCCGACTGGCTGGTCATCGGCAACGTCTTCAAGACCGACAGCCACCCCGGCGAAGCGGAGCGCGGAAACTGGCTCATCACCGAGCTGGCGGCCGCCACCGGACGACCGTGCATCGCCATCGGTGGCGTGCGTCCCCAACACATCATGCTCCTTCGCGCCGCGCGCGCCTACGGGGTGGCGGCGATCAGCGGCATCTGGCACGCCGACGATGCCGAGGCCGCCGCCATTGAGTATCTTTCCCGGTATGACGCAGGGGACGGCGGATAGGACCCTCACGACCGTGGTCAATGGTGAGTCGCGCGCCCTCCTCCCGGGGAGCACGGTGGGTGACTTGCTGCGCGCGCTGTCGCTCGATCCGCGGATGGTGGTGGTGGAGCACAACCGCGAGATCCTGCGCGATCGCGCCGCTCTGGATCGCATCCCGCTCACCGACGGCGATCGGATCGAGATCGTCCACTTCGTGGGTGGCGGATGACGGCCGTCGTCAGCGAGGCGGCGCTCGACACGCCGTTCGTGGTGGCGGGCCGGGAGCTGCGCTCGCGGCTCATGGTCGGGACCGGGAAGTACGCGTCGAACGAGCAGATGCGCCGGGCGATCGCCGCGTCAGGCGCGGAGGTGGTGACCGTCGCCGTCAGGCGGGTGAGTCTGGATCGCGCCAACGAAGAGGGGGTGCTCCACCACCTCGATCCGGCGCGCCATCTCCTGCTCGCCAACACCGCCGGCTGCTACACCGCCGACGAGGCCACGCGCTATGCGCGCCTCGCCCGCGCCGCGGGGTTCAACGAGTGGGTGAAGCTGGAGGTCATCGGCGACCGCGAGACACTCCTTCCCGATACCGCCGCCCTGCTGGAGGCGACGCGCGAGCTGGTGCGCGATGGCTTCGTCGTGCTCGCCTACACCAACGATGACCTGGTCACCGCGCTCCGTCTGGAGGACGCCGGCGCCGCGGCGGTGATGCCGCTGGCGTCGCCGATCGGATCGGGGCTCGGGCTGCTCAACCAGTACGCGATCCGCACCATCACGCATCGTCTCTCGGTTCCGATCATCGTGGATGCCGGCGTGGGCACGGCGTCCGATGCGTGCATCACGATGGAGCAGGGCGTCGACGGCATTCTCATGAACACCGCGCTGGCCGCCGCCGACGACCCGGTGCGGATGGCGACCGCGATGCGGCTGGCGGTGGAGGCCGGACGGCTCGCGCATCTCGCGGGGCGGATGCCGCGCCGGGAAGTGGCGGTCCCCTCCTCTCCCACCTCGGGGATGCTGGCGTGAGCGAGATGCGTCGGTCGGGCCCCGTGCACGTGCTGCGCGAAGGGGGAGTGACGGAGGCGCGTCGCGTGGCGGCGGAGCTCTGCGCCGACCTGCGACGGGGGGAGCTGCTCGACCCCGCCTTCGACGCGCGCGCCCCGGCGCTCGACGCGCGCGACCGCCGGTGGACGCAGGAGCTGGTGTACGGGATGCTGCGCCGCCGCGCCTGGATCGACGCGGTGCTCTCGGCGCGCGTGCGCGGCGGATTGGCGCGGCTCGATCCCGATCTGATCGATCTGCTCCGGCTCGGCGCGTATCAGCTGCTCTTCATGCGCAGCGTGCCGGCCTACGCCGCCATCGCGCAGACCGTGGAGCTCACCAAGGCGCGCCACGGGATCGGCGCCAGCAAGCTGGCCAACGCCGTCCTGCGCCGCGTGGATCGCGAGCGCGAGGCGCTCGACGTCGCCCACCCCACCGATCCGGTGGAGGCGCTGGCGCTCCACCACTCGCACCCACGCTGGCTGGTAGCGCGCTGGGTGGGACGCTGGGGAGCGGAGGAGACGCAGCGTCTCCTCATCGCCAACAACACCGAGCCGCCCACCGTGCTCCGCCCGTACGGGATCGTGCACGAGCAGCTCGAGGCATCGCTCGAATCGGCCGGCGTCCGCGTGGACGAAGTGCCGCTGGTGCGCGACAGCATCCAGCTGCGCGAGAGCGTGTCGCTCACCGAGCTCGGCGCGTACCGGCAGGGGCTCTTCTTCGTGCAGGATCCGGCGTCGACGCTGGTGACGCAATACGCCTCCATTCCCGGGGGCTGCACGGCGGCGGACCTCTGCGCCGCGCCGGGCGGGAAGACGCTCGAGCTGTCGCGCGCGGCGTCGCTCATCTTCGCCGCCGATCGCTCGGCCGGGCGCATGGAGCGCACGCTGTCGAACTTCCGGCGGATGGAGGCGCGCGGCATCCACGCGCTGGTGGCCGACGCGCGGCATCCCGCCATCCGGCCGGTGGATGCGGTGTTGCTCGACGTGCCGTGCACCGGGACGGGGACGTTCCGTCGTCATCCCGACGCGCGCTGGCGGCTCAAGATTTCCGACCTGGCGGTGATGGCGGCGTTGCAGCGGAGCATTCTTCGCGCGGCGGCCGGCGTGGTGAAGCCAGGTGGGCTTCTCATCTATGCCACCTGCTCGCTCGAGCCGGAGGAGAACGACGCGCAGATCGAGAGCTTCCTGGCGGAGTATCCCGAGTGGCGGCTGGAGCCGCCGGGGGAGGGAGCGGTGAGCGCCTCGGTGCTCGACGCGGGGCGCTTGCGCGTGCTGCCGCAGCGGCATGGCGTGGACGGCGCGTTCGCGGCGCGTCTGCGGAGGACCGCCGGGTGAGGTGGCGCGGACAGGCGCGCCGCACGATCCCCTACCTGGTGGCGGCCACCGCCGGTTTCATCCTCGCGTACGCGATCGTGGCGCTGTTCGTCTTCCCGTCGGAGCTGATCTCCACCGACACCAAGGTGCCTAACGTGCTCGGCCTCCGCTACGATGATGCGGTGAAGGAGCTCGAGACGCGCGGCTTCGTGGCCGTGCGCGGGGCGGAGCGCTACCACGGCAGCACGCCCGCGGGGACGGTACTCCAGCAAGCGCCGGTGCCCGACGCGGTGGAGCGGCGTGGGACGAACGTGGAGCTGGAGGTGAGCCGCGGACAGCAGATGGGGGAGGTGCCCCTTCTGGCCGGCCTGACGAGGGCCCAGGCGGAGACCGCCATCGAGCGCGCCGGGTTGGCAGTGGGCTCGGTGCTGGAGGCGAACAGCGAATCGCCGCGCGGGCAGGTGCTGGCCAGTCGTCCGCGCGGGGGCGAACGCGTCACGGTGCCGTCGGCGGTGGATCTCACCGTGAGCCGCGGACCCGCCACCGTGCAGGTGCCCGACGTCATGGGCCAGAGCATCGACGCCGCGCGTACGCTCATCATCCAGCTCGGTCTCAAGATCGGACAGGTGACGGTGGATTCGACGAGCCCACAGCCGCCGGGAACGGTGATCGGCCAGACGCCTAACGCGAACCAGACCGTGCCCGGCGGATCGGGCGTGACCCTGCGGATCTCCGCGCGCCCTCCCACCGACTCGCTGCCGTGAGCGTCCGCATCGCGCCGTCGATCCTGAGCGCCGACTTCGCGCGGCTGGGCGAGTCCATCGCCGCCATCGAGAAGGCGGGCGCCGACTGGGTGCACATCGACGTCATGGATGGTCGTTTCGTGCCCAACCTCACCTTCGGGGTGAAGGTGATCGAGACGGTGCGGCGCGTGACCACGCTCCCGCTCGACGTCCATCTCATGGTGGTGGAGCCGGAGCGCTACATCGAGGACTTCGCGCGCGCCGGCGCGTCGGTGCTCACCATCCACCCCGAGGTGTCGCCGCATCTGCACCGACATCTGCACCGCATCCGCGAGCTGGGGTGCAAGGCGGGAGCGGCGATCAACCCCTCGACGCCGCTCGACGCCGTGCGTGAGGTGGCGGGCGAGCTCGATCTGCTGCTCATCATGTCGGTGAACCCTGGATTCGGGGGGCAGACGTTCATCCCGCAGTCGGTGGACAAGCTGCGCCGCGCGCGCGAGCTGCTCGACGCCGCCGGGAGCGCCGCGGTGTTGGAGGTGGACGGCGGAATCAACCGCGAGACGATCGGCGCGGCCTGGCGCGCGGGCGCGGACACCTTCGTGGCCGGGAACGCGGTGTTCGCCGCCGCCGACCCCGCCGCAGAGGTGCGCGCCCTGAGGCAGTGCTGCATGGAGCGCGCGTGACGGCGCGTCAGCAGTGGGCGGCGGTGGGCGCGATCGCGCTCGCGCTCGCGGCGGGACTCTTCGCCGTCACCCGCATCCTGGGCGACGAGCTCTTCCCGGTGACGGCGGGCGTCGAGGCGCCGCGCTTCGAGGCGCGCACGCTGGACGAGACCGCGGCCGTGAAGTCGTTGGGCGACTACGAGGGCCAGGTGGTGCTGCTCAACATCTGGGCCACCTGGTGTCTCCCCTGCCGGGTGGAGATGCCGAGCATCGAGCGGCTGCACCGGGAGTTCGCGCCGCGGGGGCTCAAGGTGGTGGCGGTGAGCATCGATGCTCCGGGTGAGGAGCAGAAGATCCGCGATTTCGTGCGCGAGTACGGACTCACCTTCGAGATCCTGCACGACCCGAGCGGGAGCATCCAGCGCACCTACCAGACGACGGGGGTGCCGGAGACGTTCGTGATCGGGCGCGATGGCCTGATCCGGAAGAAAGCGATCTCGTCGCTCGACTGGAGCTCGGAGGCGAACCGGGCGCTGGTGGCGCAGCTCCTCGCCGAGGAGGACGGACGATGACTCCGACCGGTCGCCATCGCCTGACGCGCACGACGGTGAAGAAGCGGCTGGTGAGCGCCTTCACCGAGCACCTCCCCATCAAGGCCGCCGCGCTCTTCTTCTCGATGGTGCTCTGGCTCATCGTGGCGGCCGAGGAACCGGCGGCGCGCGAGCTGGAGGTGGAGCTGGCGATCACCACCGACAGCATGGTGCGCGTCGTCGAGCCGCCGCCGCGCGTGCACGCGCTGGTGGTGGGGAGCGGACGCGACCTGCTCAAGCTCTACGCGACGCCGCCCACCGTCCGCCGCCACCTGGGGAACGATTCGCCGGAGACGGTGGTGCTCGACATCAGGCCGGGCGACGTGGACCTCCCGAGCGGCGTGGCGGCGCGCGTGCAGGACGTGCAGCCGCGCACCATCCCCCTTCAGCTCGACGTGCGCGCCTGGCGCGACGTCCCGGTGCGCTCGGCGCTCCGGATCATCCCGCCGGCGGGGATGCGGGTGACCGGCCCGCCGCGCTTCGAGCCGGACAGCGTGCGGGTGACGGGACGTCGGACCAGCGTGCATTCGCTCGACTCGGTGATGACCGCGCGGCTCGACCTCATGGTGAGCGACACCATGGGGCGCGTGCCGATCGACACCACCGGGCTGGGAGTGCGGGTGGTGCCGGCGACGGTCCGGGTGCTGGTTCCGCTGGCGCGGTTGGAGGTGGCGTTGCCCGCCCCGGCTGCCGGCGA